>JALSHG010000086.1 GCA_026982355.1 Thermodesulfovibrio sp.
TAACGGAAAAACACCTTTCGAGGTCTATCGGCATGGTTCGTAAATATGTTGTTCCAAAAACAGGGTTCATAATCTTTGAAACCAAATTATTCGTATTTATAACGTTCCAAAAAATGGGGGCATATCACAATGACCCCTCTATGAGCTTCTTCCTGAATGCTTTTACCGTCTCGTCGTGGTCTTGCCAATATTCTTTGAAACTCCACTTGTATTCTCTGAATAAATCTGTTACCGTTAAATTCGTTAATTCTTTTACTGGCATGGGTGTATTCCTCCTTTTAAAAGTTTTTAGTCAAACTTATGGAGAATACACCCTTTCTTTTTTTTATTCAAATTTACACAGAATATTTTACGCTACCTTGAAAATATTAACGTGGAAATAAAATTCATTAAAGGGTATTATATAATTATTTAATTATATGATGGAGGAGAAAAAAATGGCCGCAAAAGCAGGGATGAGATGCAGGGAGTGTAACGGAAAGCTGAGCCTGCAAATCGGTTGAAAGAGCGTTCAACTGCGCTGCACGGCGTGCAGCAAGAGTTATTCCATAGAGGACTATATAAACGAAATGGATGCAAAATCCTGGGAACAGTTGTCCCACCGTTCATGTGACCGCGTCTGAATCCGCCGTAAAATCATCGAGCCTCTTGCAGAAGTATGAAAATGCCTGTATATGTCATTTCGACCAAAGGGAGAAGTTTTAGTCTTTTGGTATCGATGAGTTATAAGACATCTCTCCGCTCGATGTGACGGACGGAGGACTTTTATAAGAGCCCTTCATTTTAAATCATTTGACAAATAAAAGGCTTTTTAATTATCATGTTATGTTTGTATCATTCCGCTTAGGGTTAAGAGAGAGGTAATATGAAAACTATATTCGCTAAAAATACGGATGTTGTGAGGAAATGGCACGTTATAGATGCCGAGGGAATGGTCGTGGGAAGGCTCGCCTCGAGGGTCGCATCAATACTGAGGGGCAAAAACAAGCCGATATACACCCCGCATGTGGATACAGGTGATTTCGTCATCATTGTAAATGCGGAGAAGGTGCGTTTTACGGGCAACAAGCTTCAACAGAAGGCCTATTACCATCATTCGGGATACCCCGGAGGCATAAAAAAGAGGGTGGCCAAGGATGTTATGAAGGATTTCCCGGAAAGGATCATCACGTCCGCCGTTCGCGGAATGCTCCCCAAAAACAGGCTCGGCAGACACCAACTGGGCAAGCTGAAGGTATACAGGGGGCCGGAGCATCCCCATAAGGCGCAGAACCCTGAACCATTGAACCTTAATGCGTGACCGCGGGGTGATTTTAAATATTTCAGTAATAAGGAGTCGCAAGCATGGCAGAGATTCAATACAACGCAACCGGCAAAAGAAAGACATCCATTGCACAGGTGTTCATAAAGCCGGGCACAGGCAATATCATCATCAACAAAAAGCCTCTCAATAAATATTTCCCCTATGAAACCATGAAGATGATAGTGCAGCAGCCGCTCAGCGTTGTTGCCGTCAACGGCAAATACGACATCACGGTCAGGGTCAAGGGCGGGGGGTTCAGCGGCCAGGCGGCCGCCATAAGGCACGGCATCGCACGCGCCCTGGTTGAGGCCAACTCGGATTTCAGGGGAAAACTGAAAAAGGAAGGCCTGTTGACAAGGGACCCGAGGGTGGTGGAGCGGAAGAAATACGGACAGAAGGGAGCAAGAAAACGCTTCCAGTTCTCAAAGAGATAACAATCACAATTATTACCCACGGAACCTGGATATGTTAAATGTTGCTGTCGTGGGGGGGAGCGGTTATGCTGGGAGTGAACTGCTGAGGCTCCTTTTATCCCACCCGCATGTAAAAGTGACCGCGGTGACCTCGGAGCGCTCGGCCGGCTCTTTAATCTCCGACACATTCCTTCATTTCAGGAACACCGCATTGAAATTCGAGCCTCTGGACCAGAAAACCCTGGCGAAAAAGGCCGATCTTTACTTTCTCTGCCTCCCGCACAAGGCCTCGCAGGAGACCGTTGCGCTTCTCCACAAGGCGGGCAGGAGGGTGATAGACCTTTCCGCGGATTACAGGCTGAAAAGCGCAACGGTATACAGGCAGTGGTATAACACACCGCACCTGTTCCGCTCCCTGCTGAAAAAGGCCGTCTACGGACTGCCCGAGATCTACAGGAACAGGATACGGGATGCCTCGATAGTGGCCAATCCCGGCTGTTACCCGGTAAGCGCGATACTCGCCCTTGCTCCGGTCATCGGGAAGGATTTCGTGGACGCGGACTCGGTCGTCATCGATTCAAAATCCGGGGTATCCGGTGCGGGCAGGAGCCCCGTGCAGCCCTTGATGTTCTGCGAGGTAAATGAATCGGTCAGGGCATATGCCGTGACCACGCACCGCCATACGCCCGAGATCGAGCAGGAACTGAGCCTTGTATCGGGCAGGAAGGTGAAAATTATTTTCACGCCTCATTTAATCCCCGCAAACAGGGGCATCCTGAGCACCGTGTATTTACGCCTCAGGATGAAAATGCGTCTCTCCGCCGTGCAGAAACTCTACCGTGATTTCTACGGCGGCGAGCCGTTCGTAAGGATACTGAAAAACGGCGTATATCCGAGCATAGCCGCTGTCAGGGGAAGCAATTTCTGCGACATGTCGGTCTTCCTTGACAGCCGCGGCAGGGAGCACTCACTGATAATAGTAAGCACAATCGACAACCTGCTGAAGGGAGCCGCGGGGTCGGCCGTGCAGAATATGAACATCATGTACGGCTTCGATGAAACAGCGGGCCTCATGTCACCGCCTCCGTGTCCATGATTGCCGGATAATGAAAAACACCTCATGTGAAAAAACAGTCCACGTCCCCGGATTCCTGTTTGCCGGCGTGTCAGCCGGAATAAAAGAATCCGGAGAAAGGGACCTCGCACTGATTTACTCGGAGCGGCCTGCAGTGACGGCAGGGCTTTTCACGACCAACAGGGTCAAGGCGGCACCCGTGAAACTCGCGCTCCGGCGGATTGCCTCCCGCAGGGGCCAGGCCGTCATCATCAACAGCGGCAATGCCAATGCGTGCACAGGCAAACAGGGTCTCCGGGACGCGGAAGAGATAAACACGGTCACCGCAAAAGAACTCGGTATATCAGCAGGGCTTGTTTATGTCTCTTCAACAGGTGTCATAGGCGTCCCCCTGCCCGTGGAAAAAATAAGAAACGCCCTGCCGGGGCTGGTTGAAAGTCTCTCCGCGTCATCCTTAAACGACGCCGCATCCGCAATAATGACAACAGACACCTTTGCCAAGACCTGCTCGGGAAAAGTCCGGATAGGCGGGAAAACGGGAACGATAGCCGGCATTGCAAAGGGTGCGGGGATGATCTGTCCCCGCATGGCGACACTGCTGTGCTACATGGTCACCGATATAGCCGTGAGACCCGGGGCGCTTGACCGCGCGCTGAGAGAGGCGGTCAATAAATCCTTCAACAGGCTGACCGTGGATAATGACATGAGCACCAACGACACGGTAATGATCATGGCAAACGGTTTGCTGGGAAACAAACCCCTTACCGCGCGCTCCCCCTGTTATCGCAGGTTCAGCAATGCCCTGAACGAAGTGGCTTACAGCCTCGCAAAAATGATAGCCCGCGACGGTGAGGGTGCGACAACACCCGTTGCAATCATCGTCAGGGGCGCGGCCGGGGAGCGTGATGCGGAAAGGGCCGCCATGACAATAGCCGGTTCAATGCTTGTCAGGACCGCGATACACGGTAAGGACCCGAACTGGGGCAGAATCATGGCGGCGCTCGGCCGCTCGGGCGTGGAAATCAGTGAAGACAGGGTGGATATTTACATCAATAAAGTCAAGGTGGTCAGCCGGGGGACGGGAACCGGCAGGGATAAAAGCGCAAACAGCATCTTCAAAGACGGAGAAGTTACGGTTACCGTCGACCTTAAGGCGGGCAGGGAGAGCGCCAGGGTACTGACATGTGACCTGACAGAGGGATATATAAGAATCAACGCGCATTACAGAACTTGACACAATTGAAACACTCCTATATCTTATTAAGATAAGTGCAAGTATAATTTTATAAAAGCAGGTTGTACCTTAGGGGGAATAACATGAAAAATTATTTCATTTGCCTGATACTGTCTTTCGCTTTTTTTACGGTCTCTCTTTACACCGCAGGAAACGTTCTTTCCGTCGAAATCCCTGCAAAGGACAAGGAACCGGAAGAATACATCATACAAAAGGGCGATACCCTGTGGGATATATCGGACACGAAACTGCATGACTACTTTCTCTGGCCCAAGCTCTGGAATGTCAACCCCCAGATCGACAACCCCGATCTCATATATCCGGGCACCAGAATAATCATCCCCACAAGGGAACAACTTTTGCGCATGCAGCCCCCACCCGCTCCCGTTAAAAAGATTGTCCCTGCGGCAAAAAAACCGCTGAGAATCCCCGTGAAAAGGATCACGCCGAAATACATCGTCAAAAAAGATCTCTATATCGCGAGCGGCTGGATATCGCCGGAATTTCCGGGCAGGGGCAGAATTTTATATTCACTGACCGGACGCCGGATGGCGGGCAAAGGGGATACGGTTTACGTGGAACTGCCTGACGGCGAGACAGCGGCCTCTTCGCCCTCAACCCAGCTCGTGGTTGCCAGTGAGCGGGACGGCACTTCAGGGGAAAAATTCTTTATAATCAGGGATGTGAAAATAGTCAAGCATCCCGTCACCGGCGAAATACTGGGGCATCAGATAAGGGTGACGGGTATTCTTGATGTCACGGGTAGGGACAATAATGTAACAAAGGCGAAAGTGATTAAATCCTTTGAGGACATCCAGACCGGTGATTCACTGCTGCCTTTCAGGAAAATGAGGCCGCCTGTTGTGCCGGAGACCGTCAAAGCCCCCCGCATAAGCGGCTATATCGTGGAGTCGCACATGAATTCCCGGGTATTAAGCCAGGGGGATATCGTATTCCTGGACAAGGGGATGGATGACGGAGTCGCGGTCGGCGATACATTCCGGGTCTTTTCGGAATTTCCCGTGGAAAGGGCTATCGGGACAATACAGGTGATATCCCTCCGGCCTTCCACATCCGCGGCCCTGATTCAGAAGAGTTCGCAGGAAATAATGATCGGCATGGAATGGGGGAATAAATAACCTGTTTCCCGGGAGCGGAAAACAGAGAACGACACTTGAGGATTGACCTATTCCCCTAAGTGCTAACCAGTGTTTTAAGGGCCTTCAGCCTGCTTGGATGCTTCAACTTTCTCAGGGCCTTTGCCTCGATCTGGCGCACCCTCTCCCTTGTTATCGTAAGATGCCTGCCCACTTCTTCAAGGGTATGATCCCTGTCAACCCCTATGCCGAATCTCATCCTTATAACCTTCTCCTCCTTGGGAGTCAGGGTGCCGAGCACTTTCTTGATATATCCCGATATTTCCTTGTTTTCAGCATCAAGATAGGGTGAAGGGCTGTTTTTATCACCGATGAAGTCCTCAAGCTCCGTGTCCTCGTCGCCGACCGGCGTCTGCAGGGCAATGGGGTCCTGGATTGCCCTGAAGACCTCCTCGACCTTTCTTGTCGGGACAGAGAGCTTTGATGCTATCTCTTCATCAGTGGGCTCCCTGCCGAGCTCCTGTGTCAGCTCTCTTGAGGCCTTTGTAACCCTGTTGTAGAATTCCATCATATGGACAGGCACCCTGATCGTCTTGGTCTGGTCTATGAGTGCCCTCGTTATGGCCTGCCTGATCCACCATGTGGCATACGTGCTGAATTTAAACCCCTTTTCATGTTTGAACTTGTCCACGGCCTTCATGAGCCCGATATTGCCTTCCTGTATGAGGTCAAGCAGCGGCAATCCCCTGCCCACATAGTTTTTTGCGATATTGACCACAAGCCGGAGATTCCGGGTGATTAACTCGTTTTTCGCTTCCAGCACAAAGGACTGCACCTTGCTTATCCTGCCCCACATCTCGAGGAGGGCGTCCACCTTTATACCGACCTCGCTTTCGATCTTTTTGAAGGCCCTCTGTGTCCTGTTGGCAAGGTCCTCCATAGCCGACAGTACGGGAAGCCGCGGTCTTTTCTTGCTCTTTTCGCTTTTTATGAGGTGTTTGAGCGACTTGAGTGAACCGCCGTACCTGGAAAGCTCCTTGTTGAAATTCTCTATAACCTCCACCATCATTTCCAGCCTGTACAGCGTGGCCTCCATTACATGAGCCATGCGGTCCTCTTCCTCCATGTCCTGCAAGTCTTCATCCGCAGCGAGCTCGGCTTCAACCTGTTTGGTCAGTTTAAGAGGCCGTATGATCTCCAGGATGATTTCCTTGCCTTCTTCCAGCTTCTTGGCAAGCTCCACTTCTTCACTCTTTGTAAGGATGGAGATATCCCCCATTGAGTGGAAATATGCCTGCACAAGGTCTTCGGTCTTCTCATACTCCTGGGGGGTCTCGACCTCCTCAAGGGGGATGGTTTCCTCGGAGTCGATAATGCGGACCCCCATGTCGTTCAGGAGGTCCATGAGGTCCTCTATCTCGTCAGGAGTAAAAAACTCCGACGGCAGGGCCTCGTTTATCTCGTCGTAAGTGAGGACTCCCCTCCTCTTGCCGACTTCTATCAGTTCATCAAATATATCTTTTTCTTTCATCATTCCTTGTTTCCCGACATTTAACTTTTAAATATAACATATTTTTCCCCCAAATTCTACCTCGCGCGGAACCCTCTGTAATTATTACAATTTCAGAAAATGCCTGCCGAGCTTTTCATAGGTTTTCTTCAGATGCTCGGGCATGACCCTTGTCTCGGCGATGATCGGCATACTGTCGGTATCACCCGTCCAGCGGGGAACGACATGCAGGTGCATATGCGACTCCATGCCGGCGCCGGCCACTTTCCCGAAATTAAGTCCCATGTTGAACCCGTCCGGCGCAAGCGCCTTTTTCAGTATACCGACGGAATCCCTGAGGGTCCTGATAAGGTCAAAAAGCACCTCGTCGGAAAGGCCGTCGAATGTCGGTGTATGAAAGTACGGGACGACCATGAGGTGGCCGCTGTTGTAAGGGTAGCGGTTCAACAATACAAAGCAGTGCCTGCCCCTGTATAATATCAGGTTTTTTTTGTCCTCCCCCCTGTTTCGTCCCCTGATCTTCCCCTTTGATATATCACAGAACAGGCATTTGTCATGCTTGTGTTCATCAAGAATATATTCCATTCTCCACGGCGCCCACAGTCTCTTCATGTTTATTCATCCTCCCTTCATTTTCTCCAGCACCTTCTGCATGTCGTCCCATGTCAGCCATTTGTCCCTTGGATTCCTCAGCAGATACGCCGGATGAAATGTCGGCATTACAGGGATGCCCCTGTATTGCAGAAAAGCGCCCCTGAGCCTGCTTATCGGGATATCCGTGCCCAGCAGCGCATGGGCCGACACCTTGCCGAGGCAGACAATAACGCTGGGGCTGATTATCTCTATCTGTTTCTCAACGAAAGGCAGGCATGCGGCTATCTCATCCTCCTGCGGATTTCTGTTAAGCGGAGGCCTGCACTTTATGATATTTGCAATATAGACATCTTCACGTTTCATGCCCATTTTTGCTATCAGTTTTGTAAGGAGCTTTCCCGCGTCGCCCACAAAGGGCCTTCCCTGGATATCTTCATCCCTGCCGGGGCCTTCGCCGATAAACATCAGCGCGGCATGAGGCGGGCCTTCACCGAAGACAATATTTCTGCGTCCTTCCGAAAGCCTGCACCTGCGGCAGTCGCCTATCACGGCCCTCAGGCTTTTCAGCTCTTCATCCCCGTCTTTCCTGATATGCCCAGCCCGTGCCTCTTCCACCGTCCGGCGCCCGCCTGCGGCACCGGCATTCTCTACAGGCAGGTATTCAAATCCCAGCTCCCTGTAAAACTCCAGGGCCTTCCTGAGCCTTTCCTTTACCTCGCTCCTGTCATACATGGTTATCTTACAGTGACATGAAATGCCGGCGGCGTCTATTCTCCCCATTTAAGCTTGGTCCTTAATATGTGAAAATAATCCCTGCTGTGCAAAACAAGAAACTTCGCCTTGTAATCGGCTTTTTTAATTACAACCCGGTCCCTGACTTTCAGCGGGAATCCCTCCTGCCCGTCGATCGTCATGTATACATCGTCACCGCCTTTTATCTTTATCTCCAGTATAAACGTGTCGGGAAGCACAATGGGCCTGTTGGTCAGTGTATGCGGGCATATGGGGGTCATCAGGAAAGTCTCAAGCGTCGGGTAGAGTATCGGGCCCCCCGCAGAAAGCGAATGGGCCGTCGATCCCGTGGGTGTCGATATTATCAGGCCGTCCGCCCTTAAACTGTTTGCGTATTGACTGTTGACGATTATATCAAGTTCAAACATCCTCGAAAGCACGTTTTTATTCAGCACCACGTCATTAAACGCATTGTGCCGGAGTATCTTCTTTTTTCCGCGGTAGACATCGGCCAGGAGCATGATCCTCTCTTCAAAAGAGTATTTTTCCGAAAAAACGGCATCCATGTTTTCATGCAGCTCTTTTCGGTTGAGTTCCGTGATAAACCCCAGGTTCCCCAGGTTTATCCCCAGTATCGGGACACCTTTGTCACCGACAAGCCTTGCAACGCTCAGGAGAGTGCCGTCGCCGCCGAATACCATGATAATATCGGATTTTGAAGGTATCTCCTCCCTCCGACAACCCTTGACGCCGAGTCGTGAGGCCAGTTCACTCTCTATAAAGCACGTGACCCTTCTTCCCTTTAACTGCTTCAGCATGCTTCTGACCACGGCGACGGCCTGCGGTTCGCCCTTTTTTGCAATTATTCCGATCCGTTTCATAATTCAATCCCTGTAATATCTATCTCCCTGCAATCCTCTCCGGTATAACGGAGACTGACCCTTATGATTCTTTCCGGCAGCTCTCCCTCAGCCCTCCCGGCCCACTCGATCACGCATATGCCGTCGGACTCCAGATACTCGTGCAGACCAAGTTCTGAAACATTATGAGGGCTTATCCTGTAAAGGTCAATATGATAGAAAGGTATGTCCGCATCATGCTCGGCAATTACGGTAAAGCTCGCGCTCGTTACATCACGCTCACTGATTCCGAGAGCGGATGCTATCCCCCTGGCCATGGTCGTCTTTCCCGATCCCAGCCCGCCGTAAAGGCAGACCACGTCTCCGCGTTTCAGTTTCTTTCCGAGCCTGCGGCCTATGCTTTCAGTCTCCGCCTCACTTTTACTTTGAAACTTCATCAGCCATGGCCCTGACCATGTCGGCCTTGCCGACGATTCCGACAACCCTCCGGCCGCGAAGCACGGGCAGGAGGTGAATATGCTGTTCAGCCATTATGGTTGCAATCTCCTCCACGGTCGTCTCCTCATCAATGGATACAACCTCTTTTGTGCATATCTCATCAACCGTCGTGGCCGCTATATTCCTGATCTCCTTCTCCATCTCCTTTGAGCCAACAAGCAGGTAGGCGTCGAAAAGCCTGATCACCGTCGGGATGTGCAGGCGCTTGTTTTTCCTGATCAGATCATTTTCCGTAACAATCCCGGCTATCTCTCCCCTGTCGTTCACCACCGGAACGCCGCTTATCCTGTGGTCCGTCAGGAGCCTTGCCAGCTCTTTTATGGTCGCCTCCGGGTTTACGGTGATAACGTCACTGGTCATAATGTCTTTTGCCTTAAGCATCTTTCCTCCGGAAAATCAAACCGCCCGATTTTCTGTTTTTTTAAATATATTACCATATCCCGATAAAACCGCCCTGTCTCCCCGCCGCGCCCTCTGTATATCTGTAGGAATGGAATCCATCCGGGTTGCAGAAAGTGCATTCCCCCGCCTGCCAGATATTCTCCCGGGGGATGCCTGCATCAACAGCCTGGATTTTATTGGCGGCTGCAAGGTCGACGAGATACCTGTCACCCTGTTGCACGGAATAATTCCCCTTGCCCGTGGCCTCCTGTATTGCGGCCCTTACATCCTCACCCACCTCATAGCAGCATCCCCTGATGCTCGGACCCACGGCTGCCAGTATGTCCCCCGCCGAACATCCGAACCTTTCCCGCATGACACGTATGGTCCCCTTTAAAATCCCCCCTGCGGTACCCCTCCAGCCTGCATGAACAGCGCCTGCGACCTTCTTAACCGGGTCGTACAGGAGAACAGGCACGCAGTCGGCGACCAGCACGCCGATCAACACCCCTTTTCTGCCTGTCACGACCGCGTCCGCCACCACGGGACCGGATTCCGTTTCAAGCACGTATGTTATGCCCGTATGCCTCTGAACCGGCATGTAGATGCGGTCTTTCGAAACCCCGCATTCCACGGAGATGATTTCATGAATATCTTTGCCGGGCGGAAACTTCCCCGTAAAAAACGCCTTTGTACCCGGGAAGTCGATATTGGCAGGTTTAATGACCTTCATAGCATGAAAATATACGCTTGCAGCGGCATCAGGAAACGCTTCCGCTCAAGGACAGGCACGCCGCCGGTATGCTGCCGATGATATCAGATGCGATCAGTGAATGCGGCCCCTTTTCATTGGCTGCAATATCCCCCGCGAGACCATGCATGTACACGCCGAGAACCGATGCGTCCCGCGGGGTCAGGCCCTGCGCGACAAAAGCGGATATCATGCCCGTAAGCACATCCCCCGAGCCTGCTGAAGCCATGCCGGGATTGCCGGTGGGATTTATGAATGCATCCCCCTCAGGGGTCGCCGTCACGGTGGGAACGCCTTTAAGGACAAGATATGTTCCGGTTTTTTCTGCAAATGACACTGCCGTACTGATCCTGTCTTTTTCTATCATGGCCCGGATATCGCCTTTTTCCGAGGACAGGCCGTGCAGGAGCCTCGCCATCTCGCCGGTATGAGGCGTAAGAACAACCGGGACGCGGCTGTCCCGAAAGACAGCCGGGTTGCCTGCAACGGCGTTTAATCCGTCGGCGTCTATAACCAGCGGGGAACCGGACTCTGCAATGAGCCTGCTGATAAGCCCCGTTATCTCGCCGTCAACCGACAGGCCGGGGCCTGTCGCAAGGACACCGGCCCTGTTTTCGAGAAACTCGAGGATAGCGCCTGCGGATTCTGAAGAAAGCGTACCGTCACCCTTGTCCGCCAGCGGAAGAATCATCTCCTCGGCAACCATTGACTGAAATGTGCCCACGAGCGATTCAGGCACCCCGATCGTCACCAGCCCGGCCCCTGCCCTCAGGCACGCCCCCGCCGCCATGAGCGCCGCTCCTGTCTTTCCCCTTGAGCCCGCCACCAGAAGCACATGCCCGTATGTCCCCTTGTGGGAATAAGCGGGCCTTTGAGGCAGGAGGGATATCATGTCCCCTCTTTCAGGCAGGTTGACCCTGATCTTGCCGGATTTCAGCAGCGTCACGGGGAAGCCTATATCTTCAACAAACAGCCGGCCGGCATGCCCGGCGCCGGGATAAAGCAGGTGACCCCTCTTGGGAAGGCCGAAGGTGACCGTGTACCGGGCTTTGACGGCACACCCCATAACCTGCCCTGTATCAGAGGAGATTCCCGACGGTATGTCCACAGAGACAACAGGGCATGCCGAACGGTTGACGGCATTGATGGCGCCGGACAGGGGCGCCCTCACTTCCTTGCTCAGCCCGGTGCCCAGCAGCGCGTCGACAATGACACATCGATTGAGCGGACGCCGGGCGGGAAACTCATCGAGCGGGGAAATTTTCACTCCGAATTTTTTTGCGGCGTCATAATTTATACGTGCATCGCCTTTCAGATTCCCGGGGTTTACAGAGAGAAAAACCTCGACGCTCTTCCCCTGATTATGAAGTATCCTCGCTATGACAAACCCGTCTCCGCCGTTGTTGCCCCCGCCGCACAGAACGATAACAGCAGGTTTGTCCGTTGCCGGTTGCCGCTGCACCGTTTCCCCGAAGAACAGTTCATTTATTCTTGACACGACGGAAAGCCCCGCCCTTTCCATAAGGATCGTGCCGGCAATACCATAGTCTTCGATTGTAATCCTGTCTATACCCTGCATCTCCGCTGCGGTCGCGACTTTCAGCATGATGAATCCCTCAAACTTTACAGCGGCATGAAAATACCGCCCGCAGGCATGGGAGGCCGGCAGGTTTCAGGCCGGACTCCCATGCCGGCTTATGCGACATTAAGGCTCAATGTCCAGTATAAAATACTCCCGTGTAATTATCAATTCAGGCAGGCCCGATAAAATCTTTCCGCGGACTCTCCCGCCCTGCGACCGGTATTTCATTCACCTGAAGGGTAATAAGGCGCCTGCCCTGCACGGAAACGTCAAAGTCGAAGCGCGTATGGATTAAAGCCTGGAGAGACGGCAAAGCTGTCAGTATTTCAGAGACCGGGGAGACGCAAACTCAGGTATGCCCTTGCAGCCATATCTCCGGGAGATTG
>JALSHG010000087.1 GCA_026982355.1 Thermodesulfovibrio sp.
ACCTCGAACGGAGAGAGAGGTCTTATAACTCATCGATACCAAAAGATTTCTCCCTCCGGTCGAAATGACATATGCAGGCATTTTCATACTTTTGCAAGAGGCTCATGCCAATATTATTTTTCGAGTGAATAAGAATGAAGAAAACCGCATCAAAAAGGGAAAAATTAAACTGCGACGGCATTACTGAACGGTTCATGGATTTGCTTAAGCCCCTCAAAGGGAATATAAAAGAAGTTTATCTTTTCGGTTCAAGATGCCGGGATGATTGGCGTCCTGATTCCGATTATGATTTTCTGATAATTGTGGATAAAAAAGAAAGAGATGTTATCAGCAGATTATACGATGCGGTTATGGATATACTGCTTGATACGGGAAGACTGATCTCGCTTAAAGTTTTCAGTCTGTCGGAATTTAACCGTCTGAAATCAATCCCTTCTCCTTTTATATGCAATGTCTTAAATGACGGGGTAAGACTTGGAAACTATTTCCAAAGAACTCATTAGCGGATATTTTCAGAAAGCCGTCAAGAAACTGGAAGTTGCAAAAAAACTTCTACGATCAGGTGATTATGAAGATTCTGTTTCAAGATCGTATTACGCTGTATTTCATGCAGCACAGGCCCTGCTTCGGTCTTCTCTTTGTTAAGACAGGGAAATTCAGCAGGAATTATGGTAAATACCTGGCAAACCTGAAAGATGACAGGGAGAGCGGAGATTACGAGATATTTTCATATATTGACCTTAATGTTGCACAAGCCGGCATTTTTATGCCACTGTAAGGTTGATAAAGAAACTGCACGTACTGCTGTAAAGGAAGCCGGAGAGTTTATCAAGGGAAGCAAGGCGTATCTGAAGAAATCGGGACTGAAAGTCTGATAAATAGAGTCTGTCTATAAAGTGCTTTTTTATTTTCGTCATGCCCGAAGTCAGCAATCGGGCATCCGGAACATATTGAAAAGACCGGATTTCCGCTCAAAGACCTGCGGGAATGACAGCTCAATGTTTGAGTTTATGGACAGACTCTGAATAATATTGTAACCGTTCACGGGGTGCAGAAAGAACATGTCGGGTTCTTCTTGGATGTTTTTTTAAACCAACCAGCATGGCTGATAGTTCTTACGTCGTAGCTCTTTGTAAATATCGGTACTCAACCGTGCTGCTCTTTTCCACATATCTGAATCTTCGAACTTCATTCCGCACCCTGTGAACAGTTACTGACATCTTAACATTAAGGGATGGCTTTACCATATGAAAACCGCCGTCATCCATGAATGGCCTGAATTCATGAACAGGACTTCATGTAACAGTTCACCTATGGAAAATGCTTAACAAGAATTCAGAAGACAGGAGTGGGGAAGAACTGCTTTCTATAAAAGATGTTTCCGGATACATCTGTGAAGAATGCGGCGAGGCTTACTATACACCGGAAGTCTCTGAAAAAATTGATAAAATCATGACAAAATTTCATGAATCCGCCTTATGACGGAATACCTTGATCTGCTAAAAGAAAGGGAAAAAGAAAAAGAGCTTCTCAGAGAGAAGGCGCTGACAGAAGCTGAACGTCTTGCAAAACTATTAAGAGAAAAGTTTGAATTCGACACCCTATTTCTTATAGGGTCGGTAATCAAAGAGAAAAATTTTACCCGGCGCTCTGACATAGATTTTGTAATAAAGGGGTTAAAGAAAGACTTGTTTTTTAAAGCCCTTTCCCTGCTAATGTCCAAAAGCGCTTTTAATATTGATCTTAAACCATATGAGGAATTAGATAAGGATAGCAAATTCAAAATAGAAAAGGAAGGGAGAGTACTCTATTGAAAGAGCGGCTTATTGAAATTATCGCTGAAATCGAATGGGAATTGGAGAACCTTCAGGGCTTGCGTTCAGAATTAAAAAGAATAAAAGCGGAAAAGGACATTATCTTTAAAAGATCAAAAGGATCCATTCTGCACGACTTTTACAACTGCTGCGAAAGAATTTTCAAAAAAATTGCCATAGAGATGAATGGTGGATACGAGGACTCGGAAAAATGGCATAAAAACCTTCTTTACAGGATGACTATTCCATTGGAAGGATTAAGGCCGCAAATTATTTCCGAAGAGCTTGCAGCAGACCTCGATGAATTCTTGGCCTTCAGGCACCTGTTCAGAAATATATATGGATTCGAGCTAAAGGGTGACCGGATAGATTATCTTGCTGATAAATTTGACAAAGTATCAGAAAAGTTTGCGGAGGAAGCAAGAGATTTCTTAGCACACTTGCGCAAGGAACTGGTTTAAAAAATATCACTATATCCTGTCGCACTTTCCGAAGTGTTACCAGAAAATAAAATATGAAAATTGCCGTCATCCACGAGTGGCTTGTAAATTACGCAGGCTCCGAGAGGGTGCTTGAGCAGATTGTAAAGCTTTACCCCGAGGCCGATCTTTTCTGTCAGGTCGACTTCCTCGCAGATGAAGAGAGAAGTTTCATCCTCAACAAGAAGTCAAAGACATCGTTAATCCAGAATCTCCCGTTTGCAAAAAAGAAATACCGCAACTACCTCCCCCTGATGCCCTTTGCCGTTGCGCGGCTCGACGTCTCCGCCTATGATGTAATTATTTCAAACTCCCATTCGGTTGCCAAGGGAGTAAAAAAAAATCCGGGGCAGCTCCAGATCTGCTACTGCCATACGCCCATGCGTTATGCATGGGACCTGAGGGACCAGTATCTGGATGAATCCGGGCTGAATTCCGGCATAAAGGGGGCGGTGGTAAAAACCGTTCTCAACCGGCTCAGGAAGTGGGATTATAACACGGCCCGGCGGGTCGATCACTTTATTGCAAATTCCCGTTATATAAAAAACAGGATAAAACGCTCCTACGGCAGGGAGGCGACGGTCATTTACCCGCCTGTTGATGTCAATGCATTTCGTCTCAAGGAAAGAAAGGATGATTTTTTCCTGGCCGTTTCAAGAATGGTTCCCTATAAAAAAATGGATCTGATAGTCGAGGCATTTTCAGAACTGGGGCTGCGGCTTGTGGTTATCGGAGACGGGCCTGATTTTGAAAAAGTCAAAAGCAGGGCAAGGCAAAATATCGAGTTTCTCGGATTCCGGGAAGGCAATATACTGCAGGACTATATGCAAAAAGCCCGGGCATTTATATTTGCAGCGGAAGAGGACTTCGGCATAGTACCTGTTGAGGCCCAGGCGTGCGGAACGCCCGTGATAGCATTCGGCAGGGGCGGGGTGACCGAGACGGTCATACCTGCAACCAGTTCAGGGTCCGGCCACCGGGCCCCGGAGTCCGGACCGGCATCGCCGACCGGCATATTCTTCCACGAGCAGACGCCGGAAGCACTGATCAAGGCCGTCAAGGAGTTTGAGGCTTCAGAGGACGGATTCAATCCTTCGGAGATAAGAAAAAACGCCGAGAGATTCGGCATCGAAAGATTCCGCAGAGAGTTCGGGGCGTTTGTGGATGAGAAGATTTCCAAGGCTTACGGATAAGATTCACTTCAGCCTCAGGAAAACCACTGCCTCTATGTGGAATGTCTGCGGGAAGAGGTCGGCTATCCTTACTGATTCGATCACGTATCTCACCGACAGCTTCTTCACATCCCTCGCAAGGGTTGCGGGATTGCAGGATATATAAACAATCCTTTCGGGCATTGCCGCAAGCACTTTGCTCATGGCCCGGTTTGTTAATCCCGGCCTCGGCGGATCAAGTATTGCAATGTCAAACCGGCCCTCCGGCTGAAAATCCTCGGCGGATGAGCGGACAAAGCGGCAGTCTTTAATGTTGTTGATTTCCAGATTCCGCACGCCGTCCTGCACGGCGTACGGATTCTCCTCGACCGCGGTTACCTCTGCATCCATTGCAAGCGGCAGTGAAAAGTTGCCGGCGCCTGCGTACAGGTCCAGTATCCTTCCGCCTCCGAGAGGCTGCAGGGTCTCCCTGATAATGCGGACAACGGCCTGGTTCAGACTCCAGTTGCTCTGAAAAAAGCTCATCGGTGATACGGTGTATCTCAGTGTTCCCAGATTCAGTGCGACAAAGCCCCTGCCGTACCGAAAGACCTCTCCGCCCGCTGTCCCGATAAGCAGTCCTGAAAACCCGGAATCAAGGAATCGCGAGGCGAGCATGTCCCTGTCCGCGGGCGACACGGAGCGCGCCCGGGTCCTGATCAGTGCAATAACACAATCACCGCAGGTTATGTGAATCTCCTTAACGCCGGGGCCTTTAACCAGTGTCTTTGCCTTCCGGAAGAAGGTGTTGATTTCCGGGGTCATGAGCCGGCAGCCGTCTATATCGACCGTCTCCCTCGTGCCTTCCCTGTAGAATCCCGTCCCTTCACCGGATACCTTGAACTGTCCCCTTAACCTGTAATTCCACCGTTTGTCGCTGACGACAGGCGCGGAGAGTTCCGTCTCCGTCCCCGCCAGCCTCTTCAGGCAGTCCAGGAGAATCCGTTCTTTTATTTCTATCTGCCGGTCATACGGAATGTGCTGAAAATGGCATCCCCCGCACTTCCCGAAAAATTCACACGCAGGGGATATCCTTTCCGCCGAAGGCCTGAGGATTCTTTCAACCGATGCCGAAAGATAGTCCTTCCTTTCATCTTCGACAGCCGCCTCCACGGTTTCACCCGGCAGGACGGCGCCTCTTATCATCACGACCTTTCCTTCATGCCTTCCTATGAATAACCCTCCGTATGCAGGACCGGCGACCTCTACGGTTATTTTTCTTATCTGCCGGCCCTGATCTTCCACACTGTCCCGTCTTTCTTATCTTCAAGGATGATTCCCTGTGCGGACAGCTCGTTTCTGATCCTGTCTGCGGTCGCCCAGTCTTTTGCCTCTCTCGCCTTCTGTCTCCGGAGGATTTTCTCCTGAAGCTCTCCTTCCGAGAGACCGATATTCTTCACTTTCATCAGGGCGCTGTACCACTCCTGCGGGGTCCTGTTGAATATGTTTAAAACGGCTCCGGCCTCTGCAAGCATATCCCTTGTACGGGTGACAAGCTCCCTCGCCTTTCCGCCGGAAGGCCGGGAGTCGAGAAACCTGTTGACCTCCCTTATGAGCTCGAATATATTGCCCAGGGCCGAGGCGGTGTTGAAGTCATCATCCATTGCATGAAGGAATCTGTCCATGAAGGAAGACAGGAGGTTCTCAAGGCCGGACGAAGGAGCAGGCCTGTCCTCCCCGCCGGAGTCCCTGATGAAGTCGTTGATCCTCATCACGGTGGTGTAGTACCTGTCGATCGACAGCTCGGCCTCGTTAAGCTGGGAGTCCGAGAACTCTATGGGACTCCTGTAATGTGCTGAAAGGAGAAAGTATCTCACAACCTCGGGGTCATATTCGGCGAGTATCTCCTTGATCGTAAAAAAGTTTCCCAGGGATTTCGACATCTTCTCTTTATCAACCGTTATAAACCCGTTGTGCATCCAGTACCTTACGAACGTTTTGCCCGAGTATGCCTCGCTCTGCGCAATCTCGTTTTCATGGTGGGGGAAAATAAGGTCGGCCCCGCCGCCGTGGATATCAAAGCTATCGCCGAGATATTTGGACGACATGGCGGTGCATTCTATATGCCACCCCGGCCTCCCCCGGCCCCACGGGCTGTCCCACGAAGGCTCTCCCGGTTTCGAAGCCTTCCACAGGACGAAATCCAGGGGGCTCTTCTTTCTCTCATCCACGTCTATCCTCGCGCCGGCCATAAGCTCTTCGATATTCTTTTTTGAAAGCTTTCCGTAGCCGGGGAACCTGCCTACCTCGAAATAAACGTCTCCGTCGACATGGTATGCATAGCCCCTGTCAATGAGACCCTGAATGATCTCCTTCATCTCTTCTATGTGGTCCGTGGCCTTCGGCTCTATATCGGCCCTGCTCACACCGAGCAGGTCCATGTCCCTGTAATACTCCTCTGTATACTTTTTCGCGACTTCTTCCGTGGAAACATTCTCCCCGGCGGCGCGCGCAATAATCTTGTCGTCGATGTCGGTTATGTTCCTGACGTGGATTACATCGTATCCCCTGTACCTGAGGTACCTCTTGATAATGTCAAACACAACGGCGCTCCGCGCGTGGCCGAGATGGCAGACGTCGTATGCCGTTATGCCGCACACGTACATGCCGACTTTCCGGGGGACGAGGGGAACAAAATCCTCCTTCCTGCCGCTCATCGTGTTGTAGATCTTTATGGTCTCGCCTTTGCCTTCCAAACTGTCGATTCTCCTTTCAAGTTCGTTGATATATGATCTAATCTCCCCGAATTTCTCTTCAAGCGGATCGGGGATATGCACGTGGTCAAGCATTTCCACCGGCCCCTCGGCGTATATTTTCACGACCCTTTTCTTGATCACCCGCCCGGGCACGCCGACGACAATGGAATTCTCCGGCACGGAATGCAGCACCACGGAGTTAGCGCCTATTTTAACATTATCGCCTATTTTTATTGCCCCGAGCACCTTGGTGCCCGCGCCGACAACCACGTTGTTGCCGATGGTGGGATGCCTCTTGCCTTTCTGCTTTCCCGTGCCCCCGAGAGTGACCCCCTGGTACAGAAGCACGTTCTCCCCTATCTCCGCCGTTTCCCCGATCACGACGCCCATGCCGTGGTCAATGAAAAACCCTTTCCCTATGCGGGCCCCGGGGTGTATCTCGATGCCCGTGAGAAATCTCGCCACCTGCGAGAGAAAACGGGGCAGCACGGGAATCTTCATCTTCCACAGGAGGTGATTGACCCTGTGCGCCAGGATGGCATGGAACCCCGAATAGGAAGTTATCACTTCAAGGGCGCTTCCGGCAGCCGGGTCCATCCTGAAAACGGCCCTGAAGTCATGCCTTATGTCGTCCCATAACCCCATCGTACTACCTGTAATTCACAAACTCTATATGGATCCCGATATCCTTTTCCCTGAGCATCTTCATTACCGCCTGCAGGTCGTCTATTTTCCTGGCCCTCACACGGAGCTGCTCCTTCTGTATCTCCGCCTGGACCTTGAGTTTCGTGCCCTTTATCATTTTTACTATTTCCCTGGCCTTTTCAGCCGGGATGCCCTGCTGGAGTGTTACAACCTGCCTGACGGTGCCTGAAAGCGCTGATTCGACCTTTCCGTAATTCAGGGCCTTCAACGGGACCTTGCGCTTGACCAGCTTTCCATGAAGTATATCGATTACACTCTTCAGCTTATATTCATCATCGGATACAATAATCATCTCGTTTTTTCCCCTGTCAAGGTCTATGCTGGTTTTGCTGCCCCTGAAGTCAAACCGCTGGCCGATTTCCTTCATCGCCTGCTGAACGGCATTGGAGACCTCCTGAAGGTCCACCCTGCTGACAATATCAAACGAATGTTCCGCCATGACCGCAACCTCCTCATCAATAATCTATCTACAGGCACTTAGTTTAAAGCAGCAAATAAGGGATTATCAATACCTTTCCTCCCGGTCTGAAAGGGGCCGGCGGGGTTATCCTCAGGTCAAAGCGGCCAAGATTATGATTTATATCATTGAAACTTTTCCCGCCAGACTATTTAATAGAGTAAATTGAGTTTCATAAAAAAAGGAGGTATCACAAATGTTTTGTTATCAGTGCGAACAGACCATGGAAGGCGGATGCAGCAAAAAGATCGGGGTTTGCGGAAAGAATGAAGACATCGCCAGTCTTCAGGATATTATCGTATTCGGCCTGAAGGGAGTGGCGGCTTATGCTCACCATGCAAGGGAGCTCGGCTTTACCGACCCGGAAGTCGACAGGATCACCCATGAGGCGCTTTATTCCACGCTCACAAACGTCAATTTCAACACCGGCGAAACCGTCAGGTCGGCCCTCCGGGTCGGCGATGCGACCATAAGGGCAATGGAACTCCTTGACAAAGCACACACGTCCAGACTCGGCATACCCGAGCCTGTTACCGTATCCGAGGACAGGATCGAGGGCAAGAGCATTCTCGTTACAGGCCACAACCTGTACGCCCTTGAGGAACTGCTCAGGCAGACCGAGGGCAAGGGCATCAACGTTTACACACATTCCGAGATGCTGCCGGCCCACGGCTACCCCGGGCTTAAAAAATACAAGCATCTGAAGGGTAATGTGGGCAAGGCATGGTATGACCAGAGAAGGGTCTTCGAGGATTTCCCCGGAGCCGTCCTCGCCACAACCAACTGTGTAATGCCCATCATCAGGGGCGGCTACGCGGAGAGGATGTTCTCCTATGATGTGGCGGGCCTTGAGGGAGTGAAAAAAATCGAGAACAACGATTTCACCCCCCTTATAGAGAAGGCCCTCTCGCTTCCCGACGCGAATGTCCCTTCGGAGAAGACGTTGACCACGGGGTTTCACCATGAAAATGTACTGAAGCTTGCACCGCAGATAATCGAGGCGGTGAAGGCCGGAAAGATAAAGAGGTTCTTCGTGATAGCAGGCTGTGACGCGCCGGGTGAGGGAGGCGGGTATTTCAGGGAACTGGCCGGGCTCGTGCCGGAAGACTGCGTGATACTCACCACGTCATGCGGCAAGTTCAGGTTCAATGACATGGATTTCGGCGATATAGACGGCATCCCCCGTTATATAGACCTCGGGCAGTGCAACAACTCCATCTCGGCCGTCAAGATCGCCCTGGCGCTTGCAGAGGCGTTCAACTGCCAGGTGAACGAGCTGCCGTTGAGCATAGTGCTCTCATGGTTCGAGCAGAAGGCCGTGGCCATTCTCCTGGGGCTGTTCAGCCTTGGTGTAAAAAACATCCGCCTCGGGCCCAGGCCCCCTGCCTTTATAACGCCGGGTGTGCTCAAGGTGCTGCAGGACACATTCAACCTGAAGCTTACAGGCACCGCGCAGGAGGATATAAAAGCGATGACGGGATAGACAGCCCGTTGACAGGCGGGCCTGCCGGAAAAAACCTGCCGGGTTTTTTCCGGCAGGTTCAACCCGGCAGGCGATGATTTCCGTGCAAGGCTTTATGCCTTGCATTTTTTGTGTATTCCCTATATGGTATAAAAAAAGAATTTTTATCCTTAAATGGAGAGGTGAACAATGAAGATACTGCTTGCCACGGACGGTTCGGTTTATTCCGATGAGGCGGCACGATTCCTGACAAAGCTTAATCTGTCCGCGGATGACGAAATTGTCGTTCTGCATGCACTGAGCTGGACTCCCATACTGAGCGAATGGGAATCGCTTTATGCCGACTTCAAGGAGATAAGATACGAAATAGCCCCGAAGATACTTGATGCGACAGAGGATATTTTAAAACCCGTCGGGGCACGAATCACCAGGCTGCTGGTGGACGGTTATGCCGACAAGGTCATAATCGATACTGCCGGGGAAAAAGATGCGGACCTCGTGGTTATGGGGGCAAGGGGCCTGAGGGGCGCGACATCCCTCATCGTGGGAAGCGTAACAAAGGCGGTGGCGATCAAGTCGCCGAAGCCCGTCCTGATTATTAAAACTACTGAAAAGAAAAAGGCAGGGAACATGAAAATCCTGTTTGCCACGGACGGCTCGGTTTATTCCGACGCCATGGGGAAAGTGCTGGCCTCGATACCGTTTCCAGCTGGCACGGAACTGTCGATCCTGAATGTTACGGGAACCTCTTTTGAAGACATTCCGGAGAGGTTTGTGATGGAAATAGACGACAGGATAAAAAAAATCGTGGCCGGCACAAGGGAGACAGAGGTGAAGCAGTCGGAAAAAATAATCGGGAAAGCCCGCGGGCACTTAAGCCGCAGGTTCTCGAATATAGAAGAGATGATCAGATTCGGAGATCCTTCCCTTGAGATACTGAATGCGGCAGAGAAATTGAATGCGGACATAATCGCCGTCGGGAGCAGCGGCATGAGGGGAATAAGGGGACTGCTGGGCAGTGTATCGAGATATATACTCAACCACGCGCCGTGTTCGGTTTTAGTCGGAAAGCACTGAAACTGAAACTGTACCGCTTGACAGGCGGCCTTTTTTGGCTTAATCTGGTGTTATCCTTATTTACTTTTAATGTTGCATAAGCCGGCAGTGGAGTCCGCCGTAAAACCTCCGGACTCCACTGCACGCGGGCGGTATTTATGGCACTGTAAGGTGAAGGTTGATTTGAGGAGGAACGTTCATGATGAGAAAGATTCCCGTATGGATAGCGGCTCTGAGTTTGACACTTTTCATGACATCGTTTGCCCGGGCGGCGTTTGCCGCTGAAGGGGAAACCGCAGCGGATGAGCCGGTATTCACCATTCAGCGTTTCGTTATCGCCGGGAGCGTTGAAGACAGAGAGCCTGTGGGTGTCGTCAATGCCTTCGCATTCACTACGGAGAAGGTGTACTGCTTTCTTGAGGCGGGGAATATCACAAGGGACACAACGGTGAGCTTCGTCTGGTATCACGGTGATAAAAAGATGGCGACCGTCACACTGCCGCTCCGCAAAGGCTCGAGATGGAGGACATATTCGAGCAAGAAACTGGGTGGATTGAAAGGCGACTGGAAAGTGGAGCTGCAGGATGCCGCCGGTAATATCCTGGAGACGGTTGCGTTCTCAGTCGAGTAGCTTAATATTGATGTTGCATAAGCCGGCGGTAGAGTCCGGCGTAAAGTCCGTAAGGCTCGATTACGGGGAGATAGCCGAAACGGCGAAAAAAGGTTATGAGATAACCGTGTTCTGCGACCTGCAGGGCGGCATACACAAACGGGCCGGCAACGGAGCGCTTATTTATGCCGGCTCCGTAAGGCACAAGTTCAACCTCTGGATCCCGGAGGTGGACTCTCCCTCCTCACAGAAGATACTGAACCTTATAGAAAACCGTTATGCGGGCAGGGGACGCGGCTACGTCTATGTCAGCGGCAGGGCAAGCCTCTATCCGCCGAATGAATACGGAAAGCCCAAGATAGTGCTTACAAGCGCCGGCCAGCTTTCAGACTTCCCGCCCGGGACCTGAACCTGAGAACAATCAGGCCGGCCAGCCCCAGGCCGAGAAGGAGTATCGTCGAAGGTTCCGGGACCGTACTGGCGGTGATGCGCCCGAGCAGCTCGGCTGACGCGCTTTCCCCTTCATACACATGGAATTGGTCTATCGTCGTGAAACCTGAACTTGTTGTGCTGCCGAACCCCAGGAATTCCAGTGTATAATTGATGCCGTCCGCCGTGAAATAGGTATCCGGGACCGACGCGGGGAAATAAACGATATCCGCGCTTGCAGCGGCATCGTTCGTATTCAGCGTGTTTATCAGCCCCAGGTTATAGACAAAGTCCTTGTTTATACCCGACGGCGTGGTAAGGGAAAGCGTAACGCTGAGGTCGACTGCATCCGCCTGTGTACCGCTGTAAATGCTTCCGTTGAAAAAGGTCAGCAGGCCGAAACTGAAGACCTGGTCCGTTTCCACGGAGAACGTGACGCCGTCAAAGTCCAGCGAGCTCGGCCCGGTTACAGGGCCGTCCCCCCACGTAAAATAGTCCGTGCCCGCGCCGGTCACGACCATTGTGGACGGACCCACAGGATTTATGAATATACCGCTGCTGCTGCCCGCAATCGGAAGGGCCGCGGCATTTGAAGCAAACAGCAGGACTGTTGCTGAAACGAGGCTCAGCAAGTGTGTTCTTTTCGACATGATTCTTTCTCCTTTTTATATGTTCTTCAGATTTCCGGATAAGAATTTCACGATGTTCCGAAATACGCGAACAGCCGGGGAACACTCATGCATGGGTTAACCTGTATTAAGCAAATAATATGCCGGTTTACCGGGAAAAAATGTATCCCTTCGGAAAAAAAGACGATTATCTCATTGCCACGGTACTCATGATTTGAAATTTAAGCATGGACACTGTAAATGTTTTTAACGGGAATATTTTCAAGTCTGGACACCCTGAAAGGTCGGGGCTATATAACTTACTGATTTCAATGGAAATTTATGGAGTCGACACAAAATTCCGATACCCATCATGCTGTAAAAAATTTTTATTCGAGTAAGAAATTCCGACACTTCCTGAAGCGGCATGCGAGGGCCTGAACTATTCTGATTCAGATGCTGATAATGATCTCAGCGGCGTCCTGCAGGAAAACCGGCTGTCTTCGTTTACGACCTGTATGCCCTTCTTGTTGATGGAATTTATTACAAGCGGCCCCTGGAGGTTCGCGGTGACATCCTTTCCTTCAACCCTCAGTATTGTCAGAATGATCACGTCCTCTTCATTTTTGATTTCGAGAAGATCACCGGTCTGATTATCGATCCTCACGGAATAATCGGGGAAGAACTCATATGTCGGCGCCACGATGAATGCAACATCCTTTGCGTCCACGGCCTGGAGCCACTTCAGCAGGGTGTCCTTATAATCCATGAGGACATATCTCTTCACATCCGGAAACCCTATGAGGCCGTTGGGAAAATATATAATCTTGTCCCCGGCGACATCGAGTCTGCCGAATCTTGTTGTATCAAAGGATATCATCTGCTCCTGAAGGCCTCCTTTATCCTGCCGAATTCATCCATGGACAATTCGGATGAGAGACGGTTTTCAGCCCGGATCTTTTCATATATCTCCTCTCTGTATATCGGAAGCTCCGCACCGGCCTCT
This sequence comes from Thermodesulfovibrio sp., assembly GCA_026982355.1. Taxonomy (GTDB): domain Bacteria; phylum Nitrospirota; class Thermodesulfovibrionia; order UBA6902; family UBA6902; genus JAADFS01. The sequence continues at coordinate 12,534 of JALSHG010000087.1, forward strand.
ATCCCGATCTTTACCTGCCTGCCCCTTATGTCAACTATCCTGATGGTTATTTCCTGGCCTATTCTTACGACTTCTCCCGGCTTCCGTGTCAAGACGAGCATTGTAAAATTTCTCTTCCTTTGTCACCCGTCTTTAATTTCTCCCGGCAGGGAGGGAGCAGAGGGGTGCTTTATTTATCTCAGAAAATCAAACAGCGACTGCGACAGGCTCTTCATCGAAGATATCCTCATTGCCTGGAGGGTGGACTGGATCTTTGTCATTGACAGCGCCACTTCCGCTATATCGGCATCCTGCAGCGCGGAAAGGCTCTGCTGGTAGGAAATGTTGTTCTCCTCCAGCCTTTTTTTCTGATCCTCCAGGTACTTCAGACGGGAACCCACATCCGCGGTCGTATTTACAACCGAGTCTATGGCGCCGTCAAGCAGGTAAATGCTTCCCCGGATGCCCGTCGTATCATTGTTCAACAGTGAATTTGCAAAGTGCTCGATAATCTTGAAAAAACTGATGGAACCGGTCAGATTGGTCGAGGTGGAAGATGCATGGTAAAGCAGCGAAAGGCCGGTGCCGTCCGTATCAGCAGCGTCTGAAAAATTGCCGTTTCCGTCTTCATCCACTGCTATGGTGAAACCCGTACCGGCCACAACAGGCGCAAAGAGCAGCCTCTTGTCGGAATCGCCGTTTATCACAAACGCCTCTATTCCCAGGGCATTGGCTGTAAGGTTTGATTTCAGGTCGGTATGAAGAAGCGCCGAGAGACCGCCGGTATCCGTATCGTTTCCGTCGCTGTCCGATACCTCGATGCTAAAGGGGGTGCCGGCTGTTGCAGGCCTGAAAAACAGCCTTACCTGCCCGGTGGTTGCATCAGTGGCGATCCGCGCATCCATGCCCGGGACATTGTTATTGATATAAGCGGCAAGGGTTGAGACAGTGGTATTGCCGTTGCCTGAATTCACTTCCACCGTTACCGCATCATCCGTCCCCACTTTAATAGTTAACGTGCCCGTACCCACCGTGCTGCCACTGCCGGAGTAGAAACCCGTCATCGGCGCATTTATGGTGTCCCTGATCTCCTCCGGGGAGGCGCTGGTCGAGCCGTCCTTGACCGGAACATCCACGGGATTCCCTGAACCCGTTGTAATCCGGAGCGTGCCTGTGAGCGTCTGTCCCGTCAGGTCCGAAGTCACCAGTTTTGTCGGGTCGCTGAACGCCGTATCACCCGGCACGTTTATCCTGGTCTTTATCCCGTCGCTCACATAAATCTCCATCGTGTTGGAGTCTCCCTGGTACGTGCCTGAAGAGCTGAAAGACCGCGTGCCGGTTTTATATCCGGAAAATACGTACTTGTTTCTCAGCCTGGTGTTGCCGATGTCGAGAAGCTCGCTGAACAGGTTTCGGACCTCGTAAAAGGTCATCTTCCTTGTGGCGGCGGTGGAGGTATCGCTGCTTGCGGAAACGGCAAGCTCCCTCGCCCTGCTGAGAATGTTTTCAGAAGAGCTCAGGAGGTTTTCTGTAAGACCGAGTGTGCTTAATCCTTCATCTATGTTCCTGTTGAACTGTTCTATGGCATTGATGGAGACCTTGTAAGACATGGCGCCGCGCAGCGCTATCACGTCGTCCGAAGGCTTTGTGAGCTTCCTGCCGGAGCTCAATTGCTGCTGGACCTTCCCGAGTTCGCTGAGGTTCCTGCTCAGGGATTTGGAGAACTGGTTGTAGAGCATGAACGCGGTAATTCTCATATGTTGATAATCATCTCCAGGAGCTCGTCCGTCAGTTTTATGATCCTCGCCCCCGCTTCAAATGCGCGCTGGTACCTGATAAGATTGGCCGCCTCCTCATCAAGGGACACACCCGAGAGGGACTCCCGCCTGTTTTTCAGCTCAAACAACAGGTTGTCCTCAAATTCAAGGCTGGCTGAAGCCGACTGCGAGAGCGACCCGACGGTTGAAACCGTCTCCGCGTAATAATCCTCGTACGTAACGGTTCCGAGATTGGATATCTGTGAGCTGTACTTGTCTATAATATCCAGTGCATTGGTGTTGTCACCCGGCAGTGCGGACGATGATTTCGCAGCCGCGACCTGCCTGCCGCTTGTTACGGCCACTTTGAAATTCCCGATCACGTCCTTCAGTGGGCTTATGAAAAAGCTGTCATTCACGGTAGGCGCGGAGGAGCCGTCCGTGATAACCACCCTTATCCCGTTGAAATCGATGTTGCTTCCCGAAGTATATGCGCCCTGCTTCACAAGCGCGCCCGTTTCATGATTGCGCACCTGGTAATTCAATGTTCCGGAGACATCCGCAAATGTTATGTCATATTCATTAAGCGCCAGCACGGAGGGGTCATGGTCGTAAATCTCCGCTGATGTTATGACCGCACCCGAGCCGCCTGTTGTATCATCACGTGTATAGATCTTCATCGCGTCGAAAAAATCCGTGCCTGCGTTACCGTCCAGGTCATAAGTGGGCCTTGAAGCGGAGCTTTTATGAAGGTAATTCGTCTCTTCAATGATTGATGCAACGAGCTTTCTCAGGCTGAGCAGCGGATTTGACTTGATGTCATCCCTGAGGGAAACATACCCGCCGAGCCTTCCGCTGTGAAAAAAAGATGTTATATCCGTTTTGCCGAGGTATACGTTTCTGTCCCCCTCAAGGGTGAGGGCCGTCGACAGCTCGTATGACTGCACACCCGCCACAATCCCCCCCCTGCCCGCAACGATCGAGACGGAACCGTCCTTGTCCTCGTACCAGTCATAATCTATGAGCTCGGCAAGCTCCTTCATCATCCGCTCCCTCTGGTCCCTGAATACGTTCGCCGTCTCGACGCCCCCTGCCTCAACCTCTATTATCTTTCCGTTTACCGTGGCGATATTCTTTGTCAGGACATTCACCTGGTCCACTACATCCTTGATTTCGTCATTCACGAAATTCAGGGTATTCTTGAGATCGTTTTCCATCTGTCTGGCCGTGTTGACAAAGGCCTCGGCCTTTACCAGCAGCATCGACCTCTGGGCTGTTTCATGGGGATTGGCGGCGACTTCCTGCCATGCATTGAAATAATCGGTCATGGCGTTCGACAGCCCGAAGTCCTGGGCCTCATTGAAAATCTGCTCGACATGGCTCAGCCCCCGGTCAACCGAGAATGACTTTCCATAGCTCGAGCTCTGCCCGAGAATCTGGTAAAAGATGAAACCGTCGAACGCCCTTCTTATCTCGATCTTTCCAACACCCCTGCCCAGATAATTCCCGTTCAGCTCAACAGGGTTGGCTATCTGCATTACTACGTCCTGGCGGCTGTAGCCCGGGGTGTTCACGTTTGCGATATTATTGCTTGCCACACGGAGGGCCTTCTGGTTTGCATAAATTCCGGATCTGCCTATATCGAAAAGTCCTAAGAGGGACATTTCAAGTCTCCTTTGACAGGAGGGTCCCGCTGGTCAGGGGGACATCCTCCTTTGTAAACGGTCTGAGAAAATTCATGTTTGTCCTTATATAAGTTATGGAGCGGTCTATCAGTATCGAGTTGAACCTGTTCATCTCCTCTATGCCCTGAAGGAGAGACAACAGAGTGGAGCGCAGCTCCGAAAATACATTATTGCCCGTGATTCCGGCCAGTTCCCTGAGATTGATGTCAGCACTCACCCCCCTGTCTCCGGCAATCTCCGCCACGAGTCTCCGGCGCTCCTCTTCAAGGAGTCTCAACCTCATGACGATGGTGTCTTTCTCCTTTGATATCTCTTCGAGCTTTTCCGCGTCAATGTTGAGCAGACACTTCCTCTCCCTCCCAAGGAGATCATGAAGTGCCCTGTAAGTATTTACCTGTTCTTTCAGAATACTTTCAACAGCCAGTTCGGATGTCATATTTCTTCCAGTATTTTCTTTGCCACATTCAGCAAGTCGATATTATATGTCCCGGCATCAATCGCCTTTTTAATGGACTCAACCCTGTCAGTTCTTATCTCAGGCATCCGGTCTATAAGGCTCTTCAGTTCGTTTATCTCTTTTGCCTTACCGGAAAGAGTTATCCTGTCCCTGCTGTCATCGGCCTTGTTGGCATTGTCCTTCTGTTCCGTATCGTGATTCTTGTTGATGTCCTTGACCCTGTTGTATACGTCTTGTCCTTCAACCGGATTTGTTCCCTGTATCTTCATGTCTTTCCCCCCTTTCTCTAATGGATTTTACTGCCTGCATCACCGGTTATCAACCCGGGGCTGAAAGCCCCCTGTATCAAACCTTGTCATTTTATTTAACACCTGTTTTCAGCATTTCCAGCATGTTCCTCCCACCTGCTTGTTGTATACCTAATTGCAGTGTCAAGTTTTTTTACATTTCTTGCTTATTTTATCGGCCTTTCCCCGTAAAAACTTTAATCCCTTCCGGTTCCTTCCCCCTTTGTCCCCGGTATTCTCTGCATCCACCTGACTATCGCTTCACTGAGGCCGAGCCCCCTGTCAGCCAGAAGCCTTGAGACCTCCATATCAAAAAGACTCATGTACGTATCGTATCCTGGGCCCTTTTTGTCGGAAGACATGCTCTCCGCCGTCTCCCTCATCACCTTTATCAAGCGGTATGCAAAGAGAGACTCCATCTCTTTCGCAACTTTTTTATATTCCGTTATCCTGTCCGTTCCGGCCGCCGGCCCGGCGCCGATTCCCGGTATGAGATTGATCATATTATCTCCAGCTCGGCCTGCAGTGCGCCTGCCGCCTTTAATGCCTGAAGTATCGAGATCAGGTCGCGCGGTGTCACGCCAAGGAGATTCAGGGCCTTTACCACTTCACCCAGTGTAACGCCCGAGACCTCGACTAGGGAAGCCTTCTGCTCCCGGACATTGATATCCGTCCGCGGCACAACAGTGGTCTCGGCCCCTCCCGGCGCAAACGGCGGCGGCTGGGAAACCTTGGGTTGCTCTGTGATGTCAATTGCAAGGGAGCCGTGCGCGATCGCCACAGGGGAAATCGTCACATTCTTGCCGATAATCACGGTGCCCGTCCTTTCATTGATAACAATCCTTGCCGGCATATCCATCCCGACGTCCAGCATATCGACCTTTGTAATAAGGGCCACGAGGTTGTCCCTGTATTCATCGGGAATCAAAAGCCTTACAGCGGACGGATCAACGGCTGAGGCATAGTCGCCGCCGAGGGCGGCGTTTATTCTTTTTGATATCTCGTTTGCGACAGCGAAATCAGCCTTGTGCAGAAAGAGCCTTATATCCCTGCCGTTGCCGAGGGTGAAGGCAGGCTCCCTTTCTATTGTCACGCCCGCCGGGATTCTACCTGCCGTCGGATGATTCTTCTGCACCGAGGCCGCGCCGCCTTCCGCGGCAAAGCCGCCGATTGAGACGGGACCCTGGGCAAGGCCGTAAACCTTGCCGTCAGGGCCTTTGAGGGGGGTGAGAAGGAGAGTGCCGCCCTGGATGCTTTTGGCATCCCCGATTGTTGAAACAAGGGCGTCAATCTTTATACCCGGCTTTGCAAACGGCGGCAACGTGGCTGTAATCACAACCGCCGCAATGCTTTTGCTTTTAAGGTCGGCGGGGTTCAGTGTAAGCCCCATTCTTCTCAGCATGTTCACAATGCTCTGTACCGCGGCCCGTCCCTTGTCGCCGGAACCGTCGAGCCCGACCACCACGCCGTAGCCGATGAGCTGATTATCCCTGACTCCTTCAAAACTCGCGATATCCTTGATGCGCTCGGCAAAGGAATAAGCGGAAAGTGAAAAGTGGAAAGTGAAAAGTGAAATCAGAACCACAGACAATATCGTTCTCTTCATATATCCGTTTCTCATTTTTTTACCTTACAGTGTCATAAAAATGCCGCCCGCGGGCAGGGGAGTCCGGCGGAAAAGCTTTATCCGCGATACCTTCAGGAAGTATTCCGCACGGCATATCGACATCCTTTGGAATTTCACTCTCCGTTACGTCCTGCAATAAAGACATATTTCCGATATCCCTTCGCTTTATAAAGGTTTTACGGCGGACTCCCCTGCCGGCTTGTGCAACATTAAGGTTAATCCTTCAATTCTTCAGCCCTGAACCGTCGAACCCGGAACTTTTCTAAAAAGGCCACACATTATCAAGAATTCTCACGAGCCATCCCGGTTTCTGCTTGTCCTGTATTACGCCGTCACCCACATAGTAAACCCTTGCATCGGCTATCTTGGTGCTTGAAACCGTATTGTCGGCATCAATATCATCAGGTCTCACCATGCCCGAAAGCACAAGTATCTGCTTTTCATTGTTAATGGTCAGTTCCTTCCTCGCCTCCAGAACAAGATTGCCGTTGGGCAGGACCTCCACTACCTTTGCCGTTATGGTCGCCATGAGCTCGCCTTCCCTGTTAGTGTCGCCCTTGCCCTTGAACCGGGATTTCGCACTCCCCTTGACCGCCGGTTTGAATACATTGGCGTCCCTGTACAGGCCGTTCAGCAAAGCCCAGTCCTGGATATTGAAATCAGTGTTCATGCCCAGCAACTCATCGAGCCCGACGTCCAGCGATGAATCGCGGCTGGTGCTGGTGTCGGCCTTGCCGGAGCCGGACAGGCTCTCCGCTATCTTTATTGTCACAAGGTCGTTAAGCCTTCCCGCCTTCCTGTCGCCGAAAATGTTCGCCGTATCACTCCAGAGCGAATTAACCGTCCCCGCGCTCTTATGCTCCTTCATGTGGTAAACGTATTTCGGAGGAGGAGGCGGCAGCTTTACGGAAGGTGAAGCACAGGCCGACATAAAAACCGCCGCACCGACCACACAACACGGCGCCGAAACCCGCAACCCGAACATCCTAAAGCTCCAGCCTGACAGTGTTTTCATCTATAAGCACCCCTGTTACTTCTTTTCTTGACGACAGGTTGATTGCCTTCACCGGCATCCCCACATAGCCTTTTTCGCTGGTCCTGCCTGCGGCCGTGATATTCAGGCCGCCGTGTCTTATCAGGAGCACCACGTTCTTTCCCCTCTTCACCACGCGCGATTTTTCGATCATGTCCTCCAGGATGGGAATATTTGCGGCGATAGACCTTCTCAGGGACTTGCCCACCACGGCATCCGCGTTTCTGACGGAGCTGTTCGGCATCCTTCTTATATCCATTTTCGCGATATATATATCCTCTCCGGTGATGACATGCCCCTTTCTGAAGGGTCTCCTGCTTTTGACAACATTGCCGAGGGCCTTCACATCCGCCTTTACAATGACCGTCCTGTCCCGCCTGTATACAAATGCAAAAACAGCCCTGCCGAGCGGTCCTTTCCTGGTTTCTATCTTCTCCGGTGCGCCGGCTGGAAGCTTACCGAACACGCGCACATTATCAATCTCTATCTCTTTCCACGGATAATTACTCCTCAGGTGCGCGGTCAGCGCCGGTTCGGCATCCCATGCTCCGGCCACAGCCGCAGGGGCGGGCAGAAGGCAGAAGGCGGCGAGCAGCAACCTGACCGCAATTGATGCTGTATGCCTTTCAACAGCCTTTCTGTTCATTTTCCTCCTCATACATTTCAGGTTTCAGCCTGAGATCATCTCTTTATGTTATTGGCCATGCGGAGCATTTCGTCCGATGCCTGCACCACCTTTGAATTAAGCTCATAGGCCCTCTGACTGACGATCATGTTGACCATCTCTTCGACAATATTCACATTGCTGAGCTCGAGAAAGCCCTGGCTGAGCGTGCCGAGACCCTCGGAGCCCGGCGCCGCGGTGGCTGCCTCACCCGAGGAGCCTGTGGGCTTGAACAGGTTTTTGCCGAGTGCCTGAAGGCCGCCGGGGTTGATGAACTGGGCCAGTTCTATCTGCCCCACTCCCACGGCCGTCGGGCTGTCGGGCTGGATGACCGACACCGTGCCGTCAGGGCTGATCGTGATATCCAGTGTATTGGCCGGGATGCTTATGGCCGGCTCAAGCGGATAGCCGTCGGAATTCACTATCCTGCCCTCGCTGTCCAGCTTGAAAGAGCCTGACCTTGTGTATGCAATATCACCGTCCGGCATGGATATCTGGAAGAAACCGTCTCCTTCTATAACTATGTCAAGTGGATTGTTGGTGGATACGAAATCACCCTGCAAGAATATCTTCTGCACCGCGGCAGGCTTGACGCCGAGGCCCACCTGGATTCCCGTGGGGACCTCCGTGCCCTCAGCAGATGCGGCGCCCGCGCTCTTTATGCCCTGGTACAGCAGTTCCTGGAAATCCGCCCTGCTCTTTTTGAATCCGTTTGTATTCACATTTGCGAGATTGTTGGCGATTACATCTATATTCAGTTTCTGCGCCTCCATCCCCGTCGCCGCTATAAACATTGAGCGCTGCATCCCTCAACACCTCCTTTTGATATCAAATCCTTTTCATCACAACTGCATTAACCTTACAGGGGCATAAAATTACCGCCCGTGGGGTACAGGAGTCTGGCGGGGGAGCTTTATCCGCGATACCTTCAGGAAATATTACGCACGGCATATCCACGTCTTTTTGAACTTCACTTTCCGTTACTTCCTGCAACAATAACATATTCCGATATCCAATCGCTTTATAAAGGTTTCCCGGCAGATTCTCCTGTGTCCGTTTATGCAACATTACGATTTATTATCATTTCCCCATCTGGTTCACTGTCTTTGATGATGCCTCGTCAAATGCAGTTATCATCTTCTGGTATGCCTCGAACTCCCGGAGGGAAACCATCATCCGCACCATCTCCCTGACCGCCTCGACATTCGACGCCTCCAGGTACCCCTGGCTGACCTGCGTGTCCGTCTCTGTGCCCGAGGCCCTGGTGTAAAACACCCCGCCGCTTCGTTTTTCAAGGACGTTTTTATCCGGGAAATCGACTATCTTCAATGTTCCGGCCGATACGCCGTCAACAAATATCTCCCCTGAAGCGCTCACGTCAACCCTGCCTCCCTGCACCGGCACGGGGCCGCCGCTGCCGAGAACCCTCCTGCCGTCCTGCGTAACCAGATAGCCCTCAGCGTCTATCCTGAAATTGCCGTTCCGCGTGTAGGTGTTCCCATCGAGTGCGAAAAACCCCTCCCCGTTTATCGCCAGGTCAAGGGGATTGCCGGTCCTCATCATGGCGCCCGGGGAAAAATCGGTTACAATCTCGGACACATCGCTCATCGACCTGCCGTCCGGGGCATTGGCCGGTTTGTTGTCAACCGGGATCAGGCTGTTCATGAAGGATATCCTCTCCCTTTTATATCCGGACGTGGCTGCATTGGCCATATTCTGGGCCAGTATATCCATCTGCTTCTGTTTGAGAAGCGCCCCTGAAAGCGCTATGTAAATCCCTTTATACATTATTTCCCGTCCTTAAAACTTCCACTGTTTTAAAGCAATCCCCGTGCCCGGAGGCCGTGGCTTCCCCCGTACTCGCCGTCCGCCGTGCCGGGTTGCATGCAACCGCCTGATAATAAAACAGTATTCAGCATTGTCCGAATGTCCGCCCGTCCCTGCAACATGCATATCCCCCTCTATCATCCGCAAGGCACGCAGGCAATATTTTCCCGCAGGGAAAGAGATGCCCTATATCCTGATATCGATTCTTCCCTTCCCGGGTTTCCGTGCTTTACCGTCCTCATCCTTCCTTTCCTTCCTGCGCGCCTTATCCTTCTTTTTTCTCCGGTCAAGGCCGGGCCCCTGCTCCTTTCCGACCGGGGGCACCCCGTATATATTGTTCAGACCTTCAACCGCCATGACATGCTAACCCGACTCCTTAAGCTTTGCCTTGAGCTTTATAATGGCCTGGCTGTGTATCTGGCAGACCCTTGACTCGGTAATGCTCAGCACCTTTCCTATCTCCTGCATTGTAAGCTCTTCCCAGTAATAAAGCGCCAGCACCAGTTTTTCTTTTTCCGGCAGCGTGTCTATGAGTTCGGCAAGCTTTCTCCTGTTGTCCTTTTCCTCAAGGAGATAGAGCGGTGTCTTGGCCGAAGGGTCTGCTATGCATTCCGTGATGTTGAGATTGCTGTCCGAGAATTTATTGTTCCGGAAGTCCTCCAGGCTGATGGGATTGGCGACCGTCGCGTACTTGAGTATTTTGAAGTACTCGTCAAGCGGCATCTTCAAGGATTTCGCCACATCCGCGTCATCAGGCATTCTGCCGAGCTTTTTCTCAAGCCTTGCGCGGGCCTTGTTGATCTCGTCAATCTTCTTCCTCATGGACCTCGGTATCCACGCCGTCGCCCTCAGCTCGTCGATCATTGCGCCCTTTATCCTTAATTCCGCATATGTCTTTAGCTTTACCTTGCCCGGCTCGAACCTGTCGACGGCATCCATCAGCCCCATAAGGCCCACGCTTATAAGGTCGTCAATGGTGATATGGGGCGGAAGCTTCCACGACAGCCTGTAGGCCGTGTACCTGATATAAGGCAGGAATTCCTTTATTATCTCCTCTTTTGTCTCTTCCTTCACCTTTGTCTTGTACTTTAACATTTCGCTTTCAAAAGACCTCCGAGAAAAAACTGAAGTGTCCCCTTTACGTTGCTGTTGCTCTCACCGGAGATTCTCCCGGCGATTTCCATCAGGCTCCTGGCCGCTTCGCTCTCGGGGTAAACATCCATCAAAGCCTTCTGCTGCCTCACGGCCCTGGGCACCGAGCTGTCATGGGGCACAAAACCTATGTAGTCAAGCGATATGCTCAGAAATCTCTCCGCTGCCGTGGAAAGCCTCTTGTAGACCTCTGTCGCCTCATGGGAGTTCTTCACATTATTGATCAGCACCCTGAAATCCTTTTCCTGGTACTTGGTAAAGAGCACCTTGATCAGCGCGTATGCATCCGTCATTGAAGTGGGCTCAGCCGATGTCACGATGATGATCTCCTGGGCGGCCATGCAGAAGAAGGAGACGTTTTCGGATATCCCGGATGACGTGTCTATCAGCAGGTAATCGAGGTTGCCGTTGTACGATTCAAACTCCTCGATAAGCCTCAACCTCTGGAACTCGTCAAGCGAAGTCAGTTCCTGTATGCCGGAGCTTGCGGGCAGTATCTTTATACCCTGGGGACCTTCCACGATAAGGTCTTCCAGCTTCTTCTCGCCCTTCAGCAGGTCCTTGATGTTGTACCTGGTGGCCAGGTTCAGTATGACATCGATGTTGCTTAATCCGAGGTCCGCATCAAAGACCATCACCTTTTTATTAAGCATGCTGAACCCGATGGCGAGGTTCGCCGTGATGTTCGTCTTACCGACCCCCCCCTTGCCGCTTGCCACGGCTATTGTCCTAACGGTCTTTCCTTCGGCGGTGTTCATTATGCGCTCCCAGTTCTTAAAATAAGATTTGTCAGTTGCCTCGTGTCGACAAACTCGATATTCCCCGGCACTCTCTGCCCCGTGGTTATATAGGCGACGGGCTTCCTGTAAACGCAGCAGAGGTTGTATATGGAGCCCAGTTTCACGGCCTCGTCCGTCTTTGTGAAGGCGATATAATCCACCGGGAGGGACTTGTAGTGCCTGTAGGTGCCCATGAGAAAATCACAGTCGCTCGAGGTGCTCAGCAGGAGCTGGGTCTCTATCGGCAACCCGGCCCTGTATACATCCTTGAGCCCGCTGATGTAGCCGCTGTCGCCCGGGTTCTGCCCCGTGGTGTCTATCAATATGACATCCCTGTCGGAAAATCTCTTTATGCTGTTCTTCAGGTTCTCCGTGTTTGAAACTATGTCAAGGGGTATGCCTATCATCCTCGAATATATCCTTATCTGCTCCGCGGCCCCTATCTTGTAGGTGTCGATGCTTATCATCGCGACCTTTTTGCCCTGCTTTATCGCCCTTGATGCGAGTTTTGCGATAGTGGTTGTCTTGCCCACTCCGGTGGGCCCTATAAGCATCACTATCCTCCTGCCCGCCTGTGCCGGGATGTTGACGGAATCCGCCGCCTTGCCGTCCGGGGGCCCAGCGGTATCGATATCTCCTGACATGACCGTTTCAATGTCCTCTATGGCGGAGGCCCTCTGCACGAGCCTGAGTGCGAACTCCTCTTTTATCGATATCTCCTTCAGAAAGAAAAACATCCTTTTCCTGTCTTCCGGCAAGTTGAGCTCAAAGCCGCTGTTCTTCATGGTCTCGATGCTTCGCCTCAGGCTCTTTATCTCCTGCTTCAGCTCAAGGAACTCCCCCGGGGCCAGCCCCGCCAGCGGCTTCACCGGCAAACCGCCGTTGCCGCGCAATTCAGGCTCCGCGGGCCCGCCGTACTCCCTGTCAACAGGCTCCAGGTCGTAATCAACGGCTGCCGTAACCTCCACGTAGGGCCTGGCGCCGTTCTTATCTTCCGATGACAGAATCACGGCGTCCTTTCCCAGCTCTTTCTTGACCAGTGCAAGCGCTTCACTGAAGTTTCTTCCGCGTATCTTTTTAATTTTCATACTTCACCATCCCCCTGATATCCAGGTTCGTGGAAGGTATGATCTCCGCGCTCGAGATGACCACGATGGAAGCGGCTATACCCTCCACGATCTTTCTCAGGTACCTTCTGACATTCGCGGAGCACAGGATGATAAGCTGCGACCCCCTGAGCCTCCCGGATGTGAGTATTGATTCAATACTTTTTGCCAGCCTGCCGACGATCTCGGGGTTTACACTTCCTGCCTGGGCCTGTGATATCATGTTCTCGTATGCGGGATCCAGGGTAAACACCGGCAGTTTGCCGTCCTCGTTGACATACTGCTTTGTAATCATCCTTGACAGTGCCCGCCGCACATATTCAGTGAGCGCCTCCGGGTCTTTCACATTAGGAGAGTAGTCAAGCAGTGTATCAAGGATGGTTATAATGTCCTTGATCGGGATTCTCTCTTTCAGGAGGTTCTGCAGGACCCGCTGGACGCCGCCGAGAGTGAGGTTTGCAGGGACAAGCTCCTCGACGATCTTCGGATAAGTCTTTGAAATGTTGTCCAGCAGCTTCTGGGTCTCCCCTCTTGTCAGCAGCTCCCATGCGTGTTCCCTCACGAGCTCGGTTATATGCGTGCCGATGACGGTGGCCGGGTCGACCACCATAAAGCCGGACGCCTGCGCCTTTTCCACCTGCCTTTCGTCAATCCAGTAGGCAGGAAGGCCGAAGGCCGGCTCCTTTGTGGGAATGCCCTCTATCCTCCCGGCATCTCCCGAGGCAACGGCAAGCCAGCTCCCCATCATGACCTCTCCCCTGGCGATCTCCACCCCGCGGATCAGGAAACTGTATTCATGGGGTCTCAACTGCAGGTTGTCTTTTATATGTATCGGGGGCACAACAAAGCCGAGCTCCGCCGCGAGCTGCCTCCTCATGGCCTTTATCTTTCCGAGCAATTCACCCCCTGATTCATCAACGAGAGGGATAAGGCCGTACCCTATCTCGAGGCTGAGCGGGTCAAGCTCAAGGAAGGATTCTATCTTCGGCTCTTCAGCCTCCGATTCCTCCGGCTCCTCGGCTGTCTCTTCCCCGGAAGGCATCCTTGTCAGTATATATCCTAATCCTCCCGACGCGGCCGCGATGAGAAAAAACGGCATGTGCGGAAGTCCGGGCACGAAACCCAGGGCCAGCAGTACGCCGGACACCGTAAACATGGCCTTGGGATTCACCAGCACCTGGCTTGTGATATCCTTTCCTATGTCGCTTTCCTTGCCCGCGCGGCTGACGACGATACCTGCGGCGGTGGATATAAGGAGCGCCGGGATCTGCGAGACGAGGCCGTCGCCTATCGTCAGTATGGTGTACGTCGTTGCGGCATCGACCACCGGCATGCCTTTCTGGAGGACACCGATAATGAGCCCGCCGATTATATTTATTGCGGTTATGACCAGGCCTGCAACGGCATCGCCCCTTACAAACTTGCTTGCACCGTCCATGGACCCGTAATAGTCCGCCTCCTGTGCGATAAGTTCCCTGCGCAGGCGGGCCTCGGCGTCGTCTATGAGCCCGGAGTTCAGGTCCGCGTCTATCGCCATCTGCTTGCCCGGCATTGCATCTAGTGTAAACCTTGCCGCGACCTCGGCTATCCTTCCCGAGCCTTTTGTTATGACCACGAAATTAACGATAACCAGTATGAGAAAGACTATTATCCCCACCGCATAGTTGCCTCCGACCACAAAGCTTCCGAATGACTTGATAACCTGCCCTGCGGCGTCCGTGCCTTCATTGCCCTTCAGGAGTATCAGCCTCGTGGAGGCGACATTGAGCGAAAGCCTGTAAAGCGTGGCCATAAGCAGCAGCGAGGGCAGGACCGAGAAATCAAGCGGCTTTTTCACGTAAATGGCCGTTATGAGTATCGTCACGGAAAGCGAGATCGAGAGTGTCAGCAGCAGATCGAGCATGAAAGGCGGCATGGGAAGAAGCATCACCCCGATAACCGACACCGCCATCAGGGCGACGGCCACATCCTCTCTTTCCTTCAGCAGGGACAGCAGCTTCATCATATCCTGCCTTTCATCCTGTAGATATGTGCAAGTATCCTGGCAACCGCCACGTAAAGCTCCTCGGGTATGAATGAATTCAGCTCAAGCCTGAAAAGAGACCTTGCAAGGGGCTTGTCCTCAATAACCGGGACACCGTGTTCCGCCGCGATCTCCTTTATCCTTGCGGCCAGTATGCCCGCGCCCTTTGCCACGACCTTGGGGGCCGGCATCTTTTTATCTTCGTACCTGATCGCCACTGCAAGATGCTGCGGGTTGGTGATCACCGCTGTTGCCGTGGGCACCTCCTGCATCATGCGCTTCCTTGCGGCCTCCCTCTGTATGCTCCTGATCCTCGACTTTATAAGCGGGTCGCCTTCGGACTCTTTATGCTCTTCCTTTATCTCCTGTTTCGTCATCCGGAGGCTCTTCTCAAACTGCCATTTCTCGAGCAAGGCGCTCACGACGGAGACGGCCAAGAAATAGCAGAACGCGATCAGGACCGCATCCATAACCATGCCGCCCGAGACCCGCGCAATATCCCTTATATCCATTGCGGAAAGGGCGGGGAACACTTCCAGGTCTTTCCTGACGATGTAATATACGATCCAGCATCCTATGGCGACCTTAAGGATGCTCTTTACCAGTTCAACCAGTCCGTTTGAAGAAAATATTTTCCTGAGGCCCTTGACAGGGTCAAGCTTTTCAATATCGAATTTAAAGGGTTTTATTACAAATCCACCCTGGGCCACGCTTGCCCCCAGGGCCAGGACAAGGGAAACGATGAAAAACGGCGCAAGCAGCATGCCGCCCTGCCGGACCGCTACAGCGGCCACATGCACGGGGTCGCTGCCGTACCTGAGGCTTAGAATCGCCCCTGTCATATCAAGCCACTTTTGAAATATATATTCCCCGCCGAAGTAAAATATCATGATAATCCCGCCGATGACCGCCATGGAGGAAAGGTCGCGGCTCCTTGAGACCTGGCCTTTCTCCCTTGCCTTTTCGCGCTTTCGCGGCGTCGCCTGTTCCGTTTTCTCCTGAAACTCATCCGGCATCTCCGACCCTCAACCCTTTAATTCCCCCCTACAGCTGCATAAAATACGGCGGCGGACCCCTCTGCTCCTTTATGCCGCATTAAGGTTCTTCCTATCCCTTCGCCATCATGATAATGCGCGCCATCTCACCCCGCAGGTTGGCGAAATTCATCCCCAGCACATACTCAAACACGGGAATGCTCACCGCCATCAGCAGGAAACCCAGAAAAATGTTCAGCGGCAGTGTAATGAAAAAGATATTGAGCTGCGGCGCGACCTTGTATAAAAACCCCGACAGTATATTGGTTATCAGGAGGCCGACAAGCACCGGGGCCGATATCTTCAGTGCAATGACAAACAGCTTGCCCATCATGGACAGCAACAGCGGCGCCAGGGCGGTGATGTCCGCGCGGCCGCCGGGCAGCAGTTCAAAACTCTTAACGAATACGTAGATAAGGTCGTGATGGGCGTTTGTCACAAGGAAAAACATCATGGTCATGATTCCGTAAACCTCGGCTATGTACGTGGATTGTCCCATCTCCGGGTTGTAGACTATCCCCATCGCCAGACCCATTGCATAGCTCACAAACAGCCCCGCCATGTTTACGGCATAGAAAACCAGCCTGACACTGAACCCGAGGGCGATGCCTATAAAGGCCTCCTTCAATACCAGCATGGCCGCATCATTCTCGGATATCTGAAACGTGACCACAGGCGTCAGGAGGACGGCTATAAACACCGCAAATCCTATCCTGAACTGCATGGGCAACTGCCTCCCGCCTATGACCGGAAGCAGGGCCACGAATATGCTCGTCCTGAGAAGGATGAACAGGAAGCCCGTTATATAGCCGGAGAAAACGCCCAGGTTCATATCCGCATTGTTGACCATGAATCAGAAGTCCTTCATTTAATGTAAAACGGTATCTGCTGTATAAGGTTTGCGGTGAACGACAGCATCTTCTCTGACATCCACGGCATGAGCAGGAAGATACATGCAAACACCGCCAGCATTTTCGGCACGAATATCAGTGTGAATTCCTGTATCTGCGTCACCGACTGGAAAAGGCCGACGAGCAGTCCGACAACCAGGCCCACGAGAAGGGGGGGGCCTGCCACAAAAAGCACTACCTTGAACACCTGCGCGGTTATGCCGTTTATCATCTCCAGGGTCATCAAAAGCTCCTCATCATTGAACCGACGATCAGGTTCCAGCCGTCCACAAGCACGAACAGGAGCAGCTTGAACGGAAGCGATATCATGACAGGCGGAAGCATCATCATGCCCATGCTCAGAAGGATGCTCGCTATCACCATGTCCACTATGAGAAAAGGCAGAAACAGCAGGAAGCCTATCTCGAAAGCGGTCTTGAGCTCGCTTATTGCAAAGGCCGGGATAAGCACGGTCATCGACAGGTCGGCGGGTGTTTCAGGGAGAGGCTTATTCGCTATACCCGAGAACAGGGCTATATCCTTTTTTCTCGTCTGTTTCAGCATGAACTTCTTGAGCGGCGGCTGCGCCTGCTCAATGGCCTCTCCGAGGCTCAGCTCTTCCTGTATGTACGGCGTCACCGCGTTCTTGTTGATCGCATTAAGCGTCGGCGACATGACAAAGAACGTCAGAAACAGCGAAAGCCCGATTATCACGGGATTCGGCGGTATCTGCTGTCCGCCGAAGGCATGGCGCAGGAAAGACAGCACGACGACAATCCTCGTAAACGAGGTGAACATTATCAGGATTGCGGGCAGGAAAGAAAGAAAACTTATAATGAGGAACGTCTCGATAAGCGGGCTGTTGATATCCTTCAGGTCAACGGCGCATGCAGTGGACGGGATCGCAGGAACGGACAGCAGGATAAGGGCGCACAATGCAGGCGGCTTCAGAAAACCGGCCGCCCTCCGGCAACCCGGAGCCGGCGCTCCAAGATTACGCCGTGACTTGTACTCCGGGGGGGCGTCGCTTTTGAAATCCGGTATCCGGTATCCGAAACCCGAAATCTTCAATTTTCAACCCCTCCAATCCTTCTGAATTTTGCCAGCCTGTCCCGGAAACTCCCGGGCTCTTTCAGGTCGAGTTCATCATCCCTGTAAACCTTCAGCAGCCTCATATCATTAGGTGTGAGACCCAGTATCAATATGTCGTTTCCTATCTTCAACGCCGCAACCCCCTTCCTGTTCCCGAACGGCTGGTAACCGACAATGCTCATGAGACCGAACCTGTTCTGTTTTCTCTTCAGCACATATCCCGCCGCGACGATCAGGATTATCACAAAGACAAGGGCGCCCGCCATCTGCAGATACGTTCCGGTCATTTCAGTTGCGACAGCCTCTCCGTGGGGCTGGCGATATCAGTAAGCCTGACGCCGAATTTCTCATTTACGACCACGACCTCTCCCCTTGCAATAAGTTTATTGTTCGCCAGTATTTCCATGGGTTCGCCAGCCAGCTTTTCCAGCTCCACGACAGAGCCCTGGCCGAGCTGAAGCAGTTCCTTGATCAGCATCTTCGTGGTCCCGAGCTGGACGGTCACCTCGATGGGTATGTCAAGCAGGAACTCTATGTCCCGCGGTGCGGACCGGCTGTTTTCTTCCTTCAGGTTTTCAAATTCATGCTGCTGGACATTCTCCCGTGCCTGTGTCTTTTCCTGTTGCTGTGCCCCCTCCGGCATAACCATCCCCTCCTATTCAATGACTCCCGTCAGTTTTATCGCCTGGCTCCCCCTGCTGTAACCGGGTATGCCCCTGAATTTCGGAATTCCTTCAACCCTTACAACGAGTTCATCCGACACCGACGTGTCAAGGCCGATCACGTTGCCGACCTCGAAATCCAGCAGGTCGCCGAAGCTGATTTCCGCCCTGCCTATTTCCGCGGACAGCCGCACATAGGTCTGTTTGATGGCGCTCTTCATAACCTCGGCCCACCTGTGGTCGGTCTCGAACTTATCGCCGTGTATGCCTGAATAGAGCTTTTCCTTGATCGGCTCCACCATGGAATAGGGGATACACAGAAAAAGCCTGCCCGTAAAATCCTCTATCTCCAGTTGCACTTCGATGTTAATCACGATCTCGCCGGGCGTGACGATTGATACAAACTGCGGATTTATCTCGGAACTGTTGAACTCCGGCTTGATCGGCGATATCGCCTTCCAGGCGGCGGCCATATCCCTCAGCGCCACATCAACCACCTTGCGGATGACCCTCTGCTCGATCTGGGTAAACGCCCTGCCCTCGGATTTTGTATACTTGGCGCTGGTGCCGCCGAAAAAGAATTCCACAAAGGCAAACACGAGCGGGGCCTCCAGCACGAGCAGGGCAAGGCCCTTGAGAGGCTCCATTGTAATGATGTTTATACTGGACGGCATGGGAATGGTCCTCATGAAATCACTGTACTTTACCGTCTCCACGTTCTGTATCGTTATATCGATATATTTCATGATGAGCGAAGAAATCGAGCTCCTGAGCAGTCTTGAATATGCGTCGTTGATCATCTCAAGCCCCGGCATCTTGCCGCGGATAATGCGTTCCTGGCTCGTGAAATCATAGACCCTGACGCCGTTTATTATCTTTTCCTTGGCCTCTTCAGTGTCGATATCGCCGGAAGCCACGCCCTTCAGCAGGGCATCCACTTCATCCTGTGAGAGAACCTTGTCCGTCATTGCATCACGAATTCCGTAAAATAAAGATTTATCAGCACGTCCTTATCCAGACCCATAACCTGGTTGGCCCTGAAGAGGAGTTCGTCCTTGAGCTGAAACTTGCCCTCGGGGCTTGATATGGCATTTATGGACTTGCTGCTTATGAGGGTTATTATGGTGTCCCTGAGCTGGGGCGTTTTCTCCTTTACGAGTTCCGTATAGGTTTCATCCGATACCTCGAACTGTATGGTCACCTTCAGATACCTGCCGCGGTCGGAGAGATTCAGGACAAACGGGTCAAGGGCGACGATGGACGTGTTTTTCTTTTCCTCGCTGGCAGCGGTGTTTTCTTCACCGCCCTTGCCGGCCACGAGCTTGAAACCGACAAACCCGCCGGCGCCGAGCACGACAGCGGCTGCAATTATAATGATAAGCAGCTTTTTGCTGCTGCCTTTTTTCTTCGGCACGTCAGGAGCGCCGTCCTGCAGTTCATTGTTTTCATCCGCCATTGCAGATATCCTCCCTTTCTGTTTCTGACTGCTGAATCTC
Organism: Thermodesulfovibrio sp.; assembly: GCA_026982355.1. GTDB lineage: Bacteria > Nitrospirota > Thermodesulfovibrionia > UBA6902 > UBA6902 > JAADFS01. Next base: position 32,084 of record JALSHG010000087.1, read on the forward strand.
AACCGTTACCCGCCCGTGACATACGAAAACCGGACAGCCATGCAACGAATAACTTCCGCCATATATACAAGTATCGTGCCTGCCGTAACCCCCCGAAAATAATGAGTTGCGGAAAGCTGAACATGTCAAAATTATGACTCACGGTTATGTTTTGTTGGCTGAAATCATCAAAGAGAGTTATACTGTAATACGGCTGTGGAGTCCGCAGGCGGTATTCCTATGCCGCTGAAAGGATTAAATCAATGAAGAACAGGCAGTTGAAGATATTCTTTTCAGGCATGGCCGGAAGCGGCGTATCTGCGATAGCCGGCTTCATGTCGTCCAAAGGACATATCGTCGCCGGCTCGGACAGGGTGTTTGACAAAAACCCTGATCATCCCCTTAAAAAGACTTTCATGTCCGCTGGAATCGCCATTGTGCCGCAGGACGGTCATGCTCTGGACAACAGCTTTGATCTGGCGGTCTTCAGCACCGCCGTGGAAGCCGGGATGCCGGAGGTATCAAAGGCCCGGGCGCTTGAAATCCCCGTGAGGACGCGTCCCGCCTGTCTTTGCGAAATCGCGGAATCTTTCAGGACAACTGCGGTTTCGGGAACAAGCGGCAAATCAACCGCCTCGGGACTGCTGGCCTTTCTTATGAGGGGGTTGGGTCTCAGTCCGAACTTCATAGGCGGAGGAAGGGTGAAACAGTTCAGGACATCATCAAACCCCGGTAACTTCCTGGCGGGTGAGTCGGATTATCTCGTTATAGAGGCATGCGAGTCGGACGGCAGCATTGTAAATTACAGGCCTCGGCACTCGATCCTTCTGAATCTCGCCCTTGACCATCACCCTGTTGATAAAACCGCCGCCATGTTCAGGGCGCTCATGGAGAACACCTCGGAAAAGACCATTGTAAATGCCGATGACAAAAACCTCTCTGAAATAAGAGGCAAAGATTCCGTCACGTTTTCCATACGCAACCCCTCACATTACAGGCCCGGGAATATTGAATACAGGCAGTTCAGCACTGATTTCTCGCTGCACGGGACCAGCTTCAGCCTTGCGCTGCCCGGCGAACACAACCTCTACAATGCCCTCTCGTGTATTGCCCTGCTTGCTGAAACAGGGATACCGCTTGATGACATTGCACGCCTGCTGCCGCGGTTTCAGGGCATTGAGAGGCGCTTTGACATTCACCTGAATGACGGCGAGAGACTCGTCATTGATGACTATGCCCACAATCCCCACAAGATATCATCCCTTATGAAGACGGCCGGCCGGTTTAGAGAGAGCGTGTGTTACATATTTCAGCCTCACGGATTCGCTCCCACAAGGATGATGAAGGACGAATACATCGAGGCATTCAGGGAAAACCTCCGCGACCGGGACCATCTTGTCATCCTTCCCGTGTATTATGCGGGCGGAACAGCCGCCGGGGACATATCGAGCCACGACCTTGCGGCAGGAATAAAGGCGGGCGGCAAATCAGCGGAAGTGATGGAAAAGAGAGACGATGTCTTTAAGTTGCCGGATAAATACCGAACCCTTGTTATCTTCGGCGCCCGTGACGAGACCCTTGCAGACCTTGCAAAGCAAATAGCCGGCATTCGATCTCAAATCAGCGTCTGATCCATCGGGTATCTCTCTTGCTTCCATTGTCTCATTCCGCCTGCACCCCCTAATTACAGGTAAAAAACACCGCCCGGTTTATGCAACATTAAGGTGATTATCCGTGCACCCTTCACACTTCTTGACTATTAATCCCATGCACGTTATATTTTTGTATGTCCCTGAAATACAAGCCGCTGCTGTTTGACGGAATAAAAACCCGCAGACTTGAGGCGAGAAAGAGCAAGGTCGGTCTCGAAAAACTCGGCAAACCCTTCATAAAAAAAGGCGGTTTTGATTGTTTTCTCAACAGCCTCCCTGATATCCTCGCTGCAAGCGATCTCAAGGCGGTTGTCAACGCCGTTGTCAGGGCACGGGAAAAAGACAGGCCGGTAATCCTCGGCATGGGGGCGCATCCGGTAAAAGTCGGCCTTACCCCGGTTATTATTAATTTAATGGAGAATAACGTGATTACGGCCGTTGCCATGAACGGCGCCTGTATTGTGCACGACTACGAGTTGAGCCTGACTGGCCGGACATCAGAGGACGTGGATGCCGAGCTCTGCCGGGGGACCTTCGGCATGGCGGAGGAGACCGGCAGGCGGCTGAACACGGCGATTAACGATGGTGTGAAAAAAGGATACGGCATCGGCAGGGCCGTCGGAGAATATATCATGCAAAGCAATGCAGCTTACAAAGACCTGAGTATCCTGTCAGCGGCTTCAAGACTGGATATCGCGGCAACCGTGCACGTTGCCGTGGGCACTGATATCATCCACATGCACCCTGAGGCGGACGGTTCCTGCATCGGCGAAGGGAGCATGAGGGACTTCAGGCTTTTTTCATCGGTCGTCTCGGACCTCAGGGGCGGCGTGTATATCAACCTCGGCTCCGCCGTGATCATGCCGGAGGTTTTTCTGAAGGCGGTAGCCGTCACAAGAAACCTGAAATATAATGTCAGAGACTTCACAACCGTGAACATGGACTTTATACAACACTACAGGAGCCGTGAAAATGTCCTGAGACGCCCCGTCCTCTCCGGCGGCAGGTCATACGCCCTCACAGGCCACCATGAAATAATGTTTCCGCTCCTGGCCGCCGCGGTGATGGAGAAGATATGATCCCCGTCGTCAACCCGGACCTGTGCATAGGCTGCGGAAACTGCGAGGAGATCTGCCCGAGCGTCTTCCAGCTCATCGACGAAAAATCCGTTGTGGTCGACCCTGGAGCGTGCGATTTTTCCGAATGCTGCGAGGCAGCGGCCGAGAACTGCCCGGCAGAGGCGATAACCCTTGAGGAAGATGCATAAGGGATTTGCTCTCAGGGCCTTTGTTCTCATCATCGTCATAGCCACGGGCGTTGCCCTCGGCGGCTTCCTCGCCCTTACAAGGGGCGTTCCCCGCATAGAGGAGATTAAAGGCTACAGGCCGGCAAACGGCACAAAGGTCTATGCGGACGATGACACCCTTATAGGCGAGTTCAAGATCGAAAAGGGGGAATATGTCCCGCTTTCCAGGATACCGGAGAATCTCATAAGGGCGGTGGTGGCTGTTGAAGACTCCAGGTTCTGGGTCCACGAGGGCATAGATTTTATTGCAATCGTAAGGGCGCTGACAAGGGATATACGGGCCAGGCGCATCAAGGAGGGCGCGAGCACGATCACCCAGCAACTGGCAAAGGTGGTCTTTCTCTCCCCGGAGAGGACGATCGCAAGAAAATTAAAGGAGGCCACCCTGGCCTTCAGGCTCGAAAAAAACCTGACCAAGGAAGAGATTCTTGAACTCTACCTCAACAAGATATATTTCGGCCACGGCGCCTACGGCGTCGAGTCCGCCGCCAAGGCATATTTCGGCAAGCCCGTCTCTGATGTCACGCTTGCCGAGGCCGCGCTCCTCGGCGGCCTTATCAAGGCCCCGAGCAGGTACTCCCCCTACAACAACATTCACAGGGCAAAGGAGAGGCAGCTCATTGTCCTTAAAAGGATGAAGGAGGTCGGCTACATAACCGGGGAGCAGGTGAAAGAGGCGTACGAGCAGCCCCTTTATCTTTCCAGCGTGAGACAGGAGAAGTTTTCCCCGAATTATTTCCTCGAATACGTCAGGAAGTATCTGGAGGAGAAATACGGCATAGAGATGATTTACAAGGGGGGTCTCAGGGTCTATACAACCCTGGACAAGGACATGCAGATCGCCGCCGTAAATTCTTTGAAGGCAGGTCTCAGGAGGCTGGACAAAAGACAGGGCTTCAGGGGGCCTATCGGCCATAAGGATATCGACGTGAAAGAGGAGATGAAGACAGGTGAATCCTTTGAAAAGGTGGTCATGAGAAAGGGCGACATCATGACCGCCACGGTGCTCCGCGTGTCCGCCTCCCAGGCCACCGTCAAGACAAGGGGCGTGATCGGCAAGCTCTTCCTGCCGGATGCGAGGTGGTGGGTCAGGAAGGTTATAGATTCGGAGGGCAGGCTGGTCAGGAAATTCAGGAGACCCAGGCTTTCGGCCATATTGAAACCCGGCGACATTATCAATGTAAGGGTCAAGAAGACAAAGGGCAGATATCCTGTGTTCAGCCTCGACCAGGAGCCGCTTGTGCAGGGCGCGGTTGTGGCCATAGAGGGCTCCACAGGATACATACGGGCCATAGTGGGGGGGTATGATTTCAGGAAAAGCGAGTTCAACAGGGCGGTCTTTGCAAGGAGGCAGGCAGGCTCTGCCTTCAAGCCCGTTATATTTGCAGCGGCCATGGACCATGGCTATACCCCCGCAAGCATAATAATAGATGAGCCGCTGATCTATGAGAGCAAACGCTTCGGGGACTGGGAGCCGGAGAATTACGACGGGAAATACCACGGTGCCACACGGCTCAGGGAGGCCCTGGTTCACTCAAGGAATATCGTCACCGTAAAGCTCCTCGAGCAGATAGGCGTGAGCAATGTTATAAGGTTCGCCCGCAGGATCGGGATCAGGGGAGAGCTTCCGCGCAACCTGACCCTCGGTCTCGGCAGCCTGAGCATAAGCCCCCTTGAGATGACCTCGGCCTTCAGCGTCTTTGCACAGGGCGGCATCAGGAGGGAGCCGATCGCCATCAAGTATATCATCGACTCGGACGGAAACGTGCTCGAAAACAACGAACCGAAGGGCGTGAGGGTGATAAGCCCCCAGACGGCGTTTCTCACGACTTCGATGCTCGAGGATGTTGTGAAATACGGCACGGGCTGGCGTGCAAGGGCGCTCGGCAGGCCGGTTGCGGGCAAGACGGGCACGACCAATGAATACAGGGACGCCTGGTTCATAGGCTACACCCCGGGGCTGGTTGCAGGCGTGTGGGTGGGATTTGACGATGTCAGAACCCTCGGGGACGGAGAGACGGGTTCAAAGGCCGCGGCTCCCATATGGGTGTCTTTCATGAAAAAGGCGCTTGCCGGGGCGGGTGAAAAGAGGGACTTCAGTATCCCGGACGGTATTGTTACGGCTGTGATTGATCCGGTGACCGGGCTGCTTGCCACCAGCGAGACGGAAAAGATGGTGGAGTTTTTCAAGGAAGGCACCGTCCCGAAAGTCTACTCCACGGAATTCTACAGGGACCTGATAATGCTCCAGAAAAAAGCGCTTGAGAAAATAAAGAAAACAGAGGATAATAATCCTTAATGTTGCATAAAACCGGCAGGAGGGTCCGCCGTAAAACCTGCCGCACACCCTCCTGCCCGCTGGCGGTGTTTTTATGCCGCTGCAAGGTAACGAGCAATAATGTTATTGAGTTATTGACCGGCAGATGTTATTCTTACATAATCAAATTAACGGGGAGGTTGTCATGAAGGTAATAATCCTGTCTTTAACGGTCCTGATATTGTTCACATTCGTGTCTCTGTGCCCGGCCCAGGAGATCCCCCTCGAAAAGGCCTATTCACTGTATTACAAGGGGAAAAAGGATACGGCAATAAAGATGATGGAGGACTATGTCAGGGACCATCCCGACGCGCGGGCGTTCTATTTCCTCGGGTATGCCTATTATGAAATGAAACAACTGGACAAGGCTAGGGAGTATTTCACCAAGGCGTATAAACAGGATTCCTTTTACAGCCCCATGGCCGGGGGGAAAAAGTGATGCTTCATGTCCGGAGGGGGCGCCCCGGCGGAAAAATCATACCCCCACGGTGTGAAGCTTCATTATGTTTGTCTTTCCGCCGGATGCAAAGGGCGATGACGCAATAATCGCAACGGAATCACCCTTTCGCGCGATACCATGTTCAAGCAGGGCCTTTTCAGACTCTGCAATCATCTCATCCGTGTTCCCGGGAAATTTCATCACATGGGGTGTGATTCCCCAGTAGAGGTTCATTCTCCTGCGTATGTCTTCACTTACGGTAAAACCGGTAACAGGCACCCGCGGCCTGAACTTCGACACAAGAAGGGCTGTAAAACCGCTGCGGCTGAATGCGACTATCGTCTTTGCGTTTATATCCGCCGCCGAGGAGCATGCGGCCCCTGCAACGGCCCGCGCAAAGCCCTTTGAGGCGATATCCGCGGCATGGCCGCTGATCCTGTGTTTCTCCGTGTAGCTTATAATCCTGTGCATCATCCTCAGTGCCCTGACGGGATACCTGCCGACCGCCGTCTCCGCGGAAAGCATGAGCGCATCGGTGCCGTCAAGCACTGCGTTGGCCACATCCGCGGCCTCGGCCCTTGTGGGCCGCATGTGCGCTGTCATGGACTCCAGCATCTGCGTGGCCGTGATGACCGGTTTCAAGGCTGAATTGCATTTCTCTATCAGACGCTTCTGGATCAGCGGCACTTCCTCGGGCGGCACCTCGACGCCGAGGTCCCCCCTTGCAATCATGATGCCGTCGGAGGCCTCGATGATCCCGTCCATGTTTAAAAGGGCGTGCCTGTTTTCTATCTTTGCGATTACCGGAAGGTCGGAGCCGTTTTTCTTCAGCCATTTCTTTACTCTCAGGATGTCGCTTCCGGAACGCACAAACGAAAGCGCCGCATAATCGACACCTGTCCTTATGCCGAACGCAAGGTCCCTCTTGTCGCCTTCCGTAAAAGTCGGCGCAGAGACCCTGACACCCGGGAGGTTAACGCCCTTTTTCTCCTTAAGCAGCCCGCCCTCCGTGACTTTGGTGATCAGCCTGTCCTTTTCCCTGCGCACCACCTTCAACTGTATCAGCCCGTCGTCTATCAGTATCCTGTCGCCGGGGTTGACATCACTGAGCAAGCGGGGATACACGACCTGGATCAATCCGGCATCGCCGGGGGTATTCCCGGGGGTAAGGGCAAGGGTGGAGCCTTCCTTGATGTGGACCGCCCCTCCTTTGACGGAGCCTATCCTTATCTTCAGACCCTTCAGGTCCTGAAGCACGGCAACGGGCCTGTCATACCTGCGGGCAGCCGCCCTTATGAACTGCACCGCCTTTTCGTGCTCTGCATATGTGCCGTGCGAGAAGTTAAGCCTTGCGACATCCATCCCGGACCTTACGAGCCGGCGGATCGTGCCTTCGGAACTGCTCGCCGGCCCTATCGTGCAGACTATCTTTGCCTTGCGCATGAAATCACTCCGTTACCGGGATACAAAAGGGTGTCCCCGCGCGTTTATCCCACATTAAGATTAACCAATCCACTTCACCCCTTCACCCATACGGCAGGCGGTGTGGCTCCGCCAGTTTTCGCCCCTTTCCCTGAAGTCGGAACGGTAGTGGGCCCCCACGCTGCCCCTTCTCAGTATGGCCGAGTCGATAATCAGGTTGGCGACGGTTATCATGTTCCTAAGCTCAGACTCCCTCCTGCCCTGAAACCGTCCCTTCATTATGTGTTCCCTCTTCATGAGCCATCTCTTTGCGTCCACGAGCGACTTCTCACACCTTATGATACCCGCCTTGTTCCACATCAACTGCCTGAGGGATCTCCTGATCTTTTCCATTTCAACGGGCATCTCCCCGGGCGTGCTGTCCTGAGCCGCGTGTCCGTGATATGAATCAGTGTCCGTCTTACTCCCTCCGGTGCCGGCCTCCGCGTATTTCAGCGCGCCCCTGCCCGCCCTTGCGCCGAAGACCAGGCCCTCGAGCAGGCTGTTGGAGGCCAGGCGGTTTGCGCCGTGCACCCCGGTGCATGCAACCTCGCCTGCTGCAAAGAGCCCCCTGACGCCGGTTTCGCCGGCAAGGCCGGTGCTGACGCCGCCCATGATATAGTGGGCCGCGGGACAGACCGGGACCATGTCTTCGGTGATGTCGATGTCGTACTGGAGGCACGTGGTGTATATCTGCGGGAAACGTTTTTTCACAAAATCCCCGTCAAGGTGCCTGAGGTCAAGGTAGACATGCCTTGCGCCCGTCTTGACCATTTCCGATACGATAGCCCTTGCCACTGTGTCCCTGGATGCAAGCTCCGACATTTCGTGGTATCGATGCATGAACCGCTGCCCGTGGATGTTTCTCAGAACCGCCCCCTCGCCCCTCATCGCCTCGCTCAGCAGGAACTGGGGCGCACCGGGGGAATAGAGCGTTGTCGGGTGGAACTGTATGAACTCCATGTCCGTTATCAGTGCCCCGGCCCTGTATGCGATTGCTATGCCGTCGCCGGTGGATATCACGGGGTTTGTGGTCCTGGAGTAAAGCTGTCCGGCGCCGCCCGTGGCCAGGATCACGGCCCTTGCAAAAACATTGATGATGGAGTCTCCCCTGAGCACTGTTGCGCCGATACACCTGTCCTCATCCGTAAGCAGGTCGAGGGTGAATGCGAAATCATATCTCCTGACGGACGGGAAGGAGCTGGCCTTTTTGATGAGCACGCGCTCTATCTCCTTGCCGGTCGAATCACCGTGGGAATGAAGTATCCTCTTTCTCGTGTGCGCAGCCTCTATGGTGAATGATAGTTTGCTCCCTTCTTTGTCAAAGTCGGCGCCCCATGACATGAGCTCAAGTATGCAGGCGGGACCTTCCTCGACAAGGACCTTCACGGCCTCTTCATTGCAGAGGCCGTCGCCGGCCTTCACGGTGTCTTCATAGTGGATGCATACCTCGTCTTCATCGCTCAGGGCAACGGCCACCCCGCCCTGGGCGTATCCCGTTGTGCTCTCGGTGGCCTTGTCCTTTGTCAGGACAAGCACGCTTCCCCTTGGGGCAAGCTCTATGGCGGCCCTCAGGCCGGCGACCCCGCCGCCTATCACAAGGAAATCCACGGTCTCCGAGGAAAAGTTCATGATTGTAGAAATATTAAAGTATGGCGTGCGGTTAAGTCAATTTTCAGTCCCCGGGGCCGCGGCGCACTTGATTTGCGCGGGGCCGCCGGGTTATGCTGAAACAGTTTGTGTGAAGGACAATTCACCCCCACGCCGGCCATCCACCCCGTGTGCGTGTAATGCACATGCAGGCGTCAAGGGTGAGGGGGGTATATGATTTCTGCACATGGCCAAAGACGGCGAAGTCTGTAACATCTGTAAAAACCCTGTGGAACGGTGCCTGTGCTGCGACGGGTGCGGGCATGTATGCAGCCTTGATTATGGAGAGCCATACTGCCCCGTGTGCCTCCCGCAGCCTGGAGCACCGGAATGCGACGATGACGACTGATGAATACTTCATGCGCCTTGCCCTTGAGCAAGCCGAAAAGGCCTTTGCCGGAAATGAGATTCCCGTGGGTGCGGTGCTCGTAAGGGACAACCGGGTTGTCGCCGCATCGCACAACAGAAGGGAACAGTTCCATGATCCCACCGCGCATGCCGAGCTCGCTGTGCTGAGGGAAGGAGGGATAAAATCCGGAAACTGGCGCCTGGCCGATGCAGTGCTTTATGTCACCAAGGAGCCGTGCGTCATGTGCGCGGGAGCCATGGTCAATGCAAGGCTGGGAAGGCTCGTTTACGGATGCAGGGATGAACGTTACGGGGCCGTGGCGAGCCGGTACCAGTTGCTCCACGACCCTGCGCTCAATCATCAGGTGAGGGTCGTGTCAGGGGTCATGGAGAATGAATGTGCAGACATTTTAAGACGGTTTTTTGTAAAATTAAGATTGTGAACCTTAATGTTGCATAAGCAGGCGGGGGCGATGTTTTTATGCAACTGCAACGTTGAGACGGTGAAATGTATTGATTACTGATTAGATCATACCCGGAGGAGTGGCCGAGCGGCTTAAGGCGGCGGTCTCGAAAACCGTTTCCCGATTCCGTCGGGACGTAGGTTCAAATCCTACCTCCTCCGCCACTTAACCTGCTCCCCTTTTTCCGTCAGACGCCTTCGTATTTCTTCATGCGCCAGTATTCCGCATTCAGTGTCTCAACAATATAATCCAGCCTGCGCGTCCTGATGAATTTTCTCATGGCATCCACAAATACCCACGGATGCCTGAATAATATGCTCAGGAGAATCGAGTAGAAACTTATATTGCCTGAACTGCTGAGATAATTCCTGCGGAAAAAGGCGTTCTGCATCTCCCTGCGTATATCCCTCAGTTCCTCTTTTCCGAAAGTTATGGACATGAGAGGAAGCTCGGGCTGCCTGTGCGCCCATATCTCGGAAAACGGCATATTCGGGTCGAGCCATCCGTTTTCAATGGCCATGTCGTAAATCGCCGTTCCCGGATATGGCGTGAGAAAATAAAATGCGGTGTAATCAGCCGCTATCTCCTTGGCCAGATCAAAGCTCTGCCGTATGTCTTCCTTGGTCTCCTCGGGATTGCCGATTATAAAGGTCGCCAGGGTCCTGATATCAAGCTCTTTGCACAGCTTGAAGGAATGCTTGATCTGCTCGGCCCTGTCCCCGGCGCCGCCCTTGCCCAGGACCTTCAGTATCTTCTCCGAACCGCTCTCGACGCCGAAGTCGAGCTGGACAAGCCCGGACTCCTTCATCAGTTTCATCAGTTCCCTGTCCGTCTGGTCGACCCTTGACTGGCCGGCCCACTTGATATTCAGTTTCCTCCGTTTTAATTCCTCGCAGTACTCCCTTACCCACTTCGGACTCAGTGTAAATGTATCGTCGCAGTAATAGATGCCGGTGATGCCGAATGTCTCATGCAGGTATTCTATCTCGTCGACAACGTTCTTCACGGAGCGCCTTCTCGTCTTTCTGCCGAATATATTGTGGCTGCCGCAGTATATGCACTTAAACGGGCATCCCCTGCTCGTCACAATGGTTGTCTGGTTCTTGTCGGCATGGCCCCTTATAATTCCCGGCGGCTTGAGATACGGCCTCATGTCGATAAGGTGGCGCGCGGGAAACGGAATGCTGTCCAGGTCTTTTATCAGCTCTCGCCTGCCGTTGTCTATGATGTCGCCGTTTTTACGGTAGGTGACGCCCTTCACACCGTCAAGACCCTCGTTTTTTTCGAGTTTCCCGCATACCTCGACCATGGTGTCTTCACCTTCCCCAACCACTATGAAGTCGAGATCGAAGTCTTTCAGTGTCTCAACGGGCTTGACCGTGGTGTGCACGCCTCCGGAGCAGTATGCCACGTCGGGCAGCTCGCGCCTTAACTCTTTCAAGAAATTGGATGCCCGCTGGTAGCCGACCGTCAGGAAACTCAGTCCCACGAGGTCGGGGGCGAATTCCTTGATTTCCCTGATGATGCCTGCGTGGTACTGCGGGTCGGCGTCGAACACCTGAACCGCATGGCCCGCCTTTTCCAGAACGGCGGCGATATACAGGAGACCCAGCGGCGGTACAACGTTATTGCCGTCCAATACCTGTGAATTAACTAAAGTGACTCTCATAATCCACTACCTCTTTTCATGTTGAATTTTAATTTTATACAGTTGCATCAAAACATCGCCTGCGGGCACGGGGTCGGGAGGTTTTACGCCGGACTCTCCTGCCCGCTTATGCAACATTAAAGCTTCATCTTCTCAGCAACAGGCATGACACCGGGAACGGACCTTCCGCGGTTTGCTGCCCCTTATCGTGATCGAATGAAACCTGATATATTCGACCTTCTTGTAAAGATAGTTCTTAGTTAATCGGATATTGGAAAATCCGGCATTCTCCGCCAGTTCCCTGAATCTCTTGTCCGTAAGCGCACCGGACAGACACGCATTCCACAGTTCCTTGTCTCTCTTCAGATAACCGGGGACGGGCTTGTCGGAGACTATATCCGAGATAATAAACCTCCCTCCCGGTTTTAATATCCGGTAAACCTCATTCAGCACCTTGGCCTTGTCCTCCGTCAGATTGATAACGCAGTTGGATATGACGAGATCGACCGAATTGTCATCGACAGGCAGTTCCATGATGTTTCCGCTCCGGAACTCGACGATATCATATCCCAGCGCATCACCGACCTTCCTGGCATTCTCCCTCGCCTTCTCAAGCATCTCGTCCGTCATGTCTATCCCGATCACTTTTCCCCTGCTGCCGAGTTTCCTGGCTGCTATAAAGCAGTCGATGCCCCCGCCGGCGCCCAGGTCCACGATCGTCTCTCCCTCCTTTATGTCCGCCAGCGCAGCGGGATTGCCGCAGCCGTAGGAGACCTCGAGGACCTCATTGGGTATGTGATCCAGGTCTTTCGGGTCATAGCCTGTCGGGCAGTAATAATTGGCCACCGGATTATAGGCGGCCTTTGAAAATTTTTTCTTCACGGTCTTTGTAACATGACCTTTTATCTCGGGCTTGCAGACCTCTTCGTCATCCTCCACATCAACCGAAAGAACGCATGAGCAGTGGTAGCAGCCGACCTCGAAATTCCTGTCGACCTTCCTGATGCCCGCACCCAGGTGACCGGGGAGTTTCGCGTCCATGGCATTGTACACAAGGGGCGCGAAATACCCGTTGCCTTTCTGAGGGGTGACGCCCTCTGATGCAAGCTCCCATATGATATCCTCGAACAGGGCCTTGTAGGTCGGACAGTAAGGGTCGACCGCCGTGACGGACCCCCTGCCCGTGTCAACCTCGCTTGCATAGTAACTGTGGGATGTGCATCCGCCCCCGCAGAAATATTCGAGATAGCATGATCGGCATTCGGGCTTGTTTCGAACACTGTTCCGCCTGCCTCTTTCCATGACCTTTGAATTCAGCCAGATATCCTTCAGGGATTTCTTCCGGATGGAGCCCGCATCAAAGTGTTTGTCGCCGTTAAGGGATGCGCAGGGATAGACATGCCCGTCTGCGTTTACGCAGATTTTTTCATAACAGTTGTTGCAGAGGTCGTTCTTGCGCCCCCTCTTCGTGCGCACGCGGACCTTCAACGACTCCACGTTGTCCAGTATGATCTCCTGCTCCCTGTAGAGGCCTTTCAGTTTTTTCATGACCCCCGCAATATTCTCGGCAGGGACGAACAGTTCCTCCGCATTGCTGGCGCCCCGGCCCTTGGCATGCATCCACAGGAGATTGTGCTCCTGTATGCCGAGTTTCGACAGGAAGCGCGAGGTCTTTGCAATGTGATTCTCGTTCAGCTTGCTCACGGCTGTGGAGACGATGGGGATTATTCCGATGCCGATCAGGTTCTTTATTCCCCTGACCGCCGCATCAAAGCTGCCCTTTCCGCGGAGCCTGTCGTGAATCTCCGCATTCGGCCCTTCGAGGCTGACCTGCAGGATAAGCCTGGGGCTCATCACCTTTTTCAGAGCCGCTATCTTCTCCTCATCAAAGAGCGTGGCGTTTGTGAGGATGATAAGCTCGCGTCTCTTCCTCTTCGTAATATACTTTATTAGATCGAAAACACCTTCCTTTATGAAGGGCTCGCCCCCTGTAATGTAGAACCGCTTGACGCCCAGCCTGACCGCTTCGTCCACAAGCGACCTGAACTCCTCATCGGTCAGTTCTTTTCTCAGCCCCTTCCCTGCGCTCACAAGGCAGTGCCTGCACCTGAGATTGCACGCAAGGGTGTAATATATCCAGAGTTCATCCAGTTTGTAAGGTGCAATGGCCTTGCTCCTGCCGGGATATTCGGGCTTTTCATACCTGTGGTCGGATACAAAGTCAAGCAGCTCCGCCGCCCCGAGAAACTCCGAGACATCCTGTCTGACCTTGCCCTTGATGGATGATACCCCGTATTTCCTGCACACGGCGTCCTGTATCTCCGCCAGTGTATGCTTCCCGTCACATAGACCGAGGATATACGCGCCAGTGCTGTTTACACTGATCCAGTTGGGCGACTCCGGGTCTATAAGGAGGGAGATTCCGTTTCTGCGTTTTTTGATATACGCCGGGGTGTATAGGATATCATCCGCCCTGAAATATTTGAGATCGGGGTCTTTGATTTTCCACTCTGCAGGATTATACTTTTTGATTCTTTCTTCTCTTCCCGTATCACAGCAGCCTTTAGCCATTCCGTTGCTCCGTTAAATTAATTTACATCTTGAAAATAATTTATGTCAAATGCATTATATTATATAAGCACCTGTGGTTTTTGGTTTTTAATCGTCCGTTTCACATGAGGACGACTCTGATAAAACCGGTATCTTCTGACAAGACTATCGGTACCACCTATAATTATAACTTTTCAGCAGTAAATTAACAATGATTATAAAACAAGGAATCCGTAAACGGTGGAAAATCCTGTTGATATAAGGTTGCACGTGATGTTAATATTTCCGCTGGCACACGCGTAGTTCCATTATTGCTGCTCCAATGTCTTATAATAACTTAATGTTGCATAAGCCGGCAGGAGAGTCCGTCGTAAAACTTCAGGACCCCCCTGCGCCCGGGTGGTATTCTTATGTCTCTGCAGAGATAACAATGAGAAGTTCCGTACTTGCTGAAATATGAAATCCGCTGTGCATAAAACAAGCCTTGTGGTGCGCAAGAACAGGGAGCTTACCGCAATCCTTGAGGTAAGCAAGGTGCTCACCACTTCGTTTAACCTTGATAAAAACCTCTCTTCGGTGATGTCGACTCTCGGCAGTCTCCTTGAGATGCAGAGGGGGTGTGTCTTCCTGCTCGACCGCCTGTCAGGGGAGTTGCGCATTGTCGCCGCGCACGGGCTCGCCAAGCACAATATAGAGAGGGGGAAGTACCGGATCGGGGAAGGTATCGTTGGCCGTGTGCTTGAAAAAAAGACCCCCATGGTAATCCCGAATATAGGCAAGGAGCCCCTTTTTCTCAACAGGACAGGGTCAAGGCCCGAAAAGGACGGCATATCTTTCCTGTGCGTGCCCATACAGTTTAAAAACGAAGTGCTCGGCGTATTGAGTGTGGACAGGATATACTCAAAAGAACTCGGCGGTGTTGATGACGACCTGAGGGTGCTGGAGATCGTTTCATCGCTGATAGCGCAGTTTGTCAAGCTGTGGGAGAGTTACGAGAAGGTGGAGAAGGAGAAGGAGAATCTGAAGAGGGAGCTGAGGGGCAAATACAGTATAGAGAACATCATCGGCCAGTCCGACAGGATGCAGGAGGTCTTCGAGGCGGTCTACCGCGTGGCCCCGTCAAAGGCAACCGTGCTCCTGCGCGGGGAGAGCGGAACCGGCAAAGAGCTTGTGGCCAAGGCAATCCACTACATGAGCCCCAGAAGCAAGGGCCCGTTCGTCAAGTTCAACTGCGCCTCGATCCCTGAGGGCCTTCTGGAGTCCGAGCTCTTCGGCCATGAGAAAGGCGCATTCACGGGCGCCGTCTCCTCAAGGAAAGGCAAGTTCGAGCTTGCCCACAAGGGCACTATCTTCCTTGACGAGATAGGCGACCTGCCGACAACGCTCCAGCCGAAGATACTGCGCGTGCTGCAGGAAAGGGAGTTTGAACGCGTGGGCAGTGAAAAGACCATCAAGGTGGATGTCAGGATCATCACTGCCACAAGCAGGAACCTGGAGCATCTCGTATCACAGGGGAAATTCAGGGAAGACCTCTATTACAGGCTCAATGTAATACCCCTCTTCCTGCCGCCTTTGCGGGAAAGGGGTGAAGACATACCCATACTCATCGACCACTTTCTGGAGAAGTTCAACAGGGAAAACAACCGCTCTGTCGTATTCGACAAGAACGCCCTGAGGATATTCCTCAATTACAACTGGCCCGGCAACGTGAGGGAACTTGAAAACACCATCGAGAGACTGGTGATCATGTCCGCCTCGGACAAGATCACCGCCGCGGACCTGCCTGTGTCGCTCAGTATACGCCGCTTGAAGACCCCCGACAAATCAGCCTCACTGATAACCAATGTTGAGGAGATCGAAAAGGCGAACATTCTTGACGCCCTTGAAAAAACCGGCTGGGTGCAGGCAAGGGCGGCGCGCCTGCTCGGCATCACTCCAAGGCAGATAGGGTACAAGATAAAGAAGTACGAGATAGCGGAAAAGGCCGTGCAGTAAAAGCCTTCTCCCTCCATCCATATCTCCGCCGGCGGATACTTCAGTGGCAAAAAACATCGGCGGCCTTGCCGGTTTATACAATGTTAAGGATTACTTCACTATCTCCGTCCCTATTCCTTCCTCCGTGAATATCTCCAGCAGCAGGGCGTGGGGCTTACGGCCGTCTATTATGTGCGTTTTACCGACGCCCCCCTCGAGGGCGTTCCGGCACGCATGGACCTTTGGGAGCATCCCGCCGGATATTGTGCCGTCTGAAATGAGGCCCGAGAGTTTTTTCAGGTTCAGTGTCGAGATTAACCTGCCGTTTTTCGCCTTGATGCCCTCCACGTCGGTCAGCAGTATCAGTTTTTCCGCCTTTATCGCGGATGCGACCGCTCCCGCCACGTAGTCCGCGTTGATGTTGAGAGTCCTGCTCTTTTGCCCTGCGCTTATGGGGGCGATCACCGGTATGAAACCGCCCTCGTCCATTGAGACGAGAATCCTCGGGTTGATCTTCTCCACCTCTCCCACAAGTCCGAGGTCGATTATCTCGGGCACCCCTGTCTCGGGCGAGAGTTTCCTGATGATCTTTTTCCTGGCCTTTATGAGGTTGCCGTCCTTGCCGCTCAGGCCGACTGCAAATCCCCCGTGCCTGTTGATCCGGCTGACGATCTGCTTGTTGACAAGACCGCCGAGAACCATCTCGACAATATCGACCGTCTCTTCATCCGTGACCCGCTGCCCCTGGACAAACGTCGGTTTTTTGCCCATCTTCTCCATTATCGTGTTTATCTTCGGGCCCCCGCCGTGCACTATCACCGGTTTGATCCCGATAAAGTTCAGCAGCACTACGTCGCTGGCGAAGGTATCCTTCAGTCTGTCGTCCACCATGGCCGCTCCGCCGTATTTGATGACAAAGGTCCTGCCGGAGAACCGCCTGATATACGGCAGCGACTCAACAAGTACAGCGGCCTTTTCTATTGATTTTTTCATTCCCGCCCCGTCAGCTCCCTGATCCCGGCTTCGATATCCGGTGCCTTCATGATGGCGGTGCCCACAAGCACGGCATCCGTCCTTGTCGCCTCCAGCGCCTCGATATCGGCCCTTGTATTTATGCCGCTTTCGCTTACCACGATCCTGTCATCAGGGATATCCTTCAGGAAATCAAATGTTGTCTTCAGGCTTATGTCAAGGGTGCCGAGGTCCCTGTTGTTTATCCCTATGATTCCGGCTCCGCAATAGAGGGCCGTGTCAAGCTCCTTAAGGGTGCGGATTTCCACGAGACAGTCCAGTGAAAGTTCGCATGCCAGTGCGTAGAGGTCGCTCAGTTGCGACCTTTCAAGCGCCGCGGCTATCAGGAGAACGGCGTCCGCATGGTTTGCCCTTGTCTCGTAAACCTGGTACTCGTCAAAGATAAAGTCCTTCCTTAGTACGGGCTTGAGGGTCAACCGCCTCGCCTCACCGAGATATTCAAGGCTGCCTGCGAAGAAACGCCCTTCCGTGAGAACGGATATTGCCGCCGCACTTGACCGCTCATAAGCGGAGACAACCGCTGAAAGGTCGAAATCCTCCCTTATGATGCCCTCCGAGGGAGATGCCTTTTTCACTTCCGCTATGAGCCTTACAGGGCCTTGCCGCTCTCTTTTGACGGCGGCCCTGAAAGGCCTTACGGCATCCATGTCGCGTATCCGGGCTTTTAGGTCAGGCAGCGGTATCCTGGATTTCGTGAGTTTCAGCTCTTCCTTTTTATATCTGAGGATGTCATCAAGGATATTCATATGCAAGATTTTAAAGGTAATGCAGGGGGAAATTCAAGCGAAATTGACTTTTAGCATGTCCCTGTCTAAAATAGGCCATTGCGAAAGCGTTTTTCATTATGATGACCGAATCCATCAGGGAAGGCTTCAGTATCGCCGGCAGGAATCTGCATCTCGTCCTTCTCCGCGTTGGCGTGACAATTATCAATGTTTCCGGTTTTTTTGTCTTCATGGCGGTCCCGGTGGCGGTCGCGGCGGCTTACATGGGCATTGACCTGACGCACGCAAGGGACCTGCTGCCCTCCCTCATTGATAACCCGTTTGAGTTTGTCTCGAGGTACCTGGGTCTCGTCCTTCTTGTCGGAACGGCGTTTGTTTTTTATCTGACATTTGCTTCCCTGCTGCTCCTGTACGCATTAAGCGGCATC
This sequence comes from Thermodesulfovibrio sp., assembly GCA_026982355.1. Classification (GTDB taxonomy): domain Bacteria; phylum Nitrospirota; class Thermodesulfovibrionia; order UBA6902; family UBA6902; genus JAADFS01. Next base: position 50,057 of record JALSHG010000087.1, read on the forward strand.
CTCGGGGTATTGAAAAATGCCGCCCTCGATGTGCATTACAGGTTCAGCCTCCGGTCTTTTTTCAGTGAGGCCAACGGCAATTTCCTCCGGCTGTTGTGGCTGGCCTCCCTCCTGTTCGGATGTCTCACCGTAGCGCTTACCGTAGCCGTTGCGGCAGGGGGGATACTGGCCGCGGCCGCGCAGACCTTTTCCGGGGGGGAGAGAACCATCGAGGTCTTTCTCCGGTCGTTTGCACTGGTGTCGATTATTGTTTTCACCATCATAATTTTTATTGCGGGCACGGTGTTCAGTGTCTACTGCATGGTCGCTTCGGTGGTGGAGAAAAAGGGGGCGGTTGATTCGGTAAAGAGTACATTCGTCTTTTTAAAGAAAAAGCCGGAGGCGTTTCTCTTTTACATAATCCTGATTGCCGGGATCGTTGCAGCGAGCCTTGTGTTTTTCATCCTGGGATTGCCCTTCCGCGTGATTCCCGTGCTTGCGCCGGTTATGAATATCGCCCTGTCGCTTATGAACATCGTGTTTCAGGCTTACCTTATGGTAGTGATGTGGGGCTGCCTTATCGTTTATTACATAAGAGGCGCGGATCACCCTGCCCCGCCGTCTTTTTCACCGCCTGAAATTCCACTCCGCTGAGGAATATTTATCCCTCTCGAGCTCTCTTGCAAGGGCCGCCTCGAATCCTGCGGGGACGTCTGATATCATCTTTACGCCGAGTTCTCTCTCAAAGGCCGCCTTAAATGAATTTTTCAGGTCATCAACGGTTATCCCCGGGGCATAATCCCTGACCGCGCTGATTTCCCCGAGGTCATCTGCGCTGCCGTGTCCCGTTACATTGCACAGCTCACCTGCATCGAAACTCAGCAGGACAGAGCCGTGCTGCATGAATCCGTCGGGATACCGCCTCTGGGCACTGCCTACGATTTTCCTGCCGCCTGCGGTTATCTCGCCGTAAGACAGCGCCCTGAAACACGCAGGGCTCCTGCGGCCTGCATGCCGGCGTTTTTCAAACGACGCCTCCGCATCTATGCCGTTGAGCCTGAGCATCAGGACAAGCGCCCTGCTGATGATCGTATAGTCCTCAAGCAGGCTGCCCCTGAACAGGGGAAGGCCGTCCGGTGCCGAGAAACTGTATGTGAGCTCCGAGTCATGCAGTACCGCCCTGCCGCCGGTCAGCCGTCTTACAACCGGATAATCCATTTTCCTGCAGTAGTCGATGTCTATGTCCGAGGTCCTCTGGAAGTACCCGATGCTCAGCGACGGCCTGCTCCACTCGTACAGTCTCAGTGTGGGGGGCGAGAGCTTCCGCCTCACGGCCTCCGATATGGCCTCGTCAAGGGCCATGTTGAAGAAGGCATGGTTGGGTCCCTGGACGATGATGCGCATGAATTGCATGTTTCGCGTTGCGGGCTGTGCGTTGAAGCCCTTGCCTCTATTCTTTCCTCAGAATTATCTTGTGACCGGACAGGGAAATCTCCTTTATCGAGCCTTCAAAAAGCTTCTGCTCGCCGAAGATGTTCCTCATGAGGATTTTGCCGTCTTCCGGTTTCAGCATGTCCACGTTTTCAAGGTACAGTTCTTCACTCCCGTCTTTTTCAATGTATGCATTTGTCTCACACATTTTTATTAACCCTCCTTTTATCTGTAACACTTTTACCTTAACCTTACAGTGGCATTAAAACATTGCCGGCGGGGCGGGAGAGGCCGCCGGAAAAGCTTTATCTGCGATACCTTGGAGAGTATACCGCACGGCATATCAACGTCTTTTGGAACTTCACTCTCCGTTATTTCCTGCAACATAGACA
>JALSHG010000088.1 GCA_026982355.1 Thermodesulfovibrio sp.
AAGGAAGACCCGGATGAACTGGACAACCTGTTTGAGAGGGAGCCGGAGACGGGGAGGCGCCTCCTCGCCCTCATCACTGAGAACCTTGCAAGGGCGAACGGGAAAATCACAGGGGGGGAATAAACCGATGAAAAGCGAAACCGTATCCTGGTGGCGTATATTCCGTATTGTCTTTGTACTGTTCTCCCTTTATCTCCTGCGGGATGCGTTCTTCCGGTGGGACGGATTCAGTTTTTATGCGCCGTTTTCCGAATTTTTGCCGAGTGTGGCCCTTGTGACAATATTCTGGAGTCTTGTGGCAGCCTTGGCGGCATTTCTGGTCTGGCTGCCGGCTATAGCACTTCAATGGATTAATGTGCGCACAGTATGGAAGGTAAGGGGAGGGCACTGGCTGTTGTTTCTGTGTGTTTTTTTATTGCTGGGATTAGCGGCACAGACAGGCAAACGGCTTATATGGCCTGATACGTACACACCTGTTCTCTTGAAATTTTTATTGCTGTTTGTTATCGGGGTGACAGCGATATTTTTCACTTGGCTTTTCCGGAACTCTCTTGATAAGAGCGGGCATTGGGTAGAGATTGTCCAGCAACGGATTACACCTCTCGTATGGTTGTTCGGCATCTGGTTTGTGGTGTCGCTACCGCTTGTGCTCTACCACGCATGGGCAAAACAGCCTGATACGGCGGTCCAAAGAAAACTCCACCCTGCTGCTGACGGCAAGCAGCCGAATATCATCATAGTCACCTTTGATACACTGACTGCAAGAGACATGTCCGTATACGGATACGAGAGGCCCACAACCCCGTTTATAGATAAATGGGCAGAGACGGCGTCGTTGTTTACAATGGTGCAGGCTGAAAGTAATTTCACCACTCCTACCACTGCCAGCCTTATGACCGGCAAAAGGGTCTGGACGCATCAGACATATCATCTCCTGGGTTCCAGGCCTCTCGGAAGCGATATTGAAAGCTTCCCGTTTCTGTTGAAGATCAACGGTTACTTCAATATGGCCTTTGTAGTAAATACTGCGGCTTCAGTGGGAGCACTGGGTGTTTCCGACAGCTTTGAAATAGCTCCGCTTTCAACAGAGTTTCGTATCAGCGTTACTCTTCGTGATTTTATAGACAGCCGGCTTTACCGCTTGTTCGGGGATAAGATCAGATTGTATGACTGGATTATAAAAGAGGACTTTTTTATGGGAAAGCTTGTCAACATGTTTTCCCGGAATGTACTCAGCACAAGAGTTCCACCAGAAAAAGCCTTCAGTGCCTTCCGGGAAGTTCTTGATAAATATCCTTCCCAACCTTTTTTTGCGTGGATTCATGTTGTACCGCCCCATTATCCTTACCTGCCGCCGCGGCCATATATAGGGATGATCGAGCCTTCACATGATTTAAGGTCTTTCAAATCTCAGGAAAATGCGCGCGTGAAGATAGGCGTCAACAAGGTTTTTAATGAAGAACTGCAACCGCTCGTTTACACCATGAGGGCACGCTATGACGAATTCATAAGGTATTGCGACAGGCAGTTTGAAGAATTTATTGCGCAACTGAGCAAGAGAAACCTGTTGGAAAATACCGTGATTATACTGTCTTCAGACCACGGCGAGAGCTTCGAACACAACCTGCTCGGGCACAGCGGGCCGCATCTTTATGAGCAGCTGACGCATATTCCGCTGATCATCAGGGAGCCGGGGCAGACGGAAGGACGGGTCATCGACGGGCTCGTCGAGCAGATAGACATTCCGGCCACGATACTGGACCTGGCCGGCAT
>JALSHG010000089.1 GCA_026982355.1 Thermodesulfovibrio sp.
CTTCAAGCGCTGCGGGAGAGAGCTCATTTTCCGCCTCTCCTGATATGCCGTATTCCGCGAATGCATGAAAAAGCGCCCCGCTGCATCTCCTTGTCTTCATCTCTTCAAACTTTCCCCACAGGAACATTTCCATGGTCTGATGCCTTGCAATGATCGTGTCTCCCCGGATCATTGCAGGAGATGCCGACAGGTCGCGGGCAAGCTCCCTCCCCGCGATATGTACGGCGTACCTGCCCGTACCGCGGCTCCCGGAAAGCTCCGCAAGCATGAATACCGGTTTCAGAAAGTCACCGTAGCCCGCGCTGTAAACAAGATTGTGTTTGATGAGCGCGGTGCCGATCGCCTTCACATTAAACGGGGAGTAGCGTTTGCCCCGAATTTCTATCTCACTGTAGTCAAGGCCCTCCAGCCCGCTCCACAGTTCCTCCCTTTCCTCTATCCATCTGCCTATGCTGTCGTGCCCTATCCTGTCCCAGGGGTTCAGGCCGTGCTCGATCCTGTAGAGGTCCCTGAGTCTCAGGAGCAGGCCGCAGGGCGAGTAGAACCCCCAGTATTTTGCATCCGAGATGTTGCAGTTGCGCTTGACCTGCGCGGCAATGGAGTCAATGTCCGTCACTGTGAACTCCCGGCAAGAAACTTCCTGACTTCGCCGACCCTCAGGGTAATCCTGTTGCTGTCGAGATATTCAAGAAACGGCAGGGCGTATTTCCTCGAGGTGCCCAGCACATCGCGGAATTCCCCAACGGTCATCTCTTTCTTTTTGCCGAAAAACTCCCGCAGGCGGTTCATCATTTCCGAATAACGTGTCGCGGGTATGTAGAGGGAGTCGTTTATCCTCACAAGTGTCTTTTCAGAGGCCATGATCCTGAGGAGTTCCCCGGCCTCTTCCTTTCCGACAGACACCGCCGCGGCAAGCTCGTCTCTCGAGGGGGGCTGGAATCCCGCCTGATCGAGTATCTTCAGTATCCTCTCTTTTATGAGCTTCTTGTCTTCACTCAGTGAAATGCTGAAGGTCTCCAGCCTGAGTATGTCCTTCTCGACCGCTATCTCACCGACAGGCGAAAGCAATGCCTCGAACAGCCTCTGGTCCAGGCCTTTGAAGGCCGCCCTCAGCGCCTCTTTGGGCATCCCGGGTTTCAGCGGGTTGTCCCTGTGGAAGTCACCGATGGTGCGGAGCGCCTTGCTGCGGAAATCATCAAAAACCTCCCTGTGCAGCAGCCTGTCATCGCACTGGATGACAACGCCCTCTGATATGAGCGCCCTTATCTGTTTGTTTATTTCGGTCGTCTCGGCCCTGATCCATCCGGCAGGTTCGGACCGGGCCGTGCCGTTCAAGCCGCTCAGGAGGATTTTAAGGGACAGTTTCTCCTTCAGGCTCCCGTGCTGAAAAATCTCAAGGTCCTTCAGCCTGTCTTCTTTTTTCCTGCGCCGCGGAGATGTGTCCAGGATCTCACCGCCGCCGATCGTGAGGAGCGGTGAAAACCTCCTTACTATGTACCTGTCTCCCGCCATGACCGCAAGCGGGCTCTTGAACCGGAACTGGCAGTACGCCCTGTCGCCGGGCTTCAGCTCGTCTTTGCCGTAAATGATAATCCTGCCGGTAAGCTCTGTTGCGGCAGTATGGAAATGCACGAGGCTCCTGCTTTTCAGCGCATTGACAGGGGATTCCCTCAACAGTTCAATCCCCGCGTCAATCACGTACGTGGTGCGTATCCTGTCCGGTACGGTTATGACATCGCCCCTTCCGACCTCCTCCTTTGAGACGCCCTGGAGGTTTATCGCAACCCTCTGCCCTGCATACGCTGTCCCGATGGGCTCCCCGTGGCTCTGCAGTCCCCTGACCCTGGTCCTGATCCCCCGGGGCAGTATCTCCACCGGCTTGTCAACCGAGATGCTCCCTGAGACGGCGGTGCCGGTAACCACCGTGCCGAACCCCCTGAGCGTAAACACCCTGTCCACCGGGAGCCTGAAAATGCCGTTTACGGGCTTGGGCTCAACGCTCAGGGCAAGCTCCCTGATCTTTTCCTTCAGCAGGCCGATGTTGTGTCCTGTCTTTGCGGAGACGGGGATAATCGCCGCATTTTCAAGAAAAGTGCCCTTGACGAACTCCCTTGTCTCATCCTCGACAAGCTCGAGCCAGTCTTCCTCGACAAGGTCCGACTTGGTGACAGCAATCAGTCCCCTCTTGACCCTCAGGAGGTTGCAGATATCGAGGTGTTCCCTGCTCTGGGGCATTATGCCTTCGTCGGCTGCGATTACCATGAGGACAATGTCTATGCCGCCCGCCCCGGCAAGCATGTTCCTGATGAGCCTCTCGTGGCCCGGGACATCCACGATCCCTATCTTCAGGCCGTCCGGGTATGAGAGTTCGGCAAAACCCAGATCAATGGTGATGCCCCTCTCTTTCTCTTCCTTGAGCCTGTCGGGGTCCGTGCCCGTAAGCGCCAGGACAATGGCGCTCTTGCCGTGGTCGATATGGCCTGCTGTGCCGAGAATTACATAACGTTTCATGAGATTGCCGGAAAACGCGTTCCGTGATCCATCCGCGGATAATGAATTTATTACGGTAATCCCTCCGTCATCCGCTCAACCCGAAGGAGAAGGACGGGGAGGGCAGGTTTAATCTCCAAAGGCAGCGATTATACGGTCTGCCAGTATCTTTACTTCCCTGTCCTGCACTGTCCTTGCATCTATGAGCAGGGCGTCTTCCTTGATCCTTGCAATTACAGGCGGTGAACCGAGCCTTAATCTTTCCTCAAGTGTGTTCACCGATACCTTCAGCGGCCTCACGGATAATACGAATGTCGGGAAACCGGCACCGGGCAGCGACCCTCCGCCTGCACGTGACTGCCCGGGCAGTATCTCCAGTTTTGCGCGGCCTGCAGCGGTCTTTTTCAACAATGAATGGATCCTCCCCGCCCTCTTTTTTATATCCTTTGCGGACTGTGTCAGCATTTTCAGCGTGGGGATGTCCCTGACTGCCTTTTCTTCATCAAGATACTGCATGAATGTCGCCTCAAGCGCCGCAAAGGTCATCTTGTCGACACGCACCGCCCTGAGCATGGGATTCTTCTGGATCTCGCGGACCAGTTTTCCCCTGCCGGTGATAATGCCTGCCTGCGGCCCTCCGAGGAGCTTGTCCCCGCTGAAGGTCACAAGGTCGGCCCCCTGCCTTATCACCTCCCGGACAGTGGGCTCGTTGTATATGCCGTATTTTTCAAGGCCGATCATGCATCCGCTGCCGAGGTCGGCCATGACGGGTATGTTGAACCTGCGGCCGAGCCGTGCAAGACTCTCTATGGAGACCTCCTCTGTAAAGCCTATTACCTTGTAATTGCTCTGATGAACCTTGAGCAGAAGGGCGGTGTCGGCGGACAGGGCGTTTTCATAATCGTACAAATGCGTCTTGTTCGTGGTGCCGACCTCCCGCAATACAGCGCCGCCCGCCTTCATCACCTCGGGTATCCTGAAGGAACCGCCTATCTCCACCAGTTCGCCCCTTGAGACAACGACTTCCCCGCCCCTTGCAAAGGTGTCGAGGCAGATGAGCACGGCGGCCGCGTTATTATTCACGACAACGGCGTCTTCGGCGCCGGTGAGCTCGCGGATGATATCTTTTGTATGCGAATACCTCTTGCCCCTCCTGCCCGCCGCTATATCATATTCGAGGTTGGTGTAAGCGCCTGCAACCGCCGCCATGTTCTCAACGGCGCTGCGGGAGAGTACGGACCTGCCCAGGTTTGTATGTATGACAACTCCCGTGGCGTTGATAAGGGGCCTGAGCCTGTAAGCGGAATATCTCCTTATCGCATCCTCCGCGGCGCCTGCAACGGCATCAATCGATACATCCGGGTCCCCGCCCGCCAGTATCTCCCTGCGTCTTGCATCAATGGCCTCCCTGACGGAGCGGATGACTATCTTCCTGTGGTATGTCTCAAGCCATTTCCGGCCGTGCGCGCTCTTCAGGAGTTCGTCGACCTGGGGGAGTTGTGAAAGCCTGTCCTGAATCGTCATCCGTTTTTCTAACACAAGGGTATGTCCGCGGTCAAGTGACCTGCGCGCCTTTCCCTTTATTTCTCCTTTCAAATATTTCCATATCAACGGCAAGCCGCCTCCAGTCGCAGGAGTGCAGTTCCCTGACCATTTTATGAAAGGCGCCTGTCTCCACGATCTTTATGCGCTCTGATTCTTTCTCCACGCCGTGGAAGGGGAGCATTATGAAAAACGCCTGGTCAACGTGTTTTTTTACAGGATCCATCACGTCCCCGCGCCTCGTGTAATAGGGGTCTTCACCTTCCCTGCACGGCGCGCCGAATACGTTAAACTGCCTGCATGCCATGGGCCTGAGGGGGTGTACGGAGCAGGCCCCTTCAATGAGAAAGGGACATGGAGAGTCTTTTCTGAACTCCGAGAGCTGTCTCCTGAGCATTTCCCTTGCACGGCCGGCAGTCTTTTCCGTGACATACCAGGATATGCCCCTTAATTCAAGCGGATACACGGGGATGTCCTTGTGTGTGCCGCAGCATGCGGAGCAACCCTTCCTGCAAGCGGGCCGCCTGCCTTTCCTCTGTTCGGATTCAATTGAGGCAGCCACCCCCCTGTCTATCACGAAATGGGCGTCCAGCAGCATCTTAAGCCATGAATGCCTCTTTTCGTCATCCGGGAAAGAGATCCTCTTCACCCGGTCGGAAGCCTTCCTGTTTTTCCTCTTCTTTGCCATTTTCAGATTCCGAGCCTGCGGTCACCCCAACGTGCCCCCCCTTTAATCGGGAGGCGGGGGCGACCATTCCCGGCCCTCCCTCAACCTTACAGCAGCATAAAAACATCGCCTGCGGGCTGTGGAGTCCGGCGGAAAAGCTTTATCCGCGATACCTTCAGGACATATCCCGCACGGCATATTGCCGTCTTTTTGGAATTTCACTCTCCGTTACGTCCTGCAACAAAGACATTTTCCTATATCCCATCGCTTTATAAAGGTTTTACGCCGGACTCCACAGCCGGCTTATGCAACATTAAGGTCAAGTCAGGATGTGCCGGGGATTTATCCCGTCGGTCATTTGATTTTTAACCGGCCTTTTGATATTCTTATCGTGCATTAAGGCTGTGCCGTTTTACTTTTCCGAACAACACTGCGCTACTATTATAATAAACCATGAAAGTTCTTTTTGTCGGAGACATTGTCGGGAAGCCCGGAAGAAGGGCATTGAGGGAAGGGCTTCCGGACCTGATCAGTAAATTAAAGACCGACTTTGTAATCGCCAATGTTGAAAACGCCGCCGGAGGATTCGGAATAACAAAGGCGGTTGCCGAGGAGATTTTCTCATGCGGAGCGGATGTGCTGACATCCGGCAACCATATATGGGACAAAAAAGAGGCGGTCACCTATATTACAAAAGAAGACCGCCTGCTGAGACCCGCCAACTACCCGCCGGGCGCCCCGGGACACGGCAGCATTATCATGAACGCGCCTTCAGGAGAAAAAGTCGCCGTTCTGAACCTGTCGGGCAGGGTGTTCATGCATCAACTGGACTGCCCGTTCCAGGCCGCGGGGAGGGAACTGCCTGCCCTGAAGGAACAGGCAAAGGTGATCATCGTGGATTTTCATGCCGAGGCCACTTCCGAGAAATCCGCCTTTGCCTGGTATCTTGACGGTGAGGTAAGCGCTGTCATCGGCACCCATACACATGTTCAGACAGCCGACGAGAGGCTCCTGCCGAAGGGTACCGCATTTATAACTGATGTGGGAATGACCGGGCCGGTCAACTCGATTATAGGCGTGAAGAGGGAGCAGATAATAAACAGGTTTCTGACACAGGTGCCCACCAGGTTTGAGACCGCAAAAGGGGAGGCCGTGCTTTCATGCGTCCTGCTGGAGATTGATGCAGACACGGGCATGGCGTCGTCGATTCAGAGGCTGCAGATTACATTCCCGTGATTCGGCTGAACCACGCAATCATGATAAGCCGCCGCACAGGAGAGGCCCGCCGGTCTTTACGGCGGGCCCTCCTGCATTGACTGATACTTTGAGAAGATGACTCGGGGAGCCCCTGGGTCGGGGCTCTTTCAGGCTGGTATATTATTATTACTTTATTCCTTGCTTGAATGCCTTTCCGGGAGAAAATTTCGGGAGCTTCGCCGCAGGGATCTTGATGGTTTCACCGGTTCTCGGGTTGCGGCCCTTTCTGGCCTTTCTCTTCGACACGGAAAAGGTTCCGAACCCGACGATGGTGACCTTGCCGCCCTTTTTCAGGGTCTTGGTGATTCCCCTGATAAAAGAATCAACGGCCTTGGACGCCGCCGCCTTTGAAATCCCCGCTCCGACTGCTACTACCTCAATAAGTTCTGTTTTTGTCATACATCCGCTCCTTTCTTTTTTCCGGTGATATAATGTTTATTAAAAAACATTAATGAAGAAAGATACCAGCAGGCATGAGTCTTTGTCAATAGTTTTTTAAGATTTTTTTTGAATTTTTTGGGCAGGCGGATCTGCTGCGCCTTTTGCCGCATTAGCCGCAAGTTGCAGGATGCACGTAAACCTTCCAGTGGCATTAAATTCCCGCCGGCGGACTCTCTGCCTGTGCAACCAACATTAAGGTTCGCTGAATATATCTGCGGGCGGTCTGCCGTGCTACAGGAATCCCCTTTTTATGCGGTCCGCCGTCCTTGCCACCATCAGCATCTCTTTTACATCATGCACCCTTATGATATTCGCTCCGTTGAATATTCCGATGGCGACGGCCGCAGCCGTTCCCTCGAGCCTCTCCGCAGCCGGGAGTCCGCCGAGTATCCCGCCGATGAAGGATTTCCTTGAAGGGCCTATGAGTATGGGTTTCTCAAACCCGGTGAATTCGTTCAGCCGCCTGATGATTTCAAGGTTGTGCTCGACGGTCTTCCCGAACCCGATGCCCGGGTCTATGATCATCATGTCGTCCGGTATCCCGGCCTGCCTTGCAATGGCGATGCCTTGGTGCAGGTAGTCGGTAATCTCGGGAATAAGGGCCTTGTAAGAGGGGTTCTTCTGCATGTCAGCCGGCGTGCCCCTGATGTGCATTATCACGACCGCTGCCTTGCCCGCGGCGGCCACACCTGCCATTTCCGGGTCGAACCTTAATCCGCTTATATCGTTTATAATGGAGGCTCCCGCCGACAGGGCAGCCTCTGCAACGCGGGACTTGCAGGTATCGACCGATATGGGTATCTTCAGCTTCCCGGAGAGGGACTCGATGACGGGAACCACGCGCCTGATTTCCTCATTGACGGGGATTTTCGCCGCGCCGGGCCTGGTCGATTCACCGCCTATGTCTATTATGTCGGCGCCTTCATCCTGCATCCTGAGGGCCTGCTCCACAGCGCCGGCCGTGTCGAAAAACCTGCCGCCGTCGTAAAAGGAATCAGGTGTGATGTTCAGGATGCCCATTACAAAGGTGCGTTCGGAGAAGTCGAACGCACGGTTCTTAAAGACAAGTTTCAACGGCAATCCTCCCCGGGGGTCATGGTGTGTGGATGAAGTTTACAACAGTATACGGCGGAACCGCCTTTATGACGCCGTTTCCGGTGCGGCGCTCATGCCCTTTGCCGATTCGACTTCGTCGCTGCCGGCAACATCATCTTTTTCCTGTTTTTCTTTGCCCTGTTCCCGCCCCGCCGGTGCAACAGGGGCGAGTTCCTTGCCCCGGATTATGGCATCTATCTCGGAGGCATCGAGGGTCTCCCTTTCAAGCAGGGCCTGTGCGAGATTCACGAGAGAGGTCTTGTTGTCGAGCAACAGGCGTCTTGCATATTGATACCTCTCATTGACGATGCCTTTGACCTCTTCATCTATCTCTTCCGCGGTCTTTTCAGAATAGTCCTTGTGCTTGGTAAGCTCTTTGCCGAGGAATATCTGCTCCTCGCGCTTGCCGAATGTAAGCGGCCCGAGTTTCTCACTCATGCCCCACTCGCATACCATTTTCCTTGCAAGGTCGGTGGCCCTCTGCAGATCGTTTCCGGCGCCGGTGGTTATATGCCCCAGGGCGATCTCTTCCGCGGCCCTTCCGCCCATGAGAACGGCCAGTGTATTCAGGATGTATTCCTTGGAATGGGTATACCTGTCGTCTATGGGAAGCTGCTGGGTGACCCCGAGCGCCATGCCCCTCGGTATTATGCTGACCTTGTGAAGGGGGTCAGTGCCGGGGGTGAGTTTCGCGACAAGCGTATGGCCTGCTTCATGGTATGCGGTGTTGTTCTTCTCTTCTTCGGAGATTATCATGCTTTTTCTCTCCTTGCCCATGATAACCTTGTCTTTTGCGGTCTCGAAGTCCGACATCTCGACCCTGGTCTTGGACTGCCTCGCTGCAAGCAGTGCGGCCTCATTCACCAGGTTGGCAAGGTCCGCGCCTGAAAACCCGGGGGTTCCCCTTGCGAGAATATCGATGTCCACGTTGTCGGCAAGCGGGATGTTCTTGATATGGACCTTGATTATCTCCTGCCTGCCCTTGACATCCGGATGGGGGACTATAACCTGCCTGTCGAACCTGCCGGGGCGCAGAAGCGCGGGGTCAAGCACATCCGGCCTGTTGGTTGCCGCAAGCACTATGATGCCCTCGTTCGGGGCAAAACCGTCAAGCTCCACGAGCAACTGGTTGAGCGTCTGTTCGCGCTCGTCGTGTCCGCCTCCGAGTCCCGCACCCCTGTGGCGGCCCACTGCATCTATCTCGTCGATGAATATAATGCACGGCGAATTCTTTTTTGCCTGTTCAAACAGGTCCCTCACCCTTGATGCGCCCACACCCACGAACATCTCGACGAAATCGGACCCGCTGATGGAAAAAAACGGCACGCCCGCCTCGCCCGCTATTGCCTTGGCAAGCAGTGTCTTTCCGGCTCCCGGAGGGCCTACGAGCAGGACGCCCTTGGGAATCTTGCCGCCCAGTTTCTGGAACTTCTGGGGGTCCTTCAGGAAATCGATTATCTCCTGCACCTCTTCCTTCGCCTCTTCGATACCCGCCACGTCCGTGAAGGTTACCTTTATCCCCTTTTCGGATACGAGCTTCGCCCTGCTCCTTCCGAAGGAGAGCGCCTTGTTGCCCCCGGCCTGCATCTGTCTCATGAAAAACACCCACAGGAACACGAGGAGTATGATGGGGCCGAAGTTGAAAAGCACGCTCATGTACCACGGCGTGTGATCAGGCATCGCGGCGATCCTCACCCCCTTCTTCTGAAGCTCTTTTATGAGGTCCGGATAGTCGGGGGCGTAGGTCTTGAATTTCTCCCCGTTTTTCAGTGTTCCCACGATCAGGTTTTCAGGTTTTTTGATGGTTACCTCGGCTATCTCTCCCTGCTGGAGCATTGCGGTGAAATCGGAAAAGATCATTTCCTCGCTGGGTTTTGATGTCTCGAGCAGGTTGAAAACAAGGATCATCATCAATCCGAACAGTACCCATATCGCTATGCTTTTATACAAATAACAGTACCTCCTATACCCCTAAGGTTAACATATTTTATTTTCTATTGCCAATGGCGGGTTACAAAACAGGGGCGGCAAATTCACCCTGACATGAGCGTCTTTCAGTCAATCCGCCGCCTTGCGGCAAAAGAAAGATGCTGTTAGAAGTGAGCATGTCGCCGGTAAAATGCTTTATTTCCATTATAAAGGGTTTGCAACAGGTTTGTCTGCATGTTTACCTTACAGTTGCATAAAAACACCGCCCGCGGGCAGGGGAGTCAGGCGGAAAAGCTTTATCCGCGATACCTTGGAGAGTATTCCGCACGGCTTATCGACATCCTTTGGAATTTCACTCTCCGTTACGTCCTGCAACAAAGACATATTTCCGATATCCCATCGCTTTATAAAGGTTTTACGGCGGACTCCCCTGCCGGCTTGTGCAACATTAAGGTTTACCTTACAGTTGCATAAAATACCGGCGGCGGAGCAGAGAAGTCCGGGGGTTTCCCGGCGGATTCCTCTGCTCGTTTATGCAACATTGAGGTTAACTCTCTATACCGTAATCCTTGATCTTCGTCAGCAATGTCTTGTAGCTGACCCTGAGTATCTCGGCGGCCCTGGTTTTATTGCCGTGAGTCTCCTCGAGGACCTCTCTGATCCTTCTGCTTTCAGCGGCCTTAAGCGCGGCCTTTGCAACCTCGTCAAGGGTCCCCCCGGTGGTGTCCCCGGCGGCTTCCTCTTCTGAAGAGGCGGCGGAAATCAATCTGAGTTCCTTTTCGGTTATCGTATCCCCCTCGCACAGAATCAGCGCCCTTTCTATGACATTCTCAAGTTCCCTCACGTTTCCCTTCCACGAGTATTTCTTCAGTATGTCCATGGCTTCCGGGCTGACCTTTTTATGCGGAATGTTCATTTCCGCCGCGTACTTGGATATAAAGTGCTCGACCAGCACGGGTATGTCATCCCTTCTCTCCCTCAGCGGCGGGATGGTGACGGGGAAAACACTCAGCCTGTAATAGAGGTCTTCCCTGAAGGTGTTGGCGGCCACGGCGGCCTCGAGGTCCCTGTTGCTTGCGGCTATGATCCGTATATCTATCTTGACCGAGCCGGTGCCGCCGACCCTGTCTATCTCACCCTCCTGGATGGTTCTCAACATCTTGGACTGCAGGGCCGTATCCATTTCACCGATCTCATCCAGGAATATCGTTCCCTTGTCCGCAAGCTCGAGCTTGCCGAGCTTTCTCTCCCCGGCCCCTGTAAACGCCCCTTTTTCATAACCGAACAACTCGGATTCAAGAAGTTCCCTCGGTATGGCCGCGCAGTTTATCGGGACAAAGGGGTGGTCCCTCCTCGGGCTCAGGTCGTGTATTGCCCTTGCAAAGAGTTCCTTGCCCGTGCCGGATTCGCCAAGGAGCAGCACGGTCGACTTTGTAGGCGCCACCTTTTGTATATTGCCGGCCACTTCGATCATTGCCGGGCTCTTGCCGATAATATCCGGGGTGCCGATACGGTGCGACAGGGTGTCTTTCAGCAACAGGTTTTCCGTAAGAAGCCTCTGGTTCTTCAGAGACCTGGTTATTAACAGTTGCAGGTAGTCCGTGTCAAGCGGTTTGGTAATGAAATCATAGGCTCCCGATTTCATCGCATTGACGGCGGTTTCAACGGAGCCGTAGGCGGTCATGACTATAACCGGCGCCAGGGGGTTTTTTTCTTTTGACGCCTTCAGGACTTCAAGGCCGTCCTTTTTCGGCAATCTGAGGTCCGTAAGGACGACATCCACCTTGTTCTCCTTTATCATCTTTATTCCTTCGGCCCCGTCACGCGCGGTTATGACCTCATACCCCTCCATCTCGAGGGTCTCTTTCAGCATCCGCGCCATGGACTCCTTGTCTTCCACAACGAGTATTCTTTCCATATCTTAACCTTGCAGCGCCATAAAAACACCGGCAGCGGGCAGGAGAGTCCGGAGGTTTTACGGCAGGCTCTCCCGCCTGTTTACGCGACATCAGGCATAACCTTCTTTTCGGCTTAACCGAGCTTTTTCCTTAACAGTTCGTTTGCAATCTTCGGGTTTGCCTTGCCCCTGGTCTTTTTCATGACCTGTCCGACGAAAAACCCCATCAGTTTGGCCTCGCCCGCCCTGTAGCGTTTGACCTCTTCAGGATGTTCGTCCAGGATTTCATCCACGACCGCACCGATTCCGGCTTCATCGCTGATCTGCACGAGGCCCTTTTCCTTTACAATATCCCCGGCCGCCGAGCCGGTTTTATACATTTCCTCGAACACGGTCTTGGCTATCTTGCCGCTTATGGTGCCGTTGTCGATGAGTTTGAGCATGTCCACGAGATATTCGGGCTTCAGCAGGCAGTCTTCCATCTGCCTGTTGTCTTCATTCAGCAGCCTTGCAAGCTCGCCCCTTATCCAGTTGCTCACAACCCTCGGGTCACCGCCGAGCCTTACGGCCTCCTCAAACCATTCGGCGGTGGCCATGTCGGCCGTCAGGATGTCCGCGTCCTGTTCAGGCAGATGGTAGCGGCTGATAAACCTCGCGCGCCTGACATGCGGGAGTTCGGGGATGGACTCCCTGATTGTTTCCAGCCACGAGCCGTCAAGTTCAACGGGCATGAGATCCGGCTCGGGGAAGTACCTGTAATCATGGGCCTCTTCCTTTGACCTCATTGATTCCGTAATCCCCCTGTCCGCATTCCAGAGCCTTGTCTCCTGTATAATCCTCTTCCCTTCCCTGAGCGCCGCGGTCTGACGCCTTATCTCGTAATCAAGCGCCTTTTCAACAAAGCGGAAAGAATTCATGTTTTTTATTTCCGTCTTCACACCGAATTCCTCCTGTCCCGCGGGCCTGACCGATATATTTGCATCACACCGTAAAGAGCCCTGCTCCATGTTGCCGTCGCATACGCCTATACACCGCACGACGGCCCTCAACCGTTTCATGAACTCCACGGCCTCGCGGGGGCTGCGTATATCCGGCTCGGTCACGATCTCCATAAGGGGCACCCCGGCCCTGTTAAGATCGACAAGGCTTTCACTGCCCGCGCCGTCGTGGATATTCTTGCCGGCGTCCTCCTCGAGGTGTATCCTCGTCAAGCCTATCTTTTTGCCGCCGCCGTCGACGTTTATCTCGACATACCCGCCTTCGCAGAGGGGAAGCTCATACTGGCTTATCTGGTAGCCCTTGGGCAGGTCGGGATAGAAGTAGTTCTTTCTCGCGAACCTGCTGTAAGATGAGATATTGCAATTCAGGGCAAGGCCCGTCCTGACGACATATTCAACGGCCTTTTTATTCATTACGGGCAACACCCCCGGCATCCCGGTACACACCGGACACGTCTGCGTATTGGGCTCTGAGCCGAACTTCGCCGGACATCCGCAGAACATCTTTGTCTCTGTAGACAACTGCGCGTGTATCTCGAGCCCGATGACTGTTTCGTACTGCATTTGAATCCTCTCCTGTTCCCGGAAAATTTTCCTTCAGAGGCTCTTGCAAAAGTCGTCTCACTGTCACCTGCAGCGGAGAGAGAGGTCTTTGTAACTCACCGCTGCCGAAAGGTTTCTCCCTCCGGTCGAAATGTCATATACAGACATTTTCATACTTTTGCAAGGGGCCCTTCAAGGATAATCAAGACGCACACATAAGGTCAATAGAGGCATTCTTAATCATGTGCAACATCGCGGGTAATTCCCACCGTGAATTTGCCGGTTCCGGCATATTGACGGATAATGTCCAAATCGGTAATATAGAAAAGTGCATTCAGATGGGGAGTTGTGTAACGGCAGCACGGCAGACTCTGGATCTGCTTGTAGGGGTTCAAATCCTCTCTCCCCAGCCACCCCCTGCTCATTAATTCAGTAAATCGGAAGCTGATCGGGCGGCTACCCTGACAGTGCATGGATTTTTACATTTATGCATTACGTCTGGTAGAATGACGGGGATACATTTATCGGTTAAGGTCCCATCGTCTAGCGGCCTAGGACGTCGGCCTCTCACGCCGAAAACACGGGTTCGAGTCCCGTTGGGATCACCAATATAAATAATAAACCTTAATGCGGCGCAAACATGCAGAGGAGCCTGCCCCGCAGGCGATGTTTTATGCCGCTGTAAGGCAAAGTACTCGGTGGACAGTGCCGGTCAAAGAGCCTTTTCACCTACACTTCCACATGTACGTTCAATGAAAATACCGGCACTTCAATCCGTGACCGGCTGAATGGAGACCAGATGCCGAAAACCTACAACATTGCGGTAATTCCCGGAGACGGCACGGGCCCTGAGGTTGTTGCTGAGGGCGTAAAGGTGCTTGACGCAGTCTCTGCAAGGGCCGGCTTCAAACTCGACTTCCACAATTTCGACTTCGGCGGTGAGAGATACCTGAGGACCGGCGAGACCCTGCCTGAAAGCGCAATAGAGGAGCTGAAAAAATACGATTCCATCTATCTCGGCGCAATCGGGCATCCCGGCGTGAAACCCGGGATACTCGAAAAGGGGATCCTCCTGACACTGCGCTTCAGGCTCGACCAGTATATCAATCTCAGGCCGGTAAGGCTCTACCCCGGGATAGACTGCCCCATTAAGGACAAGGGGCCGGAGCATATCGACTTTGTGGTTGTCAGGGAAAACACCGAGGGCCTTTATGCAGGCGCCGGCGGCGTGCTGAAGAAAGGCACCCCCGATGAGGTGGCCGTCCAGGAGTCCATTAATACGAGGAAGGGCGTCGAGCGCTGCATCCGTTTTGCATTCGAGTACTGCAGGAAAAGGAAAAAGGACGGTAAACTCACCCTGTGCGGTAAGACAAATGTCCTTACATACGCATTCGACCTGTGGGAGCGGGCGTTCTATGAAGTCGCAAGGGAATATCCTGATATAAAACCGGACTATGCACATGTTGACGCCATAACAATGTGGTTTGTGAAGAATCCCGAATGGTTCGACGTTATTGTCACGGACAACATGTTCGGCGATATTATCACGGACCTCGGGGCCATGATACAGGGCGGCATGGGAATCGCCGCCGGGGGGAACATAAACCCTGAAGGGGTTTCGATGTTTGAGCCGATAGGCGGCTCCGCGCCCAAGTACAAGGGCAAGAACATGATAAATCCGCTTGCCGCCATATGCGCCGCGGGGATCATGCTCGAGCACCTGGGTGAGGAAGACTCCGGCAGGGCGGTTGAGCAGGCGGTCATGAAGGTGACGGAAAAACATTTAAAGAGCCTTGCCGCAGGGCGGATGGGGCTTACTACAACAGAGGTCGGGGACCTTGTGGCGAAATATGTTGCGGAAATATAGGAGAGGGAATGCTTAAGAAGAAAGATAAATACGTTGTCGCGGTCGTGGGGGCCACGGGCGCTGTCGGGAACGAGATGATAACGGTCCTGGAGGAAAGGAATTTCCCCGTCGGGGAACTCAGGCTCTTTGCATCCGGACGCTCGGAAGGCAGCACCCTGAATTTTCACGGCAGGCCGGTAAAGGTGGAGGTCCTGACGGAGAGTGTTTTTGAGGGGATAGATATAGCCCTGTTTTCCGCCGGAGGCGACAGGAGCAGGGAATTCGCCCCGGCCGCGGCACGGGCGGGATGTGTTGTTGTGGACAATTCGAGCGCGTGGAGGATGGACCCCGGAGTCCCGCTGGTGGTGCCCGAGGTGAATCCCGATGATGTGGAACGGCATAAAGGCATTATAGCCAATCCCAACTGCTCGACGATACAGATGGTTGTCGTGTTGAAGCCCATTCATGACGCCGCACGGATCAGGCGGGTTGTTGTAACCACTTTCCAGTCGGTGTCGGGCACCGGGAAAAAGGCCATGGACGAACTGCTGCAGCAGACCTCCGACGTGCTGAATTTCAAGGAGGTGAAGCCGGTCGTGTATCCGTACCAGATCGCATTCAACTGCCTGCCGCATATCGACAGGTTTATGGATGACGGCTATACAAAAGAAGAGATCAAGATGGTGAACGAGACAAAAAAGATCCTGGGGGATGATTCCGTAAAGGTCTCGGCCACCACCGTCAGGGTGCCTGTGTTCAGGGGGCATTCCGAATCTCTCAATATAGAAACGGAGAAAAAGCTTTCGGCCAATGAGGCGAGGGCCGTGCTTTCCGTTGCACCCGGCGTCATCGTCTATGATGCTCCCGGGAAAAATATCTACCCCGTCCCCGTTGATGTTGCAAACAGGGATGAGGTGTATGTTGGAAGAATCAGGGAGGACGACACCATCGAAAACGGCCTCAATATGTGGATAGCAGCCGACAATCTCAGGAAAGGCGCCGCACTTAATGCAGTGCAGATAGCCGAGGAATTGATAAAAAGGGCGTAACATAACCTTATTGTTGCATAAGCTGGCGGGAGAGTCCGCCGTAAAACCTCCGGACTCCTCAGCCGGCGGTATTTTATGCAAATATTGTTAAGGATAACCGGGAAAGGGGGATTGGAGAGTTATGAAGAGGGCAGATTACATCTTGAGGGCCGACTACCTGCTGACCATGGAGGGCGATCTTGCCGTCACGGAAGACGGGGCCGTGGCCGTGTCGGGCAGCAGTATTGCGGATGCAGGGACATTTGCGGATATTTCAGCGAGGTTCACATCGGAAAACATAACGGACGGGAAGAACAGGGTTATATTCCCCGGCCTGATCAACACCCATACCCATGCGGCGATGGTCTATTTCAGGGGCCTTGCCGATGACCTGCCGCTGCAGGAATGGCTCGAGAAACATATCTGGCCATCTGAAATGAAGTGGATGAGCGCCGAATTTGTAAGCGATGCCGTGGAGCTTGCATCACTGGAGATGCTCAAGGCCGGAGTCACGACATACGCCGACATGTATTTCTTTCAGGCCGCCGCAGCTGAAAGACTGGAAAAGACCGGCATGAGAGCCGTCCTGGGAGCGGGAGTGATTGATTTCCCCTTCACCGGATACGCACAGTCGGTTGAGGACTATTTCACCAATGCGGAAAAGCTTATCAACGACTGGAAGGACAGCGAGCTTATAAGCCCCTGCATCGCCCCGCACGCAACCTACACATGCTCGCCGGACAACTATAAGAGGGCAAACGCGATCTCGGAAAAATACAATGTCCCCATACACACGCACCTTGCCGAGACTCAGTTCGAGGTCTCCGAGATACGGAAACGTTACGGCAAGACACCCGCCGAGCATCTTGACGGCATAGGGCTGCTTACGGAGCGTTTGTTTGCAGCGCACTGCGTGTGGCTGACGGATGATGAAATCGATTTGCTCGCAAAGAGGAAAGTCGGCGTATCCCACTGCATTGAGAGCAATCTGAAACTTGCGTCGGGGTTTGCGCCCGTGGCCGACATGCTGAAGGCCGGCGTCAGGGTGGCATTCGGAACCGACGGGGCCGCCAGCAACAATGACCTCAGCATACTGGGCGAGATGTCCACGGCCGCCAAGGTACAGAAGGCGGTATCTAAAGACCCGACCGTGCTTGACAGCAGAACGATTCTTCTGATGGCCACGAAAAACGGGGCTGAAATACTCGGACTGGGGGATGAAACCGGGACCATCGGCCCGGGCAAGAAGGCCGACCTGGTCGTTGCGTCACTGGAGCAGCCTCACCTGAACCCCATCTATGATATTTACTCGCACATAACCTACTGCATGAGACCCTCGGATGTTGAGACCGTGATGGTCAACGGGAAGATAGTGGTTGAAAACGGCAGGCCCGTCACCGTGGACGAGGCGGAGGTTATCGCAAGGGCAAGGGAGTGGCAGAAAAAGATTAAGGGCTGAGCGGGGGCATAAAAAAGCGCCCCCTGCACGACTCGAACGTGCGACACCTGGTTTAGGAAACCAGTGCTCTATCCTGCTGAGCTAAGGGGGCGGATATCCGTCAACCTCTGTTCGCCGGGGACTATTATACAATTTTTGCACAAGATTTTGCTGCCTCCGGCAATAATCTCTGTCACTGTTTTTCCAGCTGATGTCTTCTCTCTATCTCGTACACCCTCATGAACCTGTACCGCCGGATCAGCACCGGATCAGTGTAATCGGCGGCTGACAGTCCTTTTTTCCTCAGAATCCCTTCCGCCGTCCTTACCGGGCCGTCGGCTATTATCAGTATCCGTCCGGCGGAAGCGGGATCAGCGGAAAAATACGTATCCGGAATGTTATACAGCCTGCGGTAATATACCGATGAAGGGTGTTGCTCAACATAGGCATCAATGACCCTGTCGCCGGGCCTGAGATATTCCTTGAGAAAAAATGTGACCGGCCTGTAATCATAAACAGTATCCGCCCTCTGTGAATGAAGCACATTCCAGCTTAACCAGAAAGAAAGCGCAACTGCGAGCACGGGCAATACAATCGCATGGAACCTGCCTTTTTTCATTCCGAGCAGGCGGGGTAAAAAAGTCACTCCCGCGGACGCCAGGCCAGTGTATACCGGCAGCAGAAACAGCCATATCCGGTTATCGGGTACCACACGCTGCGCTGCCACAACGGAGAGGCACCAGATGACCGCCACCGCGGCTACGGGGACGCGGTAGGGGCTTAAGCGCCTGTGAAACACCAGCGAGACGATAAAGCCGCCTGCCAGGGCGAGACTTACCGCAGGGGGGATATCACTGTTCCAGTAGCGCCACAGTGAAACGAGTGAAGCCGGAAACCTTTCCGTGAAAAATGCCCATGACCTTGATACCACCCATGGGTTCGCCACAAGCGCTTTGACGCCTGATACAGCCAGAACAGGGGCGTAAAGTATTGATGTTAAAAGCAACGTAACGGTGGTATATACAGACAGGGTTTTCAGTGAACTGCGGCGTCCGGCGCCTTTTTGTTCAAACATGATCGACAGGAACAGCCAGATCACTGCTATCCCGAACGGGTAGAGCATTATCGGGATGGTATAGAAACCGGTTGCCGACAACACGGCGAACAGAAGCCAGGCGCCCGTGTTTCCGCCCTGTTTGAGATACGGCGCAAGGGCAAGGATTGACAGGAAGATCAGGCATATTATGGAATATCCGCGGGCCGCCGTTGAATACCTGACAAGCGCCGACGAGGCGGCGACAAGGGCTGCCGCCAGGAGCGCTGCATTCCTGTTGTGGAAGATGCGGGTGAATATGTAGGATGCAGGGACCACGAGTATGCCGGCCACAAGCGCGGGCAGGCGGATCGCCCACGGATGATTGCCGAAAAGCATATATGAAATATGTGAGAGGAATGTATGGAAGAGATGATTGTTCGGGGCGGAATAATACGTAAGGCCGATGTATAAAGGTTTGGAGACATAGACGTTAAAGGTGTATGCCTCATCGGTATGCATGGGACGGGAGAGCGCCGCCACTCTCACTGCAATCGCCCCGGCCAGTATTATGAGAAACGCACAGATATGCATCCAGTCCTCTTTTTCCGCCGCATTCCTGACATCGCGTGCAACGGACGTGAAAAAGGAACGCAGTGATGCCAGGGCATCCGGAATATACTGCTCCGCCTTCCGCCTGACGGCATGCAGCAGGCCAGCTGCAAAAAACATGGCGGCGGCGGTGACCCTCAGCCTGAGCACTATTTTTTCAAATACTTCAATAGTGAACTTGTCCGTTGTTCCGCGCAGGGCATAAGAGTCCATCCGGATTTTCAGCCATTGAAAAGGCAGGTATGAGGCGGCAGAAAGCAAGAGCGCAGCCACGAGGAGGAGCGCCGTTATCACGGCAATGCATATACGGTAACGCCTGTACTTATCGTTCAATATTACTGCAGGCCCTCCATGATTTTGCCAGTCTTTACCTTGCAGTTGCATAAAACACCGCCCGCCGGACAGGGGAGCCTGGTGTTTTACGGCGGACTCTCCCGCCGGCTTATGCAACATTAAGGTTTATTCATAATACTGTCATTGGCCTTCCCGAGGCCGTCCCGAATCAGAGACAGAAGCCGCCGTGCAGCCTCCGGCTCCCGGTCAACGAGATTTTCAAGCTCTCCGGGGTCGTTCTTCAGATTAAACAGAAGGGATGTTTTTTCCTCCAGATTGTGTATGAGCTTGTAGTCACCGTCCCAGACGGCGATCACACCTTTTGTAATCCGGCGGCCGCGGCTTGGATTGGTCTGTAAATTCATGGAAAATTCCGGCCGTTGCTCTATATCCGCTCCTTTCATAAGGGGCACGAGTGAACGGCCTTCCATCCATGAAGGCACGGGTATGCCTGCCAGTGCGAGAATCGTGGCAGGGATATCAGCCTGCCCCGCAAGGTCATTGATGACTGTTCCCCCGCGCCGGCCGGGTTCTTTGATGATCAGGGGAATGCGGGTCACCTGTTCATAGAGATGTTCGCCGCCATGCCGGAGATACCTGCGCTGGAAGCTCTCCCCGTGGTCCGAAGACAGGATGATCACGCTGTTTTTCAACAGATCCCTCTCTTGCAGTTCGTTGATGAAATCTTCAAACTGGCTGTCGCAGTAGCTTATGAATTCGTCATAACGAGCCCTTAAAATTCCGACCGCCGCTTCATTGTAACGGGCGTCGCTGATCCACATTTCCCTCTCCTGGCTCTTGCGCGTCCTGAATTGAGGGGATGAATCGAACATTCCCATGAAGGGTTCAGGAGGCAGATACGGAAAGTGGGGCGGAAAGAGATGTATCCAGGCAAAAAAAGGCTGCGCGGGCGGATTGTCGTCCATGATATCGAGAAAGCCTGCGAATGCCTTTGAAGGAGGCGTCACGGTCACCGCGTAGTCTCCGGAGAGGGCGCTCAGCATCCTGCTCAGAATGAAATTTTCCTTTATAACCCAGTTATACAGCCTGATCTTCTCGCCGAATCTCCTGTACAGAAAGGCATCGGCAATCTCCACCAGTGATACGGGCGTGCTGAAGGCCGTTGCAGGCGGAGCGACATCAAAACTCTCCGCCACGCCCAGTGTCTGGACCGATGCGAGGTGGTTTACAATAAACGCCATGTTGTAGTAGCCGTTCTTTTTCAGCAGCAGCGGGAGGCTTTCCGTGCCGATTCTGAAGGGCCTTGTTCCTTTCTCATGGTATGTCCGGTGGGTCCACGCCCTCTTGCCGGTCATGAGGGTCGATGTGGTGGGAGGAGTCCAGTTGCTCGCGGCCTCGGCCTTTGTAAATAATGCCGCTGTCTTCGCCCATTCGCTTATAAAAGGTGTTGTGGGCCTTTCATATCCGTATACCGACATGTCCTCGGCTGCAAGGGCGTCGAAGGTCACCAGTATGATATTCGGCCGCTCTTTATCCGCTGCGGGACGGATGATTTCCCTTTCCGCCGTCCTGTGCGGTTCTTTCCCCCATGAGCAATAAGCCACAAGGGGCACGGAGAGCATCAGCCAGGCTCCGAACAGCCAGACCAGCGGAGTGATCCTGTCCTGTACGGCGTTCATCCACTGTACGGCCCTGTTGCGGAACAGCCATGACAGAAATACGGCCGCGGCAGTTATGCCCGAGAGTGCCGCAAGTTTCACCTGGAGCGTTGTCTGTCCGTGTTCCCAGAAAATCCTCTTGCCGAGCCATAGTGTTATGGACAGGAGCAGGAACAGGCATATAAACAGCATCCAGCGCTCCGGCAGGCCGGCCCGGTCCCCGCGCGGAAAAAACCGCTCCAGTGCTTTAAGCGGTATCCAGGCCAGCAGCGAGGCAAGCACTGATACGGCGCTCCAGAGCACAGTCGCCAGTGCGACGGCGGGCAGGAATTCGGAAAACGGCGCATAGTACCTGAAGCCGTCCCAGCGGAAAAAGGCATCCCCCAGCAGGTAAAGTGAAAACATCGTGAATATGAGACGGAATATTTTCCAGCAGGAAGAATTTGCGGGACCCATTAGTTGTTTTCTATTATCCGAGGCTCTCTTGCAAAGGCCATCTGTTTGTCATCCCGAACGAAGAGAGACGTCTTATAAGTCATCGATACCAAAAGTTTCTCCCTCCGGGCGAAATGACAATGCGCAGGCATTTTCATGCTTTTGCAAGAGGCTCATCTGAATGTTTTATGATGCAGAAAACGCAAGTGATCTTCAGATACATTTTTAACTATAACATTTTATGATGGTATTTGAAATACTTTGTTTTGAGATGCCGTTAGTGTTATAATTCAAATTGTTCATAACAGTTTCTTGATACACCTGTCCCGCAAAATGTCCGGACTCAGTACATTCATTGAACAGAGGCACAAGGCCCTCGTATGGCTCTTTTTTGCAGTTTTCCTTGCTGTCGGCGCGGTTGTCTTCAAGGATTACGGCATCTCCTGGGATGAACCCATTTCAAGACACGGCGGGGGATACGCGGCAATGTATGCCGTGCACGGCGACCGGGCGCTGTTTGACGACAACGAGAGGTATCATGGCCCGGCCTTTGAAATGTTCCTGGTCGGGGTCGAGAGCATTCTTAAACTGACGGATGATCCAAGGGCCACCTTTCTCATGCGCCACCTGCTCACGTTCCTGTTGTTTTATGCGGGCGTCGTTTTTTTCTACGTGTTATGCAGGGACCACTTCCGGAGCTGGAAGATCGGCCTGCTCGGGAGCCTTTTCCTGATACTCAGCCCGAGGATATTCGCCCATTCGTTCTATAATTCAAAAGACATTCCTTTCCTGGCCATGTTCATAATAAGCATATATACACTCATCAGGTATCTGGACAACAGGACACCGTACAGGGCGTCCGTTCATGCGCTGGCAAACGCATTTCTGATCGACATACGCATACTGGGAATTATTGTCCCGTTCTTCACGGCGGTCTTCCTTGCGGGCGATTTACTGATAACCCGGTCAAAGAAGAGAAAAGGCGAAAAGATAATACCGGGTTTTCTTGTATACACATTTTTGCTTGTATCTTTCACCATATTGTTCTGGCCGGTTTTATGGCCGGACCCGGTCTATCATTTCAAAGAGGCATTCAGGCAGATGTCGGCTTATCCATGGAGGCTGACCGTCCTGTATCTCGGAGAGTACATAAAGGCAACGGACCTGCCGTGGCACTATCTTCCCGTATGGATAGTCATATCCACTCCATTGCTTTACACATTCTTTTTCATCGCCGGATCTCTTGTTTCAGTAAAGAAACTGGCGATGAACCCGGTACGCTTTTATACGACCGGAAGGAATGACCTTATATTTCTGTTATGGTTTTTTCTGCCGCTCGGGGTGGTGATTGCAAGCGGATCTGTTGTATATGATGCATGGCGCCACATGTTTTTTATATATCCGGCGTTTTTAATACTTTCCCTTGCGGGCATGATATATCTCTTCAATTTCATCGAGGCGAAATTCCGGCATGTCTCCCGCAGGCTCATGAAGGCGGCTTTTGTTGTCCTGACAGCGTTCAGCCTGATTTATACGGCCCGTATCATGGTGGAATATCATCCTTACCAGAACGTGTATTTCAACAGATTGGCGGGCGGGAACATGAAGGAGATAAAAAAGAACTTCGAGCTGGACTACTGGGGATTATCGTACAGGCAGGCGCTGGAGTATATCCTGAAAAACGATGGTGACAGGTTTGTGAAAATTTACGTAGCCAACCAGCCGGGGAGGGAGAATGCCAGGATCCTGCCGGCCGCGGACAGGAAGAGACTGGTTTATGTTGACGACCCTGAGGAGGCGGAATACTTCATCAGTAATTACCGCTGGCACAAGGATGAATATGCCTTTGGAGAAGAATATTATTCAATCAGCATTGACGGGGCAAAAATCATGACAGTGCTGAAACTTCCGGGCCACCGCGTAAGCCATCCCGAAAAAACGGATCCGGAATCCTCCGAATAACCCTTACAATGGGAGTCTCTTGCAAAAGTCCTCCGTCCGTCGCCTGCCGCTGAAGGCCCCCCTGCCTGAAACAGGAAAATTTTTTCCCCACCGGAAAAACTTTTTCGCAATTCCACGCCGGTGTCCTTCCCGTCCTGGCTGAATATCTTTTGAAAATCAGTTGTTAGCGTATTTCCCCCTGTTCAGGCACGCCTATTGCATCAGTGGCCGGCATGAGCGTTTATATACAGACTGCGATGGAAACCAAAGGGGTCGGCAGGCAGAATCCCGGACACGGCCTGAATCTTCGCAGGGGGGCGGGTCTCGACAGTTTCATGTTCGACTCCATGATAAGTAATTTCATGACACGGGAGACCGACAGGTTCCGGGGACAGGCCGCCGGAAAACCCGAGAGGATGGAAGACCGTCAGTATTCCCGGAAAACAGCGGAGCCCGCCGGGACGCGGAGGGACCCGGAAATCGACGGCCCGGGAAAAATCGATGCCGGCTCTCAAAAGCCGGCAAGGACCAGCGGGGCCGGGGAGCAGTGCCGCGGCAATGAATACGATGACATAAACGGTCAGCCCGCGCAGGCCGGCAAGTATGCGGAGGAAGACGGCAAGGCCGTAAATCAGAGTCCCGGCGCAGCAAAGAGAGATTCCGCCTCCCCCGGGAACAACCACGGGGCCGCAAAAGATGATCCCGATGACCTGGAGACAGCCGGCTTGCTGCTGAGGCGTGCCGGCCTGTCATACGGGGCCGCCGGTGCGACAGCAGGTAAAGGGTCGTCGCAACAGGCCGGTGACGCGGGTGCAGCGGCTGAGAACGCCCCGAAGATTCTCAGTCAAGATGGCTCTGACGGTGGCAAAAAATCAGTCAACAGGGAAAATGTGCAGCCGGCCGACACGAAAAATCCCCTGAAGAGCGGCGCGCCCCCGGAAGGCGTGCTGAAAAACACCGGTTCCGGACATGCGGACGGCCAAGGGGCGTTAACGGCAGGCGGTAAGGACCCGCAATCCCCGGCCGGTGACCTGGCAAGGACGGATAACGGACTGAAGGCATGCCCCCCCTTCCGGGAAAAGATAATCGGACTCACCGGGGAAAAGGGCATTAATAATATTGAAGAGATGATCAGAAAGCATATAAGGACCGCCGTTTCGGCTGATCCGAGGGCCGGGGAAGGTGATCTTTTCACACTTTCAGGCAGAAGCGCTCATCCGGCGGGACAGTTTTTCATGAGGCAGTTTCAATTGCAGGAGGCTGTTACGGCGACGGCGGGCGGTAACGGTGCAAGGATATTGCCCGGCGTGAGGCTGACGTCCGGACTTGCCGGAAACCTGAACCGTGAAGGCGGTTCCGGCAGTCAACCAAAGACCGCCCGCACTGCTCCGGGACACGGCAATACGGACACGGCGGGCAGCGGTGTAATCGCTCAGGCCGGGGGAAAGGGGAGGAATATCCAGCACGCCGCAAGAGCTGCGGCCCCCCCCGCCTTCAACGACGCGGTCGACAGGATTGTTTATATTGCAAGGGGCGGTAACAGGCTCGGCGTCACCGTGGAAAACGAGACAGTGGGAAAGCTTAATATAAGCGTCAGCCTGAACAAGGGGATGGTAAATGTTCATATCAATGCCGCCGATAATGCCACGAGGGAATTCGTTCAGAACAATATTCAGCACATAGTCGATTCCCTCGCAAAGAGCGGTGTCAGTGTGGGCGGATTCTCCGTGGGGCTGAGGAATCACAGGGACGGTGAAAGCGGTGAAAACAGGTATGCTTACGGCAACGGAAACACTTTTGATATTGACGGCGGGCGTGAGAGTGCATATCCGGCGGAAAAGGCAGGGCGCGGCGGCAGCGGCATGATAAGTGTTTTTGCGTGAAACTTTCTTTGCACGGCGGGAGAGCCCGCATGACACTTTATGAACCTTAATGTTGCATAAACGTGCAGGGGAGTCTGCCGGAAAACCGTTATAAAGCGATTGGATGTCGGAAACATGTCCCTGTTGCGGGAAGTAACGGCAAGTGAAGCTCAAAAAGACATACATATGTAAGGTGTAATGTGAACATATCTTTGTGGGAGGCGGCATGAACATATCCGGAGTAAACACCATTATTGATGTCAACGCCGGGAACACACCTCTCGGGAAAAAGACCCTCGGGAAGGAGGATTTCATGAATCTCCTTCTTAAGCAGTTGAGCCACCAGGACCCGTTGAATCCCATGGACAGCAGGGAGTTTACCGTTCAGCTTACACAGTTCAGTTCCCTTGAAGAGCTTAACAATATAAACGACACACTGGGCGATGTGCTGGCGTTTCAGCATTCGATGCAGAATGCGGCCGTAACAAACCTTATCGGCAGACATGTCAAAATCAACGGCAGCAACGTCTATCTTGACGGCCAGGCGGATATCGGCTACCAGTTGTCACGGGATGCGTCTTCAGTAAAGATACTGATTCATGATTCAACCGGCAGGATTATCCGTACGGAAAATCTGGGGCCGCGCAAGGCCGGAGACGGAAGCTTCCTGTGGGACGGCAGGGACGATCTGGGCAACCGCATGTCCGCAGGCAATTATACCTTTGAAGTGGAAGCGCTTGACGGCTCTGGCAATCCTATCGAGGTGGAAACAAGGAGCTCGGGGAGTGTCACTGGCATTGTCTTCAGGGACGGGGTTACATATCTTGTGCTGGATAAGGCCGGAAAAGTCCGTCTCGGCGATATCCTGGCGGTGGAAAAGTAAGATGCCGGTATTTTATGCAACTGTAAGGTGAATATAAGTACGAAGGGAGGAATATAGATATGAGCATCACATCCATGTTTACGGCGGTCAGCGGTATGAACGTGAACGGACAGGGACTTTCGGTGGTGGGTGACAATATCGCAAACATGAACACCCACGGCTTCAAGACAAGCACCGTGGTCTTCGGCGACATAGTGAGCCAGACAGTGGGCTCGCTGGGAATCGGAAGGGGTGCCCTGCTCAATGAAGTATCACAGGAATTCACACAGGGGGCGTTCGAGAACACCCCGAATGTCCTGGACCTCGCAGTGGACGGTGACGGTCTGTTCGTGGTGAAAAAGGGAAACAGCACGTTTTACACGAGGGCCGGCCAGTTCGGCATCGACAAGCAGGGCTATGCCACCAATCCGGACGGCTACAGGCTCCAGGGTTACCAGTATTCCGTTACGGGCGCCTCCTCGACGGTGGTCAGCGACATCAACGTCGCATCGATAAACAGCCAGCCGAGGAATTCCTCCAAGGCGACAATATATGCGAATCTCGACTCGAGGTCATCGACACCCTCGGCATTCAGCGTGAGCAGTCCGGAGACCACGTCGAACTTCACGAGCACCATCACGGTGTATGATTCCCTGGGTAACGCCCACGTGATTAATGTTTATTACAGGAAAAACCAGGCCATCACCACGGCCAACGGCTGGCCCTCGGGTTATCCCGCGCTCGGCGGAAACGAATGGCAGTGGTACGCGGTTGTCGGGTCGTCGGATACGACAAGCGGCAGTACCGAGATACAGGCCTACGGAACACTGGAGTTCAACACCAACGGCGCGCTTTACAAACAGAGCGCAACCACCTATCCCCTTACGTCGGGCGGTTTCGACTTTGCGGGGGGCGCCACCCAGGGGCAGGTGATAGCCTTTGATTTCGGCGACGACATCGCCAATGACGGCGGAACCGGCCTGGAAGGGACAACGCAGTTCGGCACCACTTCCACGACATCATATCTGCAGCAGGACGGCTATGCGGCGGGCACGCTGAAAAACCTGACCATAAACAACGAGGGGTTGATGTCGGGTATCTTCACCAACGGCCAGACCAAGAACATCGCCCAGATCGTGCTGGCGAAATTCATATCGCAGGAAGGGCTGAAAAAGCAGGGAAACAGTCTCTATGCCGAGTCTTATGAATCGGGCCAGCCTATTGTCACCTCCCCGGGGAATTCGGGCACAGGCCAGATACTGTCGAACACCCTCGAACTGAGCAACGTGGATCTTGCCGCGGAATTCGTCAAGATGATAATACTGCAGCGCGGTTTCCAGGCAAACTCCAGGATGGTTTCCACATCCGACGACCTGCTGAACGAACTCGTCAATCTCAAGCGGTAATGCCGGAGCGTTAAAGCGGTTGTGATGCCGGCCCATTCCCCGTGCTTTCTCCCGGGAGGGGAAGTGGCCGGCGATCCTATTTGAATGACGCCTGATAGACCTGTCCGGGTCTCAAGAGGGTGAAATTGTCGACCCCCTCTTCCTCCCTGACCTTTTTCAGCACTTCACATGACATGCATGATACGGACTTCTGGGCAAAATCACCCTGTACCTTGCCCCCGCAAAAGGTGCCGGCTATGGCCCAGCATATCCTGCCGGCGTTTTTGCCGCTGTTTATCCCGTTGCACGACGTCTCCGAGGCGGCCGGACAGATGCCGAGGTCCTGATTCTTGGCCCCTCCCGGCTCCCTGCCGCATTTCTTTATTTCCCAGCAGTTCAGTTTTGACATTTGCCCCTCCTGTCTCGTCATGATGCATTCATGTCATTCTATTCTTCTGTATTTCTTATCGGCAGACAGGGCTGAAACCTTTAACTCCAGAGGCTCTTGCAAAGGTCTTACGTCCGTCGCCTCCAGCGGAGAGAGATGTCTTATAACTCATCGATGATACCAAAAGATTTTTCCCTCCGGCCGGAATGACATATGCAGGCATTTTCACACGTCACTTCAGGATCGGCGGATATCCGGAACAACAGTCGCCTTACACCGGCATAAAATACCGGCGGCGGACTTCCCTGCCGGTTTATGCAACATTAAGGTTTACACCGAGTTGATAATCTCGCCAGCTATTTCATCGAGAGGGGCTATCTTGTCGGCAATTCCCGCCTCTACCACGGCCCTCGGCATGCCGTAGACAACGCACGTCTCCCTGCTCTCCGCTATGGTCATCCCGCCCTTGTTCTTGATTTCTTTCATTCCCTTTGATCCGTCGCTTCCCAGGCCGGTAAGAATCACGCCGAGCACCTGGCCGGAATAGTACTCCACAACCGACAGCATGAGCATATCAACCGAAGGTTTATATATGTATGTTCCGTTGTCTTCCGATATGGTTATAAGCGTCTCCGTCAGCTTCCTGCGGGTGACTCCCATGTGTCCGATCCCGGGAGCTATGAACGCCACGCCTTTCCTGACGGGTTCCCCATGCTCCGCCTCCTTCACTTCAATGGCGCTTAACTGGTTGAGCCTTTCCGCAAACGGGCCGGTGAATGCCGCCGGCATGTGCTGGGCGATAAGTATGGGGACCGGGAAGTCTTTGGGTATCCTGCCGAGTATGTGCTGCAGCGCCCTGGGACCGCCGGTGGATGTGCCGATGGCAACGACGCCTATCTTCCTGTGAACCGTCTCAATGCCCCGTCTCGGCATGACAAGCGGTTTTGAAGGGACAGGCGGCCTTCTTCCCGATACCCGGCCGTTCCGGGCGACAGCCTTGATCTTTTCTATCAGGATGCCCTTGATTTTCACTATGTTGATGGAGAGGTCGGACAGGTTCTTGGAGACGAAATCGACGGCTCCCAGGTCCAGTGCGTCCAGTGTCACTTTTGCGTCTTCAGTGGTTAACGAACTGACCATGAGCACGGGGACCGGATGTCTCGCCATTATGTGTTTCAGCGCCTCGATGCCGTTCATTACCGGCATTTCCACGTCCATTGTTACGACATCCGGCTTCAGAGCGCTTACTTTTTCCACGGCCTCAAGCCCGTTCCTTGCAGTGCCCACAACGCTGATCCCGGGATCCGCTGAGATCATGCCTGACAGTGTGTTCCTCATAAACGCCGAGTCATCTACAATCAGAACCTTTATCATCTTTGCCTTACCTTACAGCGGCATAAAAACACCGCCTGCGGGGCACGGGAGTCTGACGGGGAAGCTTTATCCGCGATACCTTCAGGAAATATTCCGCACGGCATATCGGTGTCTTTTTGAGCTTCACTCCTCGTTATTTCCTGCAACATAGACATATTCCGATATCCAATCGCTTTATAAAGGTTTCCCGGCAGACTCCCGTGCCCGTTTATGCAACATTAAGGCTTATCTTTGCCGTGATATTTCACCCGTTGTTCCGTCACACCTCTGCGCCGTCACCGAGGAGCTTGTCGATGTCAATAAGTATTATGAGCCTGTTTTCAAGTTTGGCAATGCCTTTTATGAACCTGCTGTTCAGACCGGATGATATCTGCGGCGGCGGCTCCACTATGTCAGCCGGGATTCTCAGCACCTCTGATACCGAATCCACTATCAGCCCGTTTGTAACTCCCCCGATGTCCATTATTATTATTCTCGATGTATCGTCCGTCTCTTTTACCTCAATCCCGAATTTTTTCCTGAGGTTTATCACCGGCATCACCTTTCCCCTCAGGTTTATCACCCCCTCAATATAATCCGGCGAATTCGGCACCTGTGTTATCTCTGTTATCCTGTTTATCTCCTGGACATTCAGGATGTCCACGGCGTATTCCTCGTCTTTGAGGGTAAATGAGACCAGTTGCAGTATTTCTTGCCCTGCAGTTGCAGTTGACATTGCGTACCTCCTGTTCACGTAATCACTTCATGCCTTCCGCCCGGCCCTTTTTCAGAAACCGAACTCGTTCAACAGCCCTTCCACGTCGGACTGTGTGATTTTTTCAGCGGCTTTTCCCTTGTGCGCATCCTTACCATCCTGGTCTGAAGCCTCCACGCCGGTGTCTGTTCCGGAAGGGGTCTTGACCTGCACCCCGAACTTGCCTATTAATGTGAGCAGCTCGGATTCAACATCGTGCACGAGTTGAATAACCTTCTTGATGGTCTGTCCTATGATATCCTGGAACTGCTGGGCGGTGAGAATATCGGTCATGTCATTATCCAGCGAAGCCTTGAACGCCTTCAGGTAACCGGCCGATTCATCGTGTCCTTTTATGTTCTCAATATGCCTTGAGAAGGTGTCCGATTCTTCAAAATATCTCTCGACAATCCCCATTGTCCTGTTGGCGGCGTCCTCTGTTTTCTTGATTACGAACTGGAGCTTGTCTACCGCATCGGGGACGTCCGTCCTGGTGAGCCTTTCAAGGCCGTGATTTACGGCGCCCTTGAATTCATCCAGCGAGTTGTGAAGCTTTCTTGTTATCCTGCCCACTTCCCTGAAAAGGTCGCTGTCCGTGGCCTTGATCAGCCGGCTGACGATATCTTCCACTTTGTTGTACTCGTGAGATGAGAGGGCATCCATGAAGTCCAGCATTAATTTGAATATATTATGCCTCGGGTCGTTCTCGTCAATATTGGCATCAAAATATTCCCTGGCGTCATGCAACTCCGTGACGGTGATTTTTCCCCCGGAGGTTTCAACCTCTTTGACAACCTGCACTTTATCGCCGCCGTCGGTCTCCGATACCTCGACTATGGCGTCGTTCAGGAGGCTCATATCCTCCATGGGAAGGAGCTTCCCGGTGTCAAGCAGGACCACGAGCTTTCCGTTGATCTTTGCCACCCCCTCGACATGCTCTGCACCATTGCCTGCAAACCTCTCCGGGGGCTCTATGCCGGACGCATCGGTCTTGATGACGCCCGTTATCGAATCTACGATAACGCCGAATGCCACTTTCCCGGCGGAAATGACGATTACCGTATCGGATGCGCTTTCGTCTCCGGGCGTATTCAAAAGGCCTTTCAGGTTTACTATCGGAATGATGGCGCCCCTTATGTTTGTAACGCCTTTTATGTACGGCGGCAGTTGGGGCAGCTCTGTGACGGCAGGCATTTTCATTATCTCGCGGACCGTTAAAATCGGGATCATATATTCGCCCGAGTTGAGTTTGAATCCTATGTACTGTTCCACTGAAACCTCCTCAATAGACTGCATTAACTGAAGGATTATCCTCCGGGCTCATTATGTTGCTTCAACAAGGCTCCTCGACATCGCCGTAACATCAAGTATGAAGACAACCTTGCCGTCGCCGGTTATGGACGCCCCTAAAACATACGAGGATGCGGTATCTATCCCCTCGAGGGTCTTTATTACGACCTCTTCCTGCCCCAGCAGCCTGTCCACCGCAAGGCAGAATTTCTTCTCACCCAGTGATATAACCACCACGTACTTGTGGTCTCTGGCGTGGCTGCCGTTGGAGCCTGTGCCGAGGATTTCGTTAAGCTCAAACAGGGGACAGACCTTGTTGCGGATGACTATCACATCCTGGCCCGTGATGTTGTCTATTTCGTTCTTTGAAACCTTCAGGGTTTCTTCTATGGGGGAAAGGGGGATGGCATATTTTATGCCGGCCACCTCGACCATTAATGCCTGTATTATTGCCAGCGTCAGGGGTATGCATATCCTGAAGGTCGAGCCTTTGTCTTTCCGTGTCGACACCTCGACATAGCCGTTCAACAGTGAAATATTGGTATTTACAACATCCATCCCGACACCCCGGCCGCTGAGCTCGGTCGCGGTTTCCTTGGTGGAAAACCCGGGCATGAAAATTATATTCACCGCGGCCTCGTCGGACATCTTGGCGGCCTCTTCTTCCGTCAACATGCCTTTTTCAACGGCTTTTTCCTTCAGCTTTTCAATATCTATTCCCTTTCCGTCATCCGAGATCTCGATGACGATCTGGTTGCCTTTCTGATAAGTGTTTACAACAATCCTGCCTTTCTCCGGTTTTCCTTTTGCGATTCTTTCCCCGGGAGGTTCAATGCCGTGGTCAATGGAATTTCTCAGTATGTGCGTCATCGGGTCGCCGATATGCTCTATCACGGATTTATCCACTTCCGTGCCTTCCCCGTAAATCTCTATTTCAACCTTTTTATTCACCGACGCCGAAATGTCCCTTACAAGCCTTGGAAACTTGCTGAACACCTTCTGGATCGGCTGCATCCTTATTTTCATGACGGCAAGCTGCATGTCCGATGTCACGCGGTCCAGGAACGAGACCGCCTCCATCAATGTCTCAGTCTGTGCGTCGCTGCCGTAGCTCGCGTCAAAGTAACGGGATATGTTCAGGAGCCTGTTTCTTATAAGCACCATTTCGCCTGCAAGGTCCATGACCTTGTCTATCCTTTCCACATCAACGCGGAGATTCTGTGCGGCCTCCTTTGCCCTGGGGGATGTATCCCTGGATGCCTGCGCGGGTTCCCCGGGTTTTTCAGCATTATCGTCTTCCCGGTGGTTTTGAGCCTCACCACTGTGCGGAGGGACCGGCTCTCCGGTGTTCCGTGCGTTATCGTCCGGCGACTGGACGGTTTCGTGTTTTTCTTTATCAGGGGGTTCTCCGGCGGCTTCATCAACCTTATCTTCCGGTGAACCCGATAAACTTTCCTTCAGCACGTTTTCCAGTTCCTGCGTCAGGGGAGTGACATCCTCTTCCACGCCGTCTTTTTCCCTTAAATGCTCAAGGAGGAGCCTCAGCATGTCGATGGACTTCAGTATCGCATCCATCAGCGGCTTTGAGAGCGTGATTTCCCCGTCCCTCAGCTTTTTCATGATATTTTCCGATGAATGCGCGACATCCACTATCGACTGAAAGCCCAGGAACCCGGCCGCTCCCTTGATGGTATGCATGGATCTGAATATGTCGTTGAGCATGTCCGCATCATGACCCTTTTGCTCGAGCTCCACGAACAGGGGCTCTATCCTGTCAAGGGATTCCTCGGCTTCCGTAATAAACTCGGATATTATTTCTTCCATTTCGTCCGGCATTTTCTTCTCCGTCACTTCCCGATTTTTTCAAATATTTTGTCTATTTTTTCCTTGAGGACTTCCCCCGTAAAAGGCTTTACTATGTAGTTGTTGACGCCTGCCTGTATGGCTGTCACCACCTTGTCTTTTTCAGCTTCGGCGGTCACCATCAGAACAGGCACGTCTTTTAATTCCTCGTCGCTTCTTATCTTTTTCAAGAGTGCGAGTCCGTCCATATTGGGCATATTCCAGTCACTGATGACAAAACCGAACCCGCCGTTCTTTAACTTGGAATATGCCTGCGCCCCGTCTTCCGCCTCTTCTATATGTATATATCCCAGTTGCCTGAGAAGGTTCTTGACGATTCTTCTCATTGTTGAAAAGTCGTCGACGACGAGTATTTTTATATTCATATCAGACATTTAGACACCTCCTTTTGCAAACATGTCCTTTAAAATGCTTTTTATGTTCCGTGCTATTACGTCTCCTGTTATCGGTTTTACAACATATCCGTTTACACCGCTGTTAAATGCCTTCTCTCTCTCTGCATCGTCATTTTCTGTTGTAACCATTAATACGGGAATATCCGCAAGATTCGGGTCGGCCCTCAGGGTTCTTATGAACTCCATTCCGTCCATGTACGGCATGTTGAGATCCGTCAGTATGAGATTTATCTTGTGTGTCCCGAGTTTTTCCAGGGCGTCAAGACCGTTTTCCGCAAACACCACCTTGTATCCCCTTGTCTTCAGGTAATGACCAAGGAGTTTTCTTGTTGTTTGGCAGTCGTCCACCACCAGTATATTCATTGGATCACCCCCACAGCAAAGTCTCTGAAACCCGCTCCCGGAATTACAGTCCCCGCCGGATGGAGCGCCCCGGGTTCAGATGTTTCAAAATCCGCTTTTAATTCCGTATATTGATTTCCGCATCCTACAGTCTTCATTTTTCATACCTTCTGATATGCGATTACTTTATTTATGACATTCGGCCTGAATGCCCTTGTAACGTTATGAAGGCTTTCAGAGGACCCTATGAATAAATAACCGCCCGGATTCAGGCTGTTGTAGATATTCGACACCGCCTTCTGTTTGGCCCTGTTGTCAAAGTATATAAGCACGTTCCGGCAGAAGATGACATCCATTCCGCGTAATGCTCTCAATCTTCTGTCGTCGACAAGATTTACGTTCATGAACCTGACGGTGTTTTTGACCGAAGGCTTCAGGGCATAAGACCGGTCACTGTTCAAAAAGTATTTCCTCAGGTACGCTTCGGGTATGTTTCTCACTGAATATGAATTGTATACCGCCCTTTTCGCCGAGTTAAGCACCCCTTCGCTTATATCCGAGGCACATATTTCAATTTGCCGCGGATTCAGCATTTTCTCCATCATTATTATCGAAATCGTGTAGGGTTCTTCACCCGTGGA
Source organism: Thermodesulfovibrio sp. (assembly GCA_026982355.1). GTDB lineage: Bacteria > Nitrospirota > Thermodesulfovibrionia > UBA6902 > UBA6902 > JAADFS01. The sequence continues at coordinate 34,280 of JALSHG010000089.1, forward strand.
GCATGCGGCGGACCATATCCTGATGCCTCTTGAACCCTTTTTCTGCGCCATCAGCTTCGGCAATATATTATCGAAAAACACATAGAACTGTTCCGCCTCCCTGAAGAAATATGTCTCGTTTGTGGTTATGGCGTCAAAAAGCCTGTTGAGTTCGCCGGAGTCGGCCCTGGACCTGAGGAGTTCAAGATACTCCTCAAAACTGTTCAGCCCCTTTTCCTTTAATATCCCCGACAACCTGTTTTCAATCAGATACTTTTTGTTATCTGCTATATGGATGCCGCTCTTTTCATAGATATAGTCTCTTATCTCTTTAAATGTTGAATCGACAAGAGGAATGTTCAGCATGAATCCCCCGTCTTGATGTCAGACACATATTCCGCGGCGATCTCCCTGACGTAATCACTGTATTCATGTATGCGCGACAGAAACACGGAGGGATTGATATTAAGCAGCGCCTTTATAAACTCACGGATAACATCATGATATTTCTCATTATGGAGAAACTTCATGAGAGGCTCAAACGCGGCCTCTTCCCGTATCTTGCCGAGCGAGATGACGGCCGTCTTCCTGACGTGGCTGTCATGTTCATTAATCATATCGATAAGGCTCTCTTTCACTTCATCGCCTCCTGCCTTGCCGAGGGAATTCACGGCAGAGCGTTTGACATCCCTGCACTCGTCATTTAAAAGTTCTATAAGTGCCGGGACAGCTTCACTGCATTTCAGATCTCCTATTATGTCCACGGCTATGGACCTTCCGCGGAATTTCATGGAGCGGTCGTTGAGAATATTCAGAAGATGCTCATTGCAGTCGAGGCTTTTCACAGCTTCCTTGATTATCGAGACCTTTTCTTCATTGTCCGGGACGGAGGTGTCGTAAGAGCCCGCTATATCAATCATATGTGGAATCGCGCTCGTCTCCTTAATCGCAACCAGCCCTTTTATCGCTGTTAACCGGTCTTCCCACTCCCCTTCCCTCAGGATTTCAACAAGACTGTCGGACATACCGGGTATTGAGGGGACATCTCCTGTGCGGACGAGACTTTTTATGGCGGCGTTTTTTTCATATCCGTCGCTTCTTGATATATGCTCAACAAGGGGTTTGACCGACATGGGAGAGCCGATCTTCCCGAGCGCTTCAAGCGCTGCAAATCTTATGGCCTCCGAGGGGCTGTCCAGCAGGGCTTCAATCGAGCGCAGGCAACCGTCGCCTCCCAGGTCGGTAAGGGCTTCTATGGCGGAAAAACACACCCATTCCTCGTCTTTCAGCGCATCCATGAGATGCGGCTCCGCCGGCCGGTACTTCAATGCGCCCAGGGCCTTTGCAGCAGCGGCCCTGACATTGGGGTTGGGATCGTTCCTGAGAAGTTCCACCAGTTTTTCCGGATAATCGCAATATCTGATGTCCTGGATGAGGTCCAGGGCGAATTTCCTGACATCATCATCACGGTCCCTCAGGAGAGGAACGAGCAGCGGGACGGCTTCCCGGCCGATTTCCTTTATAATCATGATGGCGGTATTCCGCAGAAAGGCGTTTTCCCTTAGAAGAGGCAGCAGCATGTATGCCGTGGACTCTCCCTTTATCTCCATCAGGGAGCGGATCGCTGCGTCCTGAACGCCGAAGTTTTCATCCCTTAAAGCCTTTATCAGAGGATAAACCGCCCTTTCATCTCCTTCCGACAGCGCTTCGGCTGCATAGCGTCTTTTGGCGGAGTCGTGGTGGCGGAGATCCTTTACCAGTTTCTTAAGCCTTGCAGTATGCATTTGAGACCTCGGTCAATTTTCAATTGTTTGATTTACAATCGGAACTTCACCGGGATTTCTTTAACCTGTTCCGAGCGATTCTCAGATTGCCGGATGTGCCAGGTGTGCAGTTGTGGGGGTGCGGTTACAGCGGGAACAAGCCGCTCAACCCATGGCGGGGGCTATGCCGCCCATGACATCCTCTTCGGTCTTTACGCTATTCCTGCCCGACTCCTTGGCAAGGTAAAGCGCCTCGTCCGCCCTCTCGAATATCGTCGTGGCGTCGTCATCGCTGCGGAAAGAACTGATGCCTATGCTGATGGTCACGGGAATCTTCCTGTTTTTATATGAAAACAGTGAATTGTTGATGAAGCTCCTGACGTTTTCACCGACTTTTACAGCATCCTGCAGGGAGGTATGTGACAGGATAACGGCGAACTCTTCTCCGCCGTACCGGGCTATGAAGTCGTTTGTCCTCAGTCTTTCTTTCAACAGGGCGGCCAGTTTCCTGAGCGTCAGGTCTCCGACTTTGTGCCCGTAGGTGTCGTTTATCTTCTTGAAGTGATCTATATCGCAGATCATGAGGGAACAGGGGACATTATGCCGCTGCGCCGCGGCCAGTGCCCTGACTATCTCCTCGTCATACGCCTTGCGGTTCTTGAGCCCGGTGAGCCTGTCGTGGAAAGACTCGTTCTCTATCTCCTCAGCCTTCTTTTTCAGCTCATCGGCTTCCTTTTTGATATCCGAGATTCTCCGGCCCATTTCCTGCAGGGTCTTTTCCGTCTCTTTGAGCCTGAGCAGGTCCTGTTCCCTCTTTTTTTCAATGCTCCTGTTGATGTTTTCTATCTTGTCAAGGACGGCTTTTCTGATATCGTTGATGTCGGTGCCGGAGCTGAAGTCCTGCTCTATCATACTCATGTGCGCTGATATGTCTTTTTCAAACGCCCTGTCGGCGTTGAACTTCTCCTGGTGGGCGGATAACTCGCCCGTCAGGCGTTTCTCGGTCTCCGAGAGATACTGTATGGTCTGGTGTATAAAGAGCTCGAGCTCTTTGTTTTTGTTTGAGATGGAATCGATATATTTTCTTACGATCCTTATCGATGCATTCAGCCAGACCGTCGAATCCTCAAGGAGGCTCTCGTCGTCGAACCGGTCTTTCAGGTCCCTGAATTTTTCATTCATAAATGAAGGGAGAAGCTCGGAGAGCTTGTCAAGCACACCGTCGGCTATTGTCCTGAGGGGTGAGAAATCCTTTCCTCCCCTGCATTCTTCCCGGGCCGGACGGGCCAGCATCTGTTTGACCGTATCCTTTGTGAACATCTTCTCGGCGATAAGCCTGGCATTGAGCTGCTTCTTGTTCTCACGGGAGAGCTGCTTGAGGATATCAAGCACCTCATCGGCGATTATGTAGATGTTCCTCTCCAGCCTGGACATTTCCGTATCCGCGGAACCGCTGTTGTCATGATGAATGTTCATCTCGCTTTTTCCGGAAACCCTGTTCATGAAATCCGTTCAGAAGACATATGCCGCCACTGTTGTCATGCCGGCGTAGTGTTTGCCTTACAGCGGCATAAAACACCGCTTGCGGGGCAGGGGAGTCCGGCGGTTTCCCGGCGGACTCCCCTGCACGTTCATGCAATATTAAGGTATATTATCGGGAAGCAAGGGCGATTTCTTTAATTCTGTGGAGAATTTGTGCGGCGTTCATGTAAAATTGTTTCATAATCCCGGACCCTCCCGGACCCGGAGGGAATGATGAAAGGAGATGCATATATGAGCGGAGACGCCTCGGAACACACATCAGACTTCATACGTCATATCATCAGGGAGGATATAAGGGCCGGCAGGAACAACGGGAGGGTTCACACTCGTTTCCCCCCCGAGCCGAACGGTTACCTGCATATCGGCCATGCAAAGTCCATCTGCCTGAATTTCGGCGTGGCCCGTGAATTCAACGGCCTCTGCAACCTGCGGTTTGACGACACCAACCCGAGCAGGGAAGAGGCGGAGTACGTGGAGTCGATCAAGTCGGATGTCAGGTGGCTCGGGTTCGACTGGGGTGACAGGTTGTTCTTCGCATCAGACTACTTTGAACAACTGTACCGCTACGCCGTCGAGCTGATAAAGGCCGGTATGGCGTATGTCTGCGACCTGAGCGCTGAAGAGATAAGGCAGTACAGGGGGACTCTGACCTCACCCGGCAGGGAAAGCCCGTACCGCAACCGGACGGTCGAAGAAAACCTCGATCTCTTTGAGCGCATGAGGGCCGGTGAGTTCGAGGACGGCGCCCGCACGCTCCGCGCAAAAATCGACATGACCTCGGGCAATATCAACATGCGGGACCCGGTTATTTACCGGATACAGCACACAACTCATCACAGAACGGGCGACAGGTGGTGCATTTATCCCATGTACGACTTCGCACACTGCGTCTCGGACTCCATCGAGGGGATTACACACTCCCTCTGCACCCTCGAATTTGAAGACCACCGCCCCCTGTATGACTGGTTCCTCGATAAGCTCGGAATATTCCATCCGCAGCAGATCGAGTTTGCGCGTCTGAATCTCAGCCATACGGTCATGAGCAAGAGAAAACTCCTGAAGCTCGTGGAAGAAGGCCATGTCAGGGGATGGGACGACCCGAGGATGCCCACAATATCCGGCCTGAGGAGGCGGGGCTTCACCCCTGCCTCGATAAGGAATTTCTGCGAGCGCATAGGCGTTGCCAGGAGGGACAGCGTGGTTGACATCGCCCTGCTCGAGCACTGCATCCGGGAGGATTTAAACAGGACGGCGCCGAGGGTGATGGCCGTGCTGCGTCCGCTGAAACTCGTTATAATCAACTACCCGGAGGGGCAGGTGGAGGAGCTTGAGGCCGTGAACAATCCGGAAGACCCGGGCGCCGGGACAAGGAAGGTGCCTTTTTCACGCGTTTTATACATAGAGCGGGACGACTTCATGGAGGAGCCGCCGAAGAAGTTCTACCGCCTCTCACCGGGACGGGAGGTGAGGCTGCGGTATGCGTATTTCATTACATGCACTGATGTGGTAAGGGACGGACGCACGGGCGAGGTTACGGAAGTACACTGCACTTATGACCCCCGGACACGGGGCGGGGACTCCCCTGACGGCCGTAAGGTCAGGGCGACCCTCCACTGGGTGTCGGCCCCGCATGCAGTCGTCGCCGAGGTGCGGCTGTACAGCCATTTGTTTACAACCGCCGACCCGGGCGAGATCGGCGATGACCTCGGTGCGCATCTGAATCAGTATTCACTGGAGATACTGCGGTCCTGCCGTGTTGAACCGTCCCTGGCGGAGGCCCCGCCGGGCGGCCGCTACCAGTTCGAGAGAGTCGGATATTTCTGTGTCGACCCCGACTCCGCGCCGGGAAGACCGGTGTTCAACAGGACGGTGACCCTGCGGGATACATGGGCCAGGATCCGGAACTCGCGGAAATAATTCATCACCCGGGCCATGGAGCGCCGCATCATGCCTCAAGCACGTATATTCTCTCAGCGCCGCCTTGAAAAAGCTTCCCTTTTCAAAGCGCATAAGCCGTGAAGTCATCCATAAAAACAGGGCTTGCAGGAGAGGGATACCGATAAACACTATCGGTATCATCAGTAATACATACAGCATAATCTGTTCCGTGGAACCGCCCTTTATCCCCGCTGAAAGTGTCTCCAGCGCTTTCAGCTTGTCCATGTCTTTTCTCCGAATCCTTTTTTTCTCAGCATGAAAAGATATATGATTACGGCTGTCCGGTGGTAAGCACCAGGAGGACGAGCAACTTCCAGACAACCGCCTTGTATCCTGTAAGAAGCAGCGGCCCGGCTGTCACTACGGGTCTGAACAGGCCGAAGAACGAGATGATCGCAGAATATATGAGATAAACCAACAGTAGAATGATACCGGGAGAAAGCTTCGGAGACTTTTCAGCATTCATAAGAAAATTTTATCACCTCTTTGCGCCGATGTGTGCCCAAACAATATTACGGAGTATTCTTCTTGAATCTTGAATTTATCTTACGGCGGCGTAAAACCACCGGACTCCCCTGCCCGTTTAAGCAACATTAAGGTAAACCGTTTTTGTTATACTATAACCCGTATTGATAAAACGGCGCGGGGAAGCCTGCGCTGCTGCCGTATTTTCATGCAACTGTAAGGTTGAAATGTAAATGTAATGGAAGGCGTAACGGACGGGATTAAAGACATAACATCGGGCCAGGAGCTTCATCATGAGATTTTCGGTTCCGTGCTGGACAGGACCGAAATGACCCCTTACCTGTTGTTGAGGGCGGGGGATTATGAAACCGCTCTCGGACAGGCTACAAAAATGATGGGCAACCGGGGGTTTGATACTGTTGAAGATGAATTGCACGAGAGCGAGAAAAAACGGGCGCTGAAGTATGTTGAACAGGCATACCGTTATTTTCTTTATTCCATGTTCCCTTTTGTAAAAAAACAGCTTGAGGCCCTTTTGCCGTTGAATTCCGGAAACGCCCCCCTTTACCGGGATTGTCTCCGGAAGATCGGGGAAATAGAATCCACCCTGCATACACCCGAGTTCAGAAATATAGTATCCGATGATCCGCGTCATCTCTTCCTTCTGGCCTCCTCGAGAAAGTACCCGCGTGTGTTTTACGGCTACAGGGGAGGCGTCGATATGGACGTGCCGCGCCTGTGGCAGCAGATGGCCTGTTCGCTTCTGAAGATGGCCCACCTGATCAAGTCGATTGAAGAAGACAGCCAGGATATAAACGACTATGCCCAACTGGGGATGTTTCTGGAAGAGCAGGGACAAAGCCTGGAGGACTTATATAATTATGACTGGCAGCATCCGGAACTCATCCCTGAAAACGAGGCCGCCCAAAGGGCCTTTGTCAAGATTTCCACTTTTTTCCTCAAGCTCCGCGAATCGCTCAGGTTTGATCATGAAAAGGGATGCCTCGTGTTCAACAGCGGAGACGGCGTCGAGGTTGATATTGCGGATATCAAGTCCAGGCTGAAGAGCCCTGAGAGCATGTTTACCAAGCTGGGCAAGGATGTGCATGGAGAGGCCCATAATATCAGGGACATACTTGCCATCACATTCATTCTGAAGAGCAGAGATGATACACTTAAGCTTTTCCATGCACTTCAGAAAAGGGGCGTCATACTCCAGGAAAACACCATATCCCATTCCATAACCCAGACACTGTTCGACAGCCCGGAGAGCATGATTGAAGCGGTAAGGAGACTGATGATAAGCCTCTGCCGGAGCGAGGGCAAGGATATTGTGCCTGATGACAAAGAGCTGCTTGCCAATGCGAGAAGCTTCTACAACGCCCTTGGCGCCAACACGGCAAAAAACCCGTATTCTTCCTCGGGACATAAGAAGTTTCAGTGCAAGATAAATTTCTGCGTGCCTGTTCACCGCAAGGCCGGAAGCAACGAGATACTGATACCGGGCACACCGGACTACATGAACAGGCATCATATCGATAAAAAAACGGAACAGCACACACTGGCACTGGAGCTGCGCATATCGGACGAGGAAAGCTGGCGCAGGTCCGAACACGGGGGTGATTCCCATCATGATGCGTACAAGTTCCGCCAGTTGATTGCTGTTATGAACAGGGTGTTTAAAGGTGTTTTTTATTTTCCGGAGGAGAGATTTGCACGGTTAAGGGAAGACCAGAGAAGACTTTTCCCCGGCGTTGCATAAACCGGCGATGTTTTTATGCAACTGTAAGGTAAACAAAAGGAGAATGCAACCATGGATCAGGTTAAAGACCTGCAGGGTTTTATCGAGATGCTCAGGAAGGAAAACGAACTGCTCCTTGTCGAGACACAGGTGGACCCCTTCCTGGAGATCGCCGAGATACACAGGAGGGTCATAGAAAGGGGCGGGCCTGCGCTTTTCTTTAAGAATGTCAGGGGCAGCCGATTCCCGGTTGTGACAAATCTCTTCGGCACGGAGCGCAGGATGGAACTCGCCTTCGGCAGGCGGCCCGTGCAATTCGTCAGTGAGATAGTGAAACTCGCGGAAAATATCTTTCCGCTGGACATAAGAAAACTCTGGAACGCGAGAAACATCTTCCTCCAGGGACTGAAGATCGGGCTCAGGAAGGTAAAGGATGCTCCCATCCTGCATAACAGGCAGAGCCCTCCCCGTTTATCGGAGCTCCCGATGCTGACCTCCTGGCATACTGACGGAGGGCCTTTTATTACGCTGCCGCTTGTCTACACCGAACACCCTGAAGGCAGGGGGCACAATCTGGGAATGTACAGGATACAGAGGCATGACGACTGCACCACCGGTATCCACTGGCAGATACACAAAGGCGGGGGCTATCACTATGATGTTGCAGAGAAAAAGGGGCGGCCCCTCCCGGTCAGCCTGTTCATCGGCGGCCCGCCGGCGCTGATACTTTCGGCAATAGCGCCTGTGCCGGAGGACGTCCCGGAGCTCATACTGGCCTCGCTGCTGTTGGGAAAACGGCTGGAGATGGTTGATGACCCTCTCGGCGGGCATGCCCTGGTCGCCGATGTGGAGTTTGCCCTGAAAGGGGAAGTGCCTCCGTTTATCAGGAGACCGGAAGGCCCGTTCGGAGACCATTTCGGTTACAATTCGTTAAAACACGACTATCCCGTATTCAATGTCCACAGGATGTATTACCGCAGGAATGCAGTTTATCCGGCCACCGTGGTCGGCAGGCCCCGGCAGGAGGACTACTACATCGGTGATTATCTGCAGGATCTGCTGTCGCCGCTTTTTCCGCTTGTCATGAAGGGAGTAAGACAGTTGAAGACATTCGGCGACACCGGCTTTCATCCCCTTGCCGCAGCCAGGGTGTACAACCGCTATCCCAGGGAGGCCTTTGCATCCGCAATGAGAATTCTCGGGGAAGGACAGTTGTCACTGACAAAATTCCTGATAATCACAGACGGGGATATTGATGTGTCGGATTTTCCAAGGCTGTGGACCCATGTCCTGGAGCGTGTCAACTGGCAGACCGACCTGTTTGTCTTTGACAATGTCTCACAGGACACCCTTGACTATACGGGGCCCGGGGTGAACAGGGGCTCAAAGGCGGTGCTCATGGGGCTGGGAAAAGAGCCCCTGAGAAAATTACCCGGGGAATTCAGGGGCCGGTTGCCGGACGGATGCGACAGACCCGTGGCATTCCTGCCGGGCACCCTTGTAATTGAAGGGAAGCCGTACGGCTCCGCTCCCGGCCTCGGCAGGAAAATAGCCAGGGACGGCGGATTGTCGGCATGGCCTGTGATCGTGCTTGTTGACGACAGCAGGGCTGCAACTCTTAACCTGAAGGAATTTCTCTGGACTTTTTTCACGCGTTTCGAACCGGCCGGCGACATCCATGGAAACAGGCCGCGGACACTCCGCTTCCATACGCGCCTGCGCGAGCCCGTGGTGTTTGATTGCCGCATGAAACCGTGGTATCCGCCCGTGCTTGAAGTGGACGAAAAGACCAGGAAGGCGGTGGATGAGAAAATAGGAGACATATTACCCGCGCAATGGCGCTGACCCCGGAGCCGTATGATGAAAAAACCCCCGCATACGGTTTCAAGGTCCACTGTTTACTGGTTTTTTCTGCTCGGCCTCCTGTCGGCCGTGGCCTTCAGGATTATTATAGTCTTTCAGCACATTGAACCTTCATGGGTAAGACCGGTATGGTATGCGGGTGTCCTGGGATACCTGGTTTTCTTTCTTTACAGGTATTCCATTTCACGCAAAAGGAAAATGGCCATAAAGGAGTACGAACTGATAGAAAAGGTGAGGGCCAATGCCTGTCTTTCGCCGGAGGACAGGGAGGTGGTTACATATCTTCTGTCATCAATCGAAAAGTCCATGGAAGATGTCAATTACTATATAATATTCATGCTCTCTATACTGGCGATAATTGCGGATATCGTCCTGAGTTTTATCCCTTGATGTTGCATAAACCTTAACCTTAATGCCGGCATAAGCCGGCAGGGGAGTCCGCCGGGGGAGCCGGTTCAGAGTCCGGGCAATAGTTTTATGCAACGGCAGGTTATGTAACAGTTGGATGTTTGTGCAAGGAGGATTTGCAGTGCGCAGGAGTAAAAAGGAAATAAAAAACAAGTCGATAATTCTTAAGTTGCTGCATACCTGCCATGTGGGCAGGCTGGGGACCGTCGGCAGGGACGGCTATCCGATGGTAAAGCCGCTTAATTTTGTATACGATGAAGGCAGGATATATTTCCATACGGCACTGGAAGGCGAAAAAATCGACGATATAAAGAGAGACAACCGGGTATGTTTTGAAACAGACCTGCCCCTGACGTACGTAAGGGCGAAGAATCAGCCATGTGAGGCTGAATATCTCTACAGGAGTATAATCATAAAGGGCAGGGCGCATATTATCGAGGACCGTGCCGAGAAGTTGTTCGCCCTGAAGCGCCTCATGGAGAAATACCAGCCTGAAGGGGACTATGGTGAAATTCCGGAAGAAAAGCTGAGGATAACAGGTGTGGTCAGGATCGATATTGAAGAGATGACCGGCAAGGAAGATCTGGGCTGAGCCTCATGCCGCATGAACCGGCAGGGGAGCCTTGCCCGGTTCAGAGTTCCTCCGCCGGTATTTTCACCGTAATGTTGCATAAACGGGCGGTATTTTACGCCGCTGCAAGGTTTACTTTGCCGTAACTCCTCCTGATACGATAAATGCCATTATATCGCCGCTTTCCGCGGTCAGTGGGGTGACCTGCTCTTTGGGCACGACTATGAGGTTCCCTGCAAAGTTGTAGGACTGGGGAAGATACACGGCGACACTGTCCGCCAGTCCTATATTCTCCAGGCTTTCGCGTGTTACAAATCCTATGGCCTGGATGTTGCTCTCCGGGGAAAGCGTGACCAGCACGGGTTTGTCGAAACTCTTTTTGTCGCCCACAAATGCGCCTATCAAATCCTTGACGGATGTATAGATCATCTTCACAAGCGGCAGCTTTGAAAATATCTTTTCGACAAGACGCACCAGCCAGCTTGTTATGAAGTTTGACGATATGAATCCCACCAGGGTTATGGTCAGTATGGTGACCAGAAACCCCAGCCCCGGCATCCCGAATCTGAAAATAGAGTCGATCTTCGTGAACACGGCGTAAACAACGTAAATTGTGGCCACCAGTGGAATCAATACCAGCAGCCCTTCAAGGAAATACCTGGTAAGTCTTTTCATAATAACCCCCTTCATTTACCGTACCGTTGCAGGAAATATCCCGTAACATCAGGCTACGGATAATTTCAGACGGTATCTTAACCTCAACCGGTTGCAATAATAATATCGCATTCGGTTTTTTAATGCTATCCGTAACCAACCTTAATGTTGCATAAAACCGCAGGGGGGGCGGCGTAAAACCTCCGGACTCCCCTGCCCGCGGGCGCTATTTTTATGCCGTTGCGAAGATAATCAGGCACCGGCGGAAGTGGTAAAAATTCCATCCGGGGGCTATGAAATAGCATGCTGTTGAATGTTATAATATTCATTCACACTAAACGCCGGAAGTTCCCGGCACAACGGCACGGACGGAAAGGATACCGGGTTTATGGCTGGTGCATCTGTTGTCAAAACGGCAAGACCATACGTTATAACAAGAAAGAAGGTGATATTCGACTATGCGGGCCTTGACTGCGACACCCCCGAGAAACTGTTGAGAAGCCCCCTGTTCCTTGAAATTGTCGAGAGGTTCATAGAGCGGATCGCATCAAAAGGCAGCTCCATTTTTGCCTTTCTCAGCGAGAGCCTGCCCGGCGTCAGGCGCGATGAAATGGCAGGCAGCCTCGTCAACCTCTTCAGGCTCCTTGCCGGCCATACCGCCGCGGAAGTGCTTGCAATGAACAGGGACTACGAACGTTTAATATCAAATCCCGAGTATCTGCACGAGTTTATCGAGGAACTGTACAACTACTGGAGGCGCATGGAGAGGTTCATCTACATTGAAGCGCCCAAAAGGTCCGGGTATGCAAAAAGCAATATACTTCACACCCGGTTTATCAAGGCCAATGATGAACTCAAGAATAACGTCCTTTACGTGTACAGGCGTGTCGGAGAAAACCTGCTCGGAAAAAACCCGCGTGTTTACAGGCAGTTGCCGGCCGGCGCCAATATGGGGATGCTTCTTGAAAAGATAGAGTGGAAGTGCCCCAAAGAGCTTGAGGTGCTGCTGGATGTTCCGTTTATCAGGCTTTCACTGATAGAGCCTCCGTTGATTCTTTACCCGGAGATGAACAAGAGAAAGGGCAAGTTCAGTGAAATAAGCGGGCTGAAGGACGGGATGCTTCAGATTGACCCCGGCGAGTGGTTCTGTTTCCCCGCAAAGGTCGGGGCATTGACCGCGCATATATATTTTCATCAGGACTTTATATCACTGGGGCTCTCCCTGAGCAATCTCTTTGAAATAGCGGATTTTGAAGACATTGAAGGCAGGCAGCCGGAAATAATGCTGCTTTTCGGCCTTAAGTACAGGGGGTTGCCGCATAATACGGCGTTTTACGAGGATCCGGAGACAGGCATCCTCATAGGCCTGATAGCCCACTCTGAGGAGGTTGATTATTTCGGCTATTTCAAGAAGATGACGCTTACACTGCATAACATCGCCATGCTCAACCGGGGATATATGCCTGTTCACGGGGCAATGGTGTATATCAGGCTCAAGGAGGGCGGCAGTGCCAATGTGCTGATAATCGGCGACAGCGGCGCCGGGAAGTCCGAGACCCTTGAGGCATTCCGCGTGCTTGCGGATGAGCATATCTGCGAAATGAGGATCATCTTTGATGATATGGGTTCAATCGCCGTAAACGACAGGGGGGAAGTAGTCGGTTACGGGACGGAAATCGGCGCATTTGTGAGACTCGACGACCTGCAGCCCGGATATGCGTATGAAGAGATAGACAGGAGCATATTCATGAATCCGGATAAAGGCAATGCGCGCCTCATAGTGCCTATAACGCGGTATTCCCATATAATCAGGGGGTATCCTCTCGATATCGTGCTTTATGCCAACAACTATGAGAAGATAGACGACGAGCACCCCATTATAGAGTTTTTTTCATCCATGGAAGAGGCCCTTTCCGTATTCAGAAGCGGTGCCCGCTTTGCCAAAGGGACAACCGACGAAAAGGGTATAGTGCATACTTACTTTGCAAATCCTTTCGGCGCCCCGCAGCGCAAAGAGACCCATGAGAAGATAGTCAGGCGGTATTTCAGCAGGATGTTCGAGTCGGGGGTAAAGGTCGGACAGGTAAGAACCAGGCTCGGCATCGAAGGTTACGAACAGATGGGCCCTCACCTGGCATCCAAAGAGCTTTTTAATATTATCAAACAGATGCGTTCATCCTGATCATGCATATAAAGCGTTCGGTTCAAAGTTCTGAGTTCAGAGCACATACTGAGCCTCTTGCAAAAGTATGAAAACAGCTTGTATATGTCATTTCGACCGGAGGGGGAAATCTTTCGGTGCCGATGAGTTGTAAGACCTCTCTTTCCGCTGCAGGTGACAGGCGGAGGACTTCCGCAAGAACCTCGCCGTCAGGGTTTATCGCAGCGGTGAGATGCCTGATGGTGAAACATGGGCGCAGGGTTTAAGAGATATCTGCCGGTTTGCGCGGCAGCTTTGTTTCTTGTCTCAGTCTCGGCCGGCTGCGCCCTGCTGACGCGCCCACCCGCAAGGCCGGCCATCAAAGAATTATCCTCCATTCAGGTGTATCTTTATGGCTGGAGTGATGATATGGATTTCGCGGGACTTGAACAGGCCGCCGGCCGTTCGCTCCTGTACTACAGCCGGCTGCCCGGGGACATGACCTTTGAATATGACGGGCTGATCTATTCCTCCCGGGAGATGGCGGCCTCCATGAAGCTCTTCATAAGCATAATAAGGAACCATGAGGGCAGGGAGAGAACAGCCCTACTGAGAGAAAAGTTTCTGTTTTTTGAAAGCAGGAATGCCGGCGGCAAGGCCTTTTTCACGGGTTACTACGAGCCGGTGCTGGAGGGCAGCCCGGCACCCACGGAAAAACTTTCAGAACCTGTCTATAAAACGCCCGGGGATTTGATAGAGGTGGACCTCGGGCGGTTTTCGGAGAAGTGGAGGAACGAGAGGATCGTCGGGCGGTTGCAGGGCAGGCGTCTGGTCCCTTACTACTCGCTGGATGAAATAGTTTACGGCAGGATACTGCAGGGGCGCGCCGAGCCGATTGCGTATGTCAACGGGATAGAACTGTTTTTCCTCCAGATACAGGGCTCCGGGCTTATAAGACTGCCTGACGGCAGCCTTAAACGCATTAATTATGCACAGAAAAACGGCCGTCCATACAGGGCGATAGGCGCTGTCCTTAAAGACAGGATCCCGCCCGGAAAGATGTCCATGCAGTCAATCAAGGCGTATCTGTATGCCAATCCTGATAAGGTCCGGGAGATACTGAGCCATAATCAGAGCTACGTCTTCTTTCGCGAGACGGAAGACGGGCCCCTTGGAAATATCAACGTCCCCCTTACCCCGAACCGTTCAGTGGCCATGGACACAAGGGCGGTGCCCAGGGGAGGGCTGGCATATATCGAGACAAAGCTGCCCGTGTTTGACGGCGACAGTATAGCCGGGTGGAGGCCCGTCAGGCGTTTTGCCCTGGTGCAGGATACCGGAGGGGCGATTCGCGGTCACGGAAGGGTGGACCTGTTTCTCGGCCACGGCGGGGAGGCGGAGAGGATAGCCGGGCATCTGAAACAGACCGGCCGGGTGTTCCTGATTGTCGCGCGGAAAGAGTTCCTGGATATGAAGTCGCCCTGATACAGGATGAACCGGGCGGTGTTTCTATTGCAAGGCTAAAACGCCCTTATGCTGAAACGCAGGCCCCTGTAGTCTAAAATGACGCCGGATATGGTGATCTCCTCCAGCTTCAGCCCTTCCGCAAGCGTATCCCCCTCGCGCATGATGATTCCGTTGATATTCACTATGCGTGATGACGGGTCATCAGAATAAATGTGTCCTGTAATGGAAATCTCCGGCAGTTTTTTCCTGACCGCCTCCGGTATCCTGCTTATATCCGCAATTCCTTTTTCCCGTGCGCCTTCAGCATGTTCTCCGGCCCGGAGTTCCGGTGAACTGGGTTCAACGGCCGGCGAGCGTTCCTCCCTGATTTTTTCCCGGAGGAGTTCCAGGTCCTCGGGGGAGGGATTCAGGTCAAGCGCCGCCGTCTCACCGGTTATATCGCGTGCGGGTTGCTGTTTGCCGGCAACAGCTTTCCGATCCACGGCGTTGACCTTTACATCGGCAGTGCCTCCCGTTTTCTGTCTGCGGGGACCTGAAGCGCCTTCTGTTTCGGTGGTATTTTGCACGGGCTGCGCCGGCTTCACGTCAACGTGTTTTCCCCCGACAGATGGTGCAGGCCCGGATTCCGCGTGCTGTTCCGTGACTGTCTGAACGGCGGCCTCCCTGGTCTTTGACTCCCACGGCCGCAGGAAGGCCGCCAGGATGCCTGCGTTTATCAGCATGGCGGCCAGAAACAGGTAAGGCCACAGGAGGTGTTTTTCCGGCTCACGCGATGAACGGTAAGAATGCACTGTCATTACATCAGGCACAGGCCCGCGCCTGCGGTTCCGTTCGGATTTCTTAAGTGCATCGAGAATAAAAGACATGTTACTTTTCCCCTCCGCCGGCGCTTAATTTCGGTGTGTCCATGCCGGCAGCCGTGTTCAGGTGTATCAGGGTCCTCGGACCCACGATTCCATCGGGAACCAGGCCCCGTGATAGCTGGAACTTCTTTACGTAATTTACAAGGGAACCGCTGAATTCCGTACCTTCAACGGGCCGAAACGGCCTGTCCTGGACAGCGGCCAGCTCCCTGTCTATCCAGCGCACGAGGGGGGCGGATTTGCCGGGCATAAGTTCGCCGCGGTAATCCGGAGGAGTGCGCCACAGTAATGTGTAATCACCGAGCCAGCGGGATTCAATGTCCCTGACCGCAACATGCCTTGTTTCCGTTGCGGTTACGAGGGTCGCCGTGTCTGTTTCCAGCGCCGTCAATGCGGCGTAATACTCACCGCCCCGATCGTCGAAGAGCTTAAGTACAGCCGGCCTGTCGAGGCGCCGCAGGTCGTTCAGGCCGCCCGGTCCGCTCAGGCATTGCAGACCCTGTGATTCAGCCTGCCTGCACGGCGATGGTTCTTCGCCGGGATTATAGGAAATGCCCCATAACCTGAAAAGCTCCATGAAGGCGGCGATATTATCCCTGTCACGGGGTCCAACGGAAGGCCACTGAAGGCCTGCGGTTTGCGGGGGGGTGTTTTCAGTGTTTCCGGCTGCACTTGACATGCCTGTTTTACCGCCCGTTGCTGTTTCCGACGGTATATTTTTATTGTAGTAAGCGGCTGACAGCACGGCCCCGAGCACTGCAAGTATGAGAACGGCCGTCACCCATACATAAGGCGTTACGCGGTTGCCGTGAGCCCCGTCTTCTCCAAGGACCTCGCGCGCCGCCTTTTTTACGAGGCTGCTGTTCACCGTGTTTTTTTCACCGGCGAAGGCGCCTAACAGGGCGCGGTCGCACAGTATGTTTATCAGGCGGGGAATTCCGCCGCTTAAATGAAATAATTTCTTTATGCTTGAACCGGTGAACAGTTTTTTCTGCAATCCAGCGACCGAGAGGCGGTGCGTTACATACGCGCCTGTATCGTTCCGGGAGAGTGGCCCGAGGTGGTAACGGGCCGTAATGCGCTGAGAGAGCTGCCTGAGCGCGGGTCGGGAGAGCTGCTCTCTCAGCTCGGGCTGCCCGAGCAGGATTATCTGGAGCAGCTTATGCCGGTTTGTCTCAAGATTGGTCAGCAGGCGCAACTGCTCCAGGACATCAATACCCAGGTTCTGCGCCTCATCGATAATCAGAACCGCCTTGCGGCCCCCGGCGTGGACATCCAGCAAAAAGGCGTTCAAGAGGTCTGTAAACACCTTTATGCTTGTGTTGCCTTCAGGATACCTGATGCCGAATTCATCACACACCGTTGCCAGGAGTTCCTCAACAGTCAGTCTGGGATTAAAGATAAACGCCACGGCGGTATGTTCAGGCAGTTGTTCAAGCAGGCAGCGGCACACGGTTGTCTTGCCCGTTCCGACCTCGCCGGTCAGCAGGACAAAGCCCCCGTCACTGTTCAAGCCGTACACCAGATGAGCCAGCGCCTCCCTGTGCTGTTCGCTCATGTAGAGATAGCGCGGGTCCGGGGCGATGGAAAACGGGGACTCCTGAAACCCGAAATATTCATTATACATGGGCGTTAAAATACGGCTATGTAATCCTGTGCAACCATCACTCCCTCTTTGTCGTGGGAGGGTAGGGCAGGGAGGGGAACCGGTTGAAGAGCCGGTGTCATTACCCCTGTAAGTGAACCCGGTTAATCGTATAGATATTATCAGAAGTCTCGACTGAAGGCAAGGGTTACCGGTGTTGACTTTAATGCCGCATGAGCGGGCAAGGGGAGTCGCCGTAAAACCTCCGGACCGTCCTGCCCGGGGGCGGTGTTTTTACTGTAAGGTGAAAAAAAGGCCCGGCGGACCGGGCCTTTTCTGAATTACAAGGCTGGGTATATACTCCGGCGGCTACAGATCAGTCCATTTGAATGGTCCCAAAGTTTCATCATATGTGCCGTCACCGTCGGTGTCGAC
>JALSHG010000090.1 GCA_026982355.1 Thermodesulfovibrio sp.
CGTAAAACCTTTATAAAGCGATGGGATATCGGAAATATGTCTTTATTGCAGGACGTAACGGAGAGTGAAATTCCAAAGGATGTCGATAAGCCGTGCGGAATACTCTCCAAGGTATCGCAGATAAAGCTTTTCCGCCGGACTCCCCTGCCCGCGGGCGGCATTTTTATGCCACTGTAAGGTTATTATTGCAGGAAATAACGGAATGTGAAGTTCAAAAAGACGTCGATACGCCGTGCGGGATATTCCCTGAAGGTATCGCGGATAAGCCTCCCCGTCAGACTCCCGTGCCCCGCAGGCGGAACTGTAAGGTAAACAGGCAGCCGGTGTTTTTTACGCCGCTGTAAGGGTAACATGCTGAAATGAAAGAGACCATAAATGTTATAGGCGCGGGCCCGGCGGGGCTGACAGCCGCGATTGTCCTGCGCAGGCACGGCTTTCCCGTCAGGGTGTATGAGATGTCCCCGCATGTGGGCCACCGCCTGAGCGGGGATTTCCAGGGCTTTGAGAACTGGAGCTCTGAAAGGGACGTCACCGCGGTGCTGAAGGAGACGGGAATTGAGATGAATTTCCTGTATGTGCCCTATTACGGCGGGACACTGTTCGCGCCGGAGATGAAACCCGCTGAAATCAGTTCGGACAGGCCGATCTTTTACCTTGTCAGGAGGGGGCCGATGCCCGGCACACTTGACACCGGGCTGAAGGAGCAGGCCCTGTCCATGGGTGTCGAGATACTTTTCAACCATCGTCTCGATCCAGGGTCATCCACCGGAAAGACCGTTGTCGGAACCGGCCCTAAAAGGGCCGACGCGGCTATCGTGGGCATAACGTTCAATACGGACGGTAAAGACACAGTCGGCGTAATATTTGACAATGACATCGCCCCTGACGGCTATGCGTATGTTATGGTGCATGAGGGCCGCGGCACAATGGCGGCGGTCCTCTACCGGGACTTCCGGAGGGGAAATGAATGCTTCGGGAAGATGCTGGATTTTTTCAGGGACAAAATGGATATTGATGTGAAAGATGAAAAGAGGTTCGGAGGCTACGGGAACATCTTTCTCCGTGACACACAGATACAGGGCGACAGTCTTTATGTCGGCGAGGCGGCGGGATTCCAGGACGCGTTGTGGGGATTCGGGATGAGGTATGCCGTCATGTCGGGCCGCCTTGCCGCTGAAAGCCTGATAAACGGCTCGAATTATGATATGCTTTGGAAAAGGGAGCTTAAACCAATGATCGAGACTTCTCTTGTCAACAGGTATTTATACGCGGGCTTCGGCCACACGGGCTACAGGCACCTCACGAGACAGTTTTTAAAGGGAAGACCGTGTGATTATCTCAGGAAACACTACGAACCCTCTTTCCTGAAACGGTTCCTGCTGCCGCCGGCTAAGCGGCATCATGACAGGCAGGGGATGATGCACCGGGGGAAATTTCATGGACTATTCAATAAAAATCAGCGGTGAGGCCGGACAGGGCATACAGACCATAGGCAACACCCTTGCGAGGGTCTTTGCGAGGTCGGGGCTTGATGTCTTTACACACCAGGACTACGAGTCGCGCATAAGGGGAGGGCACAATTTCTTTTACGTGCGTGTCTCCGGCAAGCCCGTAACGGCTGTAAGGGAGGCGGTGGATATCCTTGTGGCTCTTGACAGGGAAGGCATCGTCTTTCACGAAAAAGAGCTTTCGGCGCGTGGAATGCTGATCTACGACTCCTCCGCGCTCGGGCAGGTATACGAAAGACCGCATTTCCTTGATATTCCCTTCACGAACCTCGCAGTCGAACACGGCGGCGGCAAAATCACGGCCAACACCGTTGCCACCGGTGCGGTGCTGGGAATACTGGGTATGGGGCCGGATATACTCGAGGGGATTATCAGGGATACCTTCAGGAAAAAGGGGGACGGGATTGTAAACGCCAATATAAATGCCGCGGCGGCGGGACATGATTACGCCGTCAAACACTGCCGGAAGTGCTCCTTTTCCGTTCCGCCCGTTTCCGGGCCGAAGATGCTGATCGCCGGCAATGACGCCATAGGGCTCGGCGCGCTTGCATCCGGATGCAGGTTCTACGCAGGCTATCCCATGACGCCTTCAACCGGGATCATGCTTTACCTGGCGGGCAGGGCGGACGACCGGGGGATTGTCGTGGAGCAGGCCGAGGATGAGATATCGGCCGTGAACATGGCGCTTGGCGCTTCCTTTGCAGGGGTGAGGGCCATGACAGCAACGTCCGGCGGCGGTTTCGCGCTCATGGTTGAGGGCCTTTCGCTTGCCGCGATGACCGAGACGCCCATCGTCGTGGCACTTGCCCAGAGACCCGGGCCTGCAACAGGACTGCCGACAAGGACTGAACAGGCCGACCTTGAATTCGCCCTGTACGCCGCCCACGGGGAATTCCCGAGGGCCGTCTTTGCGCCCGGCACGCCGGAGCAGGCGTTCCATCTCACACAAAGGGCGTTTGACATTGCAGAGAAATACCAGATACCCGCCGTTATTCTCACGGACCAGTACCTTGCCGATTCCCTGTGGACGTTTGAATCATTTGACCCCGGCAGGACCGCATATACTGAATACAGGCTGAAAGGCGATGCATTCAAATCCCTGCCCGGGTACAGGCGTCATGAGTTCACCGACAGCGGCGTATCGCCGCTGGCCGTCCCGGGGGACGCGGAACACGTGGTTGTGACGGACAGCGATGAACATGACGAGGAGGGACATATTACGGAAGACGCCGGAACAAGGGTGAATATGCTCCGGAAGAGATTGTTCAGGAAACTGCCCCTTATCAGGCAGGAAATGGAGCCGCCGCTTTTTTACGGTGATGACAACCCACGGGTGGTCATTGCAGGCTGGGGTTCCACGTACGGCGTGATGAAGGAGGCGGTGGACCTGCTGTCAGGAGACATGAGCATTGCCATGCTGCATTTCAGCGCAATCTGCCCGTTTCCTTCAACAGCAAAGTTTGATTATCTCTCCATCCTGAACAATGCGGATGTGTCCGTATGCGTGGAGAACAACGCAACGGGACAGTTCGCCCGCCTCATGAGGGCCGGGACGGGATACGAGTTCAGCGCGGGGATCAATAAATACGATGGAAGGCCGTTTACACTTGAGGGCCTCGGAGGGGAAATAGATGCCGTCGCCGGGGGATTATAAGGGGCTGGACCCGGCATGGTGCCCGGGTTGCGGTAATTTCAGCATACTGAAGACATTCGTGGAGGCAATGGCGGAGATGAACATCATGCCCCATGAGTTTGTCATTGTCTCCGGGATAGGACAGGCAAGCAAGTTCCCGCATTATCTCAGATGCAATACCTTCAACGGCCTCCACGGCAGGGCGCTTCCGGTTGCGACAGGAATAAGGCTTGCCAACCACGCGATGACCGTTATCGCCGTTGCCGGGGACGGGGACTGCTACGGCGAGGGGGGAAACCACCTCATACACACAATCAGAAGGAATGTAAATATAACGCTCTTTGTGCATGACAACCAGATATACGGGCTTACAAAAGGGCAGCCCTCGCCTACAAGCATGGAAGGCATGAAGACGAAAAACCAGCCCCTCGGCGTCCTTTCCGGACGGCTGAATCCCATGGCGCTGGCAGTGGCCATGGACTGCAGTTTTGCTGCGAGGGGTTTTTCAGGCGACCCCGGGCATCTGAAAGAGTTGATGAAAGAGGCTGTGAATCACAACGGCTTTTCCCTCGTTGATATCTTGCAGCCTTGCGTGACTTTCAACAAAATCAATACATACCAGTGGTATAAAGAGAGGGTTTATCACCTGGAGCCGGCCTACGATCCCGGAGACAGGACCGGGGCGTTCGGAAGGTCGCTCGAGTGGGGGGAACGCATCCCACTGGGCATAATCTACAGGAACGACCGTCCCGTCATGGAGGAGAGGATTCCCGTGCTCGGGGAAAGTCCGCTCGTGAGGCGGTCATTTGATCCGCCGGCAGTGGAGGCGGCCCTGAAAGAGTTTTATTAGCCACGTCTCCCCCCCTGATTTGCCGGAAGCTGACGGCAGGCCGGACTCTCCAGCCTGCTTATGCGACATTAGGTTTTATGCCGGGTGAATCGTCCAGACTCACTCAGCAGGCGCTCACGTGCCGCACCCTTTGTCCCGGACGGGAGACGGTTCCGCACGGGGGGGCGCCGGTTTTTCAACAGGTTCGACATCGACATCCGGCTGAAGATACGGCACTGTCTGCGGCAGGGCGCCTTCCTGCATCCTGCTTCTTGCAAGGCTCCATACTACCACAGAGCAGCCGGCTGCAAGAAAGCACAGTATCCCGGCGAATACGAACGCTATGACATACGCCTGCGTCGCGTCGTAAAGCACGCCCCCGGCCACCGGGCCGAGGATGCCGGCGACCCCGTATGCAGTGAATATCCACCCGTAGTTCATGCCGAGGTTCTTTGTTCCGAAATAGTCCGCGGTTGCGGATGGAAACAGGGCGAAGTTGCCGCCGAAGTTAAGCCCGACCCATGCCGACGCAACAAACACGGCTGCATGCGATTCAACGCTCACAAGCACCATGAATGCCATGCCCTGTGCAAGGAACATTATCATCATGGCCCGCGGCCGGTCCATGAGGTCGCTGACCTTGCCCCAGAATATGCGGCCGAGCGCATTGAATACGGCTAGCACCCCCACAGGTTCGATAAAGCGGCCGAAGCCGCCCATCCAGGCAGGCGCGAATGTCCTGCCGTTCAGTATGTCTCCCATGAGGGGCTTCCACTGGCCGATGGCCATCAGCCCCGAGGTGGCTCCGAATATGAAGGTAATCCACAGCATACAGGCAAGCGGCGTGTTCAGCATATCCCTCCATTCCGTGTCCTGCCCCGAACTGCGATGAACTTGCCCCGAGGACACGCATGGCGGCCGCCATCCGGCCGGCGGATTGCGCAGGAGGGAAGCTCCCAGTATGACGAAAACAGCGCTGGTGACACCGTGGAATATGAAGAAAGCCTTCCAGCCGATGCCGAATCCGCTGCCCTGTGAAACCCCGAGGGCCACAAGGAGAACCTGTGATAATCCCATGGCATCCGCCCCCTGTCCCGGGGGAAGCAGGAGCGTGGATGCCGGGCCTGCGAAAAAGAGAGCGCCTGCGCCGAAGCCGGCAACCGACACGCCCGTGACCAGGCCTTTTTTGTCCGGGAACCATTTCATGGCCGCTGCTATGGGGCAGACATACGCAAAACCGATCCCCGCTCCCCCGATAATGCCGTAAGTTATATAAAGTGCCCACGGCCTGTCCGGAGCGACCAGCACCGAGCCGAGAATAAAGGACAGGCCCAGCAGGGCGCCTCCCATGGAGGCCACTTTCCCGGGGCCGGCCCTGTCCTGCAGCCGGCCTGCGGGGATCATTACTGCGGCGAATGTAACGAGGGCGAATGAAAAGGCCCACTGTGTCGTCGCGCGGCTCCAGCCGAATTCCATTTCAAGGGGCCTTACAAAGACACTGAATGCATAAACAGTCCCCAGAATCACCTGTACGATCAGCGCCCCTGCAAGCACCGTCCAGCGGCGAGTCGCATCATTGTTGTTGTCGGACATAATTATCTCCTCTTTTTAAGTATTAACCTTGCAGTTGCATAAAATACCGGCGGCGGACAGGGGAGTCCGGAGGTTTCCCGGCAGCCCCCCCGCACGTCTATGCAACATTAAGCATTAATCATCAGGTTATTATTCGGGCGGGACGCTGCCGAACTTTAACCCAAATGGCTGCAATGGCGGGAGCAAAACAAAGAATCTTTTATGCAACATTAAGGTTTACTAAGGAATACCGGTTCATCTAAAATTATGTCATGGATGCCGACCTGTTTTTTTTCATAAACAGGGGAATGCAGAATTCCCTCCTCGACGTGATAATGCCGTTTATCACCACCTTGCCGTTTGTGCTGTTTGCGGTCGTCGCTGTTCCCGTTTTTTTCCGGTACCCGAAGAAAAGCCTTTTCGTCGTGGGCCTGTGCCTGGTTGCCCTTGCGGCAGGGGATGCAAGCTCCAATGCGCTGAAGCATTTTTTCCAGAGGCCGAGACCGTGCCAGGAGCTTGAAGGGGTCAGGCTCCTTGTCGGATGCGGAAAATCTTTTTCCCTCCCTTCAAGCCATGCGGTGAATGCCTTTGCGACAGTCGCGACCTATGCCCATTTCTTCAGGAAGACCGCGCTGCCGCTCTTTTTCTTTGCCGCGCTTGTCGCCTTCTCAAGGGTATATGCCGGCGTTCATTATCCGGCTGATGTGCTTGCCGGAGCCCTCTGGGGCGGGGTGGTGGCGGGGATCGTCCTTGCCGTATATGAGCTGGTGTCGCGCAAGCTGGGCAAAAGCCTGAAATAAGCGGGCGGCCCCCCTACTTCTTGAAGTCTTCCGCGTTGATGCCGTGTTTCTCCAGGAGGGTGTGGAAATCAGCCTGGCACCTGCCCGCCAGCCCGGCCGCCCTCGTGATATTGCCCTTTGTAAGCTCAAGAAGATGGATGATGTAGTTTTTTTCAAACTCGGCCTTTGCCTCGTTAAGAGGTTTCAATGGTTCGGGAGACAGGCCGCTTGCCGGGAGGATGAGATCTTCGGAAATGATGTTCTCTGTGGTCATGGCCATTGCATACTCGATTGTGTTCTCCAGTTCCCTTACATTTCCGGGCCAGTCATGGAGCATGAGCTTCTGCATCGCAAGGGGCGTCAGGCCTTTCACCTTTTTTTTCATGGGCTTGCTGAATTTCTTTATGAAATGGTTCACAAGAGGGGGGATGTCGTCTTTTCTTTCCCTCAGTGGCGGCAAATTAATCGGAATCACATGGATCCTGTAAAACAAATCTTCACTGAAACGGCCCTCCCTGACCTCTTTTTCTATGTCCCTGTTTGTCGCGACGATTACCCTGACATCCACCTTAACGGGTCTTTTGCTGCCGAGCGGGCGGAACTGCCGCTCCTGTAGCACGCGCAGGCTCTTGCTCTGAAGCGACAGTGGCATATCGCCTATCTCATCCAGAAAGACCGTCCCCTTGTCGGCCCGGGCGAATAACCCGTCCGTCTTTTTCAGCGCCCCGGTGAATGCGCCCTTTTCATGTCCGAAGAGTTCTGACTCCAGCAGGGTTTCAGGCAGCGCGGAGCAGTTTACGGCCACAAAGGGCTTGTCCCTGCGTTCGCTGCGCAGGTGAATGGCTTTTGCAATCAGTTCCTTGCCCGTGCCGCTTTCACCGTAGATGTAAACCGTGGAATCGGTCCGTGCAACAAGGTCCACCTGTGCCAGTATGTCCTGCATCCTGGCGCTTCTGGCTATGATGTTTGCAAAATTGTACTTTTCTTCCACGAGACCTTTCAGCCTCTTTATCTCTGAAGCAAGCTTGCGGTTCTCCATTGCCATTTCAATCTGCAGGAGGAGCTCCCGCGGATCGAACGGCTTGGTGAGATAGCTGTACGCCCCCTTTTTCATGGCTTCAACAGCGCTTTCAATGGTTCCGTACGCCGTGAGGATAATGACGGGCAGTTCAGGTATTATTTCGTGAACATCCTTCATGAACGATATCCCGTCACTGCGGGCAAGCTGAAGATCGATAATGGCCAGGTCGAAAAGCCCTTTTCTGACAGCCTCTATCGCCTCCTCCTCCCTTGATGCGGTGACGACCTCGTAGTTTGCCGATTCAAGCCTCATCCTTATTACTTCGAGGAGGTTGCCGTCATCGTCTACAACCAGTATCTTCCCGGAAATCATTGCCCCTCTATCTTGCCAGTTC
Source organism: Thermodesulfovibrio sp. (assembly GCA_026982355.1). GTDB lineage: Bacteria > Nitrospirota > Thermodesulfovibrionia > UBA6902 > UBA6902 > JAADFS01. Next base: position 7,737 of record JALSHG010000090.1, read on the forward strand.
CTTTTTCTTTTTTTCAATTTCAATATCCACCTGCTTGGCCCTTTCGATTGCATTGAGCACATTAACCCATATCCTGGCCTGCTCCGCAAGGGGGCTTTGGGGGTATTCACTGATCAGTTTTGAAAAATACGCGATGGATTTTTTATAGTCCGTGTCGGGGTTGTCGAAATGGGCGTATATCAGCCCCATGTTGAAAAGCGCCTTGTCTTTAAACGGGCTTTCCGGCATGGACAGTATCTTCACATTCTCCCTCAACGCCTCCGCATACCTGCCGGATGCAAGAAGCCTGCGGCTGCGCAGGATACGCTTGCCGGCATTTATCCTTTTCTTCAGTTCCTGCCTCAGCCCGGCCGTTTCCTGCCTGAGCTCTTTTTCCCCGGCTTCGGCCTCCTGTTTTTCAGCCTCTGCTTTTTTAAGAGCATCGAGCATCCCGATCCATATCCTCGCCTGAACGGCAAGAGGGCTTTGGGGGTATTCCCTTAAGAGTCTCCCGAAATAACCGCGGGACTTTTCGTAATCCCTGCCGGGATTGGCATGATGGGCGTAAATAAGCCCCATGTTGAAAAGCGCCCTGTCAGCGTAGGGAATGGCGGCAACCATGGATACGACCTTCCGGTTCTCCCTGAGAGCGGAACCGAAGTCCTCTTTTGCAAGTAAACGGCGGCCGAGCATGAGGTGTTTGCGCGCGTCCGGATTGCCGTCGGTCCGCTGTCCGGTTGCGCAGCCCAGGAATGAAAAAATGATCAGACAGGCAGTACAAATGTAAATGTGCTTCCCTGTCCCAACGTGCTTTCCGCCCATACCCTTCCTCCATGAGTCGTTATAATGTGCCTGACAATGGATAAACCCAGCCCAGTCCCCTTGATCCTGCTGGAACTCGTAAGGTCATCCTGCCGGAACTTGTCGAAAATCGCATTAAGGCTTTCCTTTGCAATACCCGCCCCTGTATCCGATACCGATACCCTCACCTCCCGCTCAAGCGCCCGGGCGGCTATCCTTACGAGGCCGTCGCCCGATGTGAACTTCACGGCATTGCCTATCAGGTTTCTCAGCACCTGCAGTATCCTCTCCGTGTCCGCGGTCACCTGAGGCAGTCCCTCCTCGGTACTGATCTCGATCCTGATGTTCTTGGTCTCGGCCAGCGGTTCCATCTCGCGCGCCGCCTTGTTGATCAGGGCGGCCAGGTCGGTCCGGCTGAAATTATAAACCATCATGCCGGCTTCCATCTTTGAAAGGTCCAGCAGTGAGTTGACCAGCCTGATTAAGCGGTCGCTCTCCTCTGTTATAATCGCCAGGAGCCTTTTCTGCTTTTCCGTGATCCTCTTTGTCCTTAATCCCTCCATCAGGAGATTCGTCCCCTCCCTGATGGTGGTGAGCGGGGTGCGCAGCTCGTGAGACATGAGGGAGAAAAAGTCGGACTTCATCTTGTCTATCTCGCGCAGCCTGGAGCACATGGAATTAAGCGCCTGCGCCAAATCCTTTATCTCCGGAGGGGAAGAAATCTTCAGGTCATCCCCGAAATTCCCGGCCGCAATCTCACCGGTCTTCTTCTTCATGAGGGAAAGAGGCCTTGTGATCTTCACAGTGATGACGGTTGATATGAGGACCGCAAGAATCAGGGAAGCCGCCGTCATCCCCACGGCCGCTTTTATTGTCCTGATCTCGGCCTCGTTTAACTGCTTAATCTTGGCATAGGTCTTTGTCTGGCTGTAACCCTTGAGTTTCTTGAGGTCCGCCAGCATTCCGTTAACGGCGTCGTCCTTTTTCTGTTTGAAACCCTCCTCCGGGTAATGCCGGCCGATCCTCAGGTATTTCACCTCTTCCGCAAACAGCGACTGGTAACGCTGGTGATAGAGGCTGATTCTGTCTATAAGGGTCGCGACACGGTCGTCCACGGGCACAGCCATTATCGCCTTCAGATCTGCCTTGAAATCGTCCCTGGACAGGAGAAACTGCCTGTACAGCGCCTCATCCTTGATGATAATGTATTTCTTTTCGTACCGCATCATGGACAAAAGGGCGTCCGAGAGTTTCTGTTCAAGGTCTATCAAACGGTTGTCGACCCTGAGAATGGACCTGGTGATATCTTCAAGCTGCCTGAGCTGTGCAATGGTGTAAATGCTCACCGCCATTGCCAGGGCGAATATTGTGAAATATCCGATAACCAGCCTGGAGAAGATTGTTAATTTCATATTTGAACGCGCAGCGATGTATGGTGCCGCATTGAAAGATTTCCGAATCTGGTGAGGAGATTATGAAACAAAACGCCTGTAAAAGCAAGTGGGAAGGCGGGCGTGCACGGGTCATATATGCGCAACCCGCGGTTATGTATGGATTTCCATGCGATTGAATAAGGTGCGCGCTTTTATTTATACTCAGATTACCCCCTTCTCCTGCCTCCCTCCCCTGTCTGCGTGTAATACACAGGCAGGCGCAAGGGATGGGAACCTGACAGCGCGGGCCTCTCCGGCGGGGAGGTATTTATTGAATATCATAATGAAGCAGAACAGAGATTACGACATTATTGTCATCGGCGCAGGCCATGCGGGCTGTGAAGCGGCACTGGCTGCGGCGAGAATGGGCCTCGGCACCGCTGTATTCACAATAAACAGGGAGACTATAGGCCGGATGTCATGCAATCCCGCCGTGGGGGGGCTGGCCAAAAGCCATCTCGTCAAGGAGATAGACGCGCTCGGCGGGGAGATGGCAAAGGTCACGGACAGGGCTGGGATACAGTTTAAAATCCTCAACAAAAGCAAAGGCCCGGCGGTACGCGCCACAAGGGTCCAGGCTGACCGCAATCTCTATGGAAAATACATGACGGAGGCGCTTGAGACCCAGGACGGCCTTGATATCAAGGAGGAATGCATAGAAGAAATACTGGTCAGCGGAAACTGTCTCTCCGGCGTCAGGACCACGGCACGGATCTACAGGACAGGGGCCGTAATAATAGCAACCGGCACATTCCTGAACGGCCTGATTCATATAGGTCTGGAGAGCTTTCCCGCTGGCAGGGCCGGAGAACCGCCTTCCCTTAATCTATCAAAAAGCCTTGCAGCCCTCGGTTTCAGGCTCGGCAGGCTCAAGACGGGAACCCCTCCGAGGCTTGATAGAGACAGCCTGGATTTCACGGTAATGGAGCCCCAGCCGGGTGATATTCCACCCCCTCCCATGTCCATGTTTACAAGGGAGATAACCAATCCCCAGGTCCCGTGCCACATGACTTACACCAACACGGAGACCCACAAGATAATCCGCGACAACTTGAAGTATTCCCCGCTTTACAGCGGGGTCATAACAGGCACCGGCCCGCGCTACTGCCCGTCGATAGAAGACAAGGTCGTCAGGTTCGGCGACAGGCCGCGCCACCAGGTGTTCCTCGAGCCCGAGGGCATAGACAATGACGAGTATTACGCCAACGGCATTTCAACAAGCCTGCCGCTTGAGGTCCAGACAAAGATGGTCAGGAGCATCAGGGGGCTTGAAAATGCCGTGATAAGAAAACCGGGATACGCCATTGAATACGACTTTGTCTATCCCACGCAGCTTAAACCCACCCTTGAGTCCAAGCTCGTCGCCGGCCTCTATCTTGCCGGACAGATCAACGGAACTTCCGGCTATGAAGAGGCCGCTGCACAGGGCCTGGTAGCCGGCATCAATGCAGCGCTGGGCATCAGGAACAAAAAGCCCTTCATTCCCGGCAGGCATGAGGCATATATGGGTGTTTTAATCGACGACCTTGTAACAAAAGGCACAAGAGAGCCCTACAGGATGTTCACGTCAAGGGCCGAGTACAGGCTCCTGCTGAGGCAGGACAATGCCGACCTGCGGCTCATGGAAAAGGGGTATGAACTCGGCCTTATAAATGAAGAACAGTTCAGCGCCTTCAACCGGAAAAAAAGGGCCGTGGAGAATGAACTGAAACGGCTTAAAACAACGAGGGTGAAACCCGCAGCCGTCAATCCCCTCCTCGAAAGACTCGGCGGCGCGCCGGTAAAGGAGGACACCACGCTCTACCAACTGCTCAAGAGGCCCGAGGTTGATTATTCCGTTGTCAAAGAGTTATCGCCGCCCGGCGGCAACGGAATACCGCCGGATGTAATGAGCCAGGTGGAGATACAGACGAAATACACCGGCTATATCAGGCGGCAGGCCGAACAGGCCGAGAAGTTCAAAAGGACCGAAGCAAGAATCATCCCTGAAGGCATTGAATACAGGAATATCAACGGCCTTTCAAAGGAGATCGTGGAGAAGCTTGAAGAGGTGATGCCCCTTAATCTCGGGCAGGCAGGCAGGATACCGGGCATGACACCAGCGGCATTGTCCCTCCTGATGGTCGCGGCCGAGAGGCGGAGGCGAGGTTGACGGGAGAGTCCGATGGAAAATGTTTGTATATGTCATTTCGACCGGAGGGAGAAATCTTAAGGTTAAGTTAAAGCTAACGACGCCATTCGAGGGGGACGGAATATTCGCTGGCATAGACATTCAGCCTGTCATACAGGTCCTCGGCATTTTCATACTGCGAATCTGCAAATGCCCTCAGCTCTCTCACCCTGAGAGAATCGGAATCCTCGTTATACAGCCTCTCCCTGTAGCGCCGCCATTCCGCCCTCATGGACTTGAATTTCCGGAATGTATCCCTCCACCATGTCTCGCTTCGCCCCGCCGGCATATTTGAGCTTTCCGGCAGCTCTTCAAAGACCACGCGGCGTTTTCTCGTGTCTATGAAAACGGAATAATTCGTCATAAAATCCATCCCGATAAGTCCGTCAAACCCCTGGAAATCCAGGAACGAGATGGTGGTGGGGATGAAATCGTATTCCACGTCTCCCACCCTTATGGAATCAAGAATGGTGAAAATCGCGGGGATCATCCCCCCCACTCCACCGACAAGGGAGAGCAGCTTCGCCCTGTCATTATCGAGAACCCCGAGTCTTTCCGCCAGCCTCAAGGAGATGAGCATTCCCGTCGCCCCCGTATCCAGGAGCATGGGTGCCGCGACCCTGTTGTTGAATGTCACCTGAATGACGATCCTCCTTGACGAGCCGGAATAGGGAATCACATACTTTTTAGGCCGGTAATCCCAGTTCTCCTTCGGCGGGGGGCCGTATTTCACGGCGGGGATATTCTCTTCAGGCGCGGGTTTCTTCGTGTCGGAGGCCTTCTTGTATTTTTCAAGGTCCTGATTGGTGAAATACCTCCCTGCCGAAGCGGGAGACGCCGCCACAAGAAGCAGGATCAATGCTGTGAATACGCGTATGCTCATCGCCGGTTGTTTATATTCATATAATACTGAAGCTCTGACTTCATTTTCCTGATCTCTTCCTTGAGTTCCTTCATCCTCAGTTCCCTGCCGACCGCCATTTCATAGAATTTTTCGAGTTCTTCCACGCGTTCCTTTAGCTCCCTCTCCATGTTTTTACGCTCGGTGATATCTTCACAGGTGGTGACGATTCCGATGGGTTTTCCAACGGCATCGGTGACGACATCGGACATAAGCTGCACGGGAAAAGACGTGCCGTCCTTCCGCCTGTTGATGCTTTCGCGCTTCCACCTTTTCATGGATAAAATCTGTTCTTCAGTCAACGGTTTCCAGGTCTCGGCAGGGGCGAACATCCTGACATTTTCGCCCCTCAATTCATCGACTGAATAACCGTGCATGGACGCATCGGCGGGATTCACATAGATGATTTTCCTCTCCAGATCGGTGATTGTCACGCCGAGCTGCATGGTCTCGAGCGCCTTTTCAAAAAAACGCAGGGTCTCCGCCGCCTGCCGGTGTTTCCTGTATAACGACTCTGTCTCTCTGAGCTTTCTGCGGGTCTCCTGCAGTTCGATGAGGAGCTGCTCTTCTGTCCTGTCTTCGTCTCTCAGCATTTACGATTCAGCGCCACGGTTCATTTCCTCCGCCCGTCCCGTTCAGGAAAGTGAGAGGACGGCGGGAACTGGACTGTTTTCCAATTATAACAAAAGCCGTGGCGCTTGGCTACAATACGCCCGCCGGGGTATAAATATGAGTTATAATCTTCATTATGGATATACAGAAGAAACTCAGCGGGGTCCCCGCGTCCGCGGGTATTTATATACTGAAAGGCCCCGGACACAGGGTCCTGTACGTGGGCAAGGCCAAGAACCTGAGAAACAGGCTGAGGACGTATTTCCAGGGCGGCGCCTCCCTGGATGCGAGAAAGTCGAAGATGGTGACGGAGGTGGAGGATTTTGAATATATTGTCACGGAAAACGAGCTCGAGGCGCTTGTGCTGGAGGCGAACTTCATAAAAAGGTCAAGGCCCCGGTACAACATCATACTCAGGGACGACAAGAACTATCCATACCTGAAGCTTACGGTGAATGAAGAATGGCCGGGGATCGAAGTGGTACGGAAAATCAAAAAGGACGGCGCACTTTATTTCGGCCCCTATGTGCCCGCAGGGGCCATGTGGGAGATGATGAGGTTCATACGGCGCAACTTTCCCATACGGCAATGCAGATATAATCTTCAAAAGCCCTTCAGGCCCTGCGTGCGCTGCCAGATGGGCAGGTGCCTTGCGCCGTGTTCCGCGTCACGCCGCTCCCCGGCGGACAGGGAGAGATACATGAGGACAGTCAATGACGTCAAATCGTTTATAACAGGGGAAAAGAAAGAACTGCTTTCGGGCCTGCGGAGCCGCATGCAGCAACTGTCGGATGAGCAGCGCTTTGAAGAGGCGGCCGCCGTGAGGGACAGCCTGTTCGCCATTGAAAAGGCGTGGGAATCACAGCGTGTAACGGCACCGGAACTCGGGGATATGGACGTCATCGGTCTCTACAGGGAAGGAGGGGATGCCTCTGTATTCATACTCTTCATAAGAAACGGCGCCGTGATAGGCCGGAAAGACTTCTTCCTCAGAAGACTCGGGGATATGCCGGACAAGGAGATAGTGGCGGGTTTCATGGAACAGTTCTACCTGAAGGAAATGCTGGTCCCGCCGAAGATAATCACTCCGGTCAGGGCGCGCCTCGCCACACAGAGGCAATGGCTGAGCCGCAAGAGGGGCGGGCCGGTCCGTGTTGGGCCCGCGAAAAGCTCTGAAGAAGAGAAAGTGCTCAACATGGCCGGTGAAAATGCCTTCTACTCGTTCATGAAGCACCGGGATGCAGGAATGGACGAAACGCTCCATGAAGTAAAGAGGCTGCTCGGCCTGGCAACGGTTCCGGAAAAGATCAGCGCCGTGGACGTATCCAACATATCAGGTTCGGAAGCGGTGGGAGCGGTTGTTGTGTATGAAAAAGGAAAATTCAGGAAGGAAGGCTACAGGCTCTTCAGGGTAAGGACGGTTGATGGAATAAACGATTTCGCCATGATGGGCGAAGTGGTGGGCAGGTATCTGAAGGGGTTCCGTGAAGGCGGCGGCAGCCCGCCGCAACTCATACTCGTGGACGGCGGAAGAGGGCAGCTGGAGTCTGCACTGAAAGTCCTGAAAGATTCCGGTCTCGCCGCGGATATTGCGGCGATTGCAAAGGCAAGGGACGCCGGGCCGGACAGGGGCGGCATGATACGCAGGGATGTGGACAGGGTCTACCTGCCGGGCCGGACAGGGCCTGTCTATCTTGAGCCTTTTCTTGCATCCACACACCTGCTGCAGAAGATACGCGACGAGGCGCACCGCTTTGCCGTGAGCTACCACAAAAGGCTCCGCACGAAGAGGACACTTGAATCACCGCTTGAAAAAATAAAGGGGATCGGGAAAAAAAGGCGGCTGCTCCTGCTGAGGCGCTTCGGGAGCATTGATGCGATCAGAAAGGCATCAATAGAGGATATAGCATCCCTTAAGGGGATGAACAAAAAGATTGCCGGGGATTTGAAGGAAGCCCTCCGGCAGACACCGGAAACCTTCTACCCGCGCAGGCGCACGCGTATGCCGTCACTCACCGAACTGCCGGGGTGAGTGATTACAATATCTCCTTCTGCAAGTCCTGATACGACCTCTGCGCTCAGTCCGTTCCTGTGTCCTGTGCGCACCTCCCTGAGCCTTGCCCTGCCGCCTGAAACTACAAATACCGCCCAGCCGTCGTTGTATCGGAACAGGGCGCTTGCAGGCACCTGAAGCACATTGTCTCCTTCCCAGAGTATGAAAGCCGCCTCCACGCGGTAAGCATCCCCGAGCCGCCGCCATTTTTCATAAGGGGAAACGATATCGGATATGACAAGGGTCCGCTGCTCCTCGACACCGAGCGCGGATATCCTGGTGAATCCCGCGGGTTCAACCACACGGACCCTGCCCTTAAGCGGCTCTTTGCCGCCCCACCGTTTGAAAATCACGGGTGTGCCCGGCCTGATTTTCACGGCATCCGCCGAAAGCACCTCGACTTCGACTTCCAGGGCACGTGTGTCCCCTATTTCAATCAGCGCCTGACCTGCCCTTACCACGCCTTCATTTTTATGGTGGATTCTGAGGACCCTGCCGCGGACAGGGGATTTAATCAGGAGCGGCGGGCCGGCAGGTTCTCCCCCGGATGCACCGGCGGAGTATTTCAGCGCAGTGCGGGCGGCCTCCATTTCATACCGGGCCACGTCTGCTGCAAACACGGCTGAGCGGAGCATGGCCCCTGCCTCACGGGCGGCCGCGTCCGCCCTGTCCACCTGCTCGCGGGTAACGAGATTCTCATTGAACAACTGTCTTAAACGTTCAAGTTCCTTTTCCGCAAGTCCAGCCCTCGCCTCTGCAGCCCGGACCTTCTCCCTTGCCGCCTTCAGCGCCGCCGCCGCCGCCGCGGCGCGCGCCGCGGCTTCCGCGCGGCTGCGCGGGTCGAGCATGGGGGGCCTGAGCGGCTCCAGCCCGGCAACCACATCTCCCCTTTCCACGGCATCGCCCGCATCAAGGCCGATGCGGCGGGCAAACCCCGGAACCGGAGCGGATATGATAAAACGGTTTATGACCCTGGTCCTGCCCTCCTCATCCACAGTGACCGTCATGTGTCCCCTCTCTACGCGGACGCCCTCCACAGGCACCGGCCCGGGCATAAAGCCGTAACCAAGCGCGGCTATGACTGCCGCGGCAATGATGTACAACCATATCCGTCTTCGTAGCAGCATCTGCATCCACCTTACAGCGGCATAAAAACACCGCCCGCCGGCTTATGCAACATTAAGGTCTACTCCCTTGTCTTCAGGACCGCGATGAGGTCCAGACGATCCAGTTTGTAGCGCACGATAAGGCCCGAGATGCACGCAGAAACAAGCACCACCGTGGCTGCAAAGGCATATGTGTTCATATCCAGGATCAGGGGGACCCTGTACAGGTCCGTCTTCAGTCCCTCGGCTATATAGGCGCACATGCCGCGGCCTATGAGAAACCCCGCCGGCACGGCAGCAAGCGCAAGCACGCCCAGTTCGCCAAGAAGTATGTACGATATCTCCCCCTTTGTGAAACCCAGCACCCGCAGGCTCGCCAGCTCCCTGCCGCGCTCTGAAAGCGCTATCCTGGCGCTGTTGTATACTACCCCAAAGGCGATTATACCTGCAAGGAGAGTGTTTATGAAAGTGAATATAAGCACTGTCTCGGCCATGGTATCGTAGAAATTCCTGATCGCCTTCTCCCTCACCTCTGTGCCGGCGATCCGGGGCATGCGCTTGAGTCTTGCAAATATGCGGGGCTGGTAAACCGGGTCGGCAGACAGGTAGACGCCGGAGATTGCATTGCCCTCGTGCATGATGCGGTTGAGGGCGGAAATGTCCATGTAGGCCGAAACACCGATAAACTGGCTGACAAGGGCCGCCACAGGCACATCCACCACGGGCCGCCCCCCCTCCAGCACCTCGACGGTCAACATGTCGCCTTCGCGCACGCCGAGCATTTCTCCAAGATAGTCGGTCAGTACAATGCCCGAGGGGGGAAGCTCTACGGGCTTCAAATCCGCATCAAGCAGGCGGCGGAGGTCGCCGCCCGGCTCCAGTCCCTGCACGGCAATGCGGTAGCTGCGGTTCCGGAACCGCAGGCGGGCATATACCGTCCTGAATATCTCGCCGTGCCGCACTCCCCCGAGGCCCCGGAGCTCGTACAGCGCTTTTTTCGGGACCGGTCCGACGAAGGTGACCGCAATGTCCTCCCGCTGCGACAGCCCGAACTGGACATCCACCATGTAGTCCAGCGCATCCTCCTGAAAGCTGCCCACCATCATGATGGCCACGGCAAAGGCCATCCCCGTGACGGTAAGGAGTGACTTGACGGGCCTGCGCCCGATATGCCTTATGATCATGCGGCCGGGCTGCGACAGTATGCGCTTAAGCCCCAGCCGCTCCGCAAGTGTCTCCCGGTAGCTCACTGGGGGCTCGGGCCGCATGGCCCGGGCAGGGGGCAGCATGGCGGCCCTGCGTACGGAGTGCAGGGTGCCAAGTATCGCGGCTCCTCCGCTCACAAGCGCTGCGACAACGGCAACCACGGGCCTCAGCTCGTATTTCAGGAACGGGAAACGGTAAAATTCCATATAAACAGTGCTCAGGTACCGGCCCAGCCAGTATCCGCCGGCTATGCCGATCGACACCCCAAGGAGTATGATCAGAAACACCAGCTTGACAAAGTGCATGCCTATGTCGAAATTGCCGTAACCGAATGCCTTGAGGACCGCGATCTCCTCCCTCTGGATGCTGACAAGCCTGCTTACAACCACGTTCAGGAGGAAAGCCGCCACACCAAGGAATATCACCGGAAATATGGCGGCCATGCGTTCGAGCTGTTTGAATTCCTCTGAAAGGTAACGGTGTGAAAGCTGGTCCTTGCGGCCGTATGCGCCGAGCCCGCCGTAGGGCCCGAGCACTTCATCAAGCCGCTCTATTACATCATTGATATCCGCTCCGGCCGAGAGGGTCAGGGCAACATCATTGAATGCGCCTTTCATGTCACAGGCGGTTGAAAGCGCCGCCCTCCCCATCCACATCACCCCGTAGCGTTTGAAATCAGGGAACATGGCCCCCGGCGGCATTTGATATATATGCTCGGGCGACAGGGCGACCCCCACAACGGTGAAGGTCTTCCTCCTGCCGTTGATAATGATTCCCAGTTCATCGCCCGGTTTGAACCCGTGCGCCTCTGCAAACGCCTCGCCTATAACGACCTCGTTGTCCCTGAAGGGTTCAACCAGCCTCCCCTGCCGGAGGTAGAGCCTGTTGAGCGGTGGCTCACCTGTATCAGGGAGAGAAAAGACATCTCCCGTGACAGGGTCCGGGAAACCCCTGATGTCGATATTCACAGATGCCGCCACGCGGGTCTGGACAACGTCGACTCCGGGTATATCGAGGATGCGCCGCCGCACTCTCTCCGGGGCGCGTTTCAGCGAGGCGAACACATCGGCAAAACGGTAGTCCCTGTAAAAGGCCGCCTGTGTCAGGCGGAGGGACTGCATGGTGCTGACGGACATGATAAAGGTGGAGACGCCGCTTGCAATCACCAGGGCGATGGCAACGGCCTGACCTTTCATGCCCAGCAGGTCGCGCAGGATTTTGCGGTCTATTGTCTTCATCACGTTTCTTTCAACCTTTCAGCGGCGCAACCTTACCTTGCAGCAGCAGCATAAAACCACCGCCCGGTTCTGCTGCATCAAGACTTACAGGGGCACAAAAATACCGGCGGGGGGGATACGAAAGCCCGCGGGTATGGTCACCAGTGCAGCTCCCGCGCGGATTTCCTGTGTTCATTTACGCGCACCCTCGATATAAGACCGTCATTCAGGTATATGACACGGTCCGCCATCCCGGCTATGTCGGCGTTGTGGGTGATAAGCACCGTGGCTGTTCCCAGCTCCCTGTTGATCTTCTCCAGAACCTCAAGCACCACGATGCCGGTTGCCGAATCAAGGGCGCCTGTAGGTTCATCACAGAGCAGCACCGCCGGTTTTTTTGCGATGGCGCGCGCAATCGCCACGCGCTGCTGCTCGCCTCCGGACAACTGGGCGGGAAAGTGGTCGAGGCGGTTTCCGAGGCCTACGATGCGAAGGGCTTCCTCGGGCTTCATCGGGTCCCCGGCTATTTCGGTGACCACCGCAACGTTTTCGCGGGCGGTGAGGCTCGGGATCAGGTTATAGAACTGGAATACAAACCCCACATAAAAACGCCTGTAGTGCGTAAGCTCCCGGTCCGTGGCCCCGGTGAGGTCCTGTCCGCGGTAGGTGACCTGCCCCTTTGTGGCCGTGTCCAGTCCCCCGAGTATATTCAGCAGTGTGGACTTGCCGCTGCCGGACGGACCGAGCAGCACGACGAGTTCCCCGGCGTATATCTCCATGTCCACGCCGCGCAGGGCATGAACCTTCACCTCCCCCATATCGTAAATTTTGGCAAGGCCGCGGGTCTGAAAGACCGTTCTATCAGGAGACATTGTCCGGTTCACGGCAACCCCGGTCACCCTACTCCACCTGTTCCAGCCTGACCTTCACCTGCACGTATCTCTCTCCACGCCGTATACCCAGCGTCACCTCGTCGCCGACACGGTATTTGTCGAATTCATTCCGCAGGTCGTCATATGAATAGACCTTCCTGCCGTTGACCGACTCTATAATATCACCGAGGATTATCTCACTGCCCGCACGGCGGGTTCCCCTCAGCCCAGCTTTTTCGGCGCTGCTGCCCGGCTGGATATTGATCAGCAGCACGCCGCTGATGCCGAGGCGCTTTGCAATACGGTCATTGGCTATTGTCACGCCGAGGCCCGGGCGGATCACCCTGCCGTACCTGATAATCTCCGGCACGACCCGGTTTACTATATCCACGGGCACGGCAAAGCCGATGCCGGCGCTGGCGCCTGAAGGACTGTATATGGCGGTGTTCACGCCTATCAGCCTCCCGGCGCTGTCCAGGAGCGGCCCGCCGGAATTGCCGGGGTTGATGGCCGCATCGGTCTGTATCACTCCCTGGATCGTCCTGCCTGTAACGGACTTGATCTCGCGGCCCAGGGCGCTTACAATGCCCGTGGTCATGGTCTGGTCCAGGCCGAAGGGGTTGCCTATGGCAAACACCTTCTGCCCGACCTTGAGATTCGCGGACTCGCCGATTACAATGGGCTTTAATTTCTCCGGCGGAGCGGATATACTGAGCACTGCTATGTCCTTGTCCGGAGCCGCTCCGACCACCATCGCCTTCCATGTCGAGTGGTCGGCCAGTGTGACCTCAAGACGGCCGGCGCCCCTGATGACATGATAATTGGTGACTATCCTTCCTTTTTTGTCCCAGATGAAACCCGATCCCGTACCCTGCGGAATCTCGTAGACATTCAGGCTGAAGAGGCTCCGCCGCAGTTCTATGCTCGTGATGTAGACCACCGAGGCGGAAGTGGCCTCAAAGAGCTCGATTGAATTCTTCTCGTCCTCCGCAAGATCCCCCCTTGCGGCAACCACGCGGGGCCGTGCCTCCGGGTCATAGGGGGACACAGGCTGCGAGGCATACCACCAGATGCCGGAGGCTGCCAGCAGGACAAGGAGAAACGGCAGCAGGTATCCCCGTCTCCCCAATCCGTATTCATCGTACCGGTCCATGGCGTTTCTATATTATACACCTTAATGTTGCATAAACGGGCAGGCGGTATTTCCATAGCCACTGTGCTGTGAGGCTCTCGCAAAAGCGTGAAAATGCCTGCATATGCCGTTTAGCCCGGAGGGAGAAATCTTTCGGCATCGACGGGCTATAAGCCCTCTCTCTCCGCTGCAGGTGACAGACAGGGGACTTTTTATTAAAGATTCTACGGCGGACCCTCCTGCCGGCTTATGCAACATTAAGGGCAAACCGGGTTTTATATGATTATGATAAAATATTTTGATGAAGATTCTCATTATAAAGCCCAGCTCACTCGGCGATGTTATTCATGCCCTGCCCTTTCTCAAGGCCATCAGGGACTCGTTTCCCGATTCGAGGGTCGACTGGGTGATCAGTAAAAACCTGGGAAAAATCCTCGAGGACAATCCACTTATCAACAGGCTTATTACCATTGACAAGGATTCATGGAAAGAATTCAGAAAGCTGCCGCAAACCCTGTCCGAGCTGTTCTCGCTGAGGAACCTCCTCAGGTCGGACAGATATGATATCGTGGTCGATCTGCAGGGTCTCTTGAGGAGCGGGCTTATTGCCTTTTTCACTCCAGCGGCGCTGAAAATCGGTTTTGAAGACGCACGCGAGGGAAGCCGTTTTTTCTATGACAGAAGGGTGCGGGTAAATAAATCCTCACACGCGGTGGACAAGTGCCTCGAGGCGGCCCGGGCCATGGGCGCATCGCTCGGGGGCACACCCGGGTTCCCGCTTTATATTGACGGCACGGCCCCGGACCGTGTCAGAAAACTGACGGGGGATACAGGCGGGTATGTGGTTATAGTCCCCTCGGCAAGATGGCCGTCAAAGAGATGGCCTGCCGGATATTTCGCCTCGCTGATTAAAAGAATACCTCTTCAATGCGTTGTCGCGGGCGGCGGCGGGGACGGGGAGGCGGTAAGGGAAATAACAGGTTCGCTGCCCCGGCACAATATTATTGATCTCTGCGGCAAAACCGACCTGAAAGAGCTTACGGCCCTGCTGGCCGGGGCGAGGGCCGTTGTAACCAATGATACGGGCCCCATGCATATCGCCGCAGCGCTGGATGTGCCGGTAGTGGCGCTGTTCGGCCCCACGGATCCCGTGAAGACAGGCCCGTACGGGTGGCGGGGAAACAGCAGGCTGAAGGTCCTCACAGCCGGTGTCCCGTGCAGTCCGTGCCGCAGGAGAACATGCGGGGAGCCTGCATGCATGACCGGGATAACCGTGGACATGGTCTTTGAGGCATTAAGGGAATACCTGTGAGAAATACGGGATTCATGATAGGCGTGCTGCTGTTTGCAATCCTGTCCGCCCCTGCGCTCTTCTCATATCCGGTTGATGCCGCCCGGCCGGCCGATAAAAAATTTGTATATTACATCTACTGGGCCGGCATCAGGGCCGGCAGGGCGGTGCTTGAATATACAGCCTCACCTGAAGGCACTGTTATAAGAACCCGGGCCGAATCCGCTGCGTTTATTTCATTATTCTACAAGGTTGACGACAGGGCGCAGAGCGTCCTGTATCCGGACGGGTATCCCGCAAGTTACACGCTGAATATCCGTGAAGGAACCCACAGGAGATACAGAATCACGGAATTCACGCCGAGGGTGCCCGGAAGGCCCCGGAAGGCGATTTTCAATAATGTGCTTGACGGAGAAGTAACAGAGTTTGAACTTGAAAAACCCGCGCACGATCCGCTGTCGGCCTTTTATTCCATGACCGTACGGGATATCAGGGTCGGACAGTCGGTATATATCGATATCTTCGACAACGAGAAACTCTGGAATACGGAGGTCAGGGTGTTGAGAAAGGAAAAGGTGCGCGTTCCCGCGGGTGAGTTCAGCACGATAGTGATAAAACCTCTCCTGAAGTCCGAGGGTATCTTTCTCAGGAAAGGTGAAATGCACATCTGGCTTACCGACGATGACAGAAGGATACCTGTGATGTTTACAAGCAAGGCGAAGATAGGCGGATTCAGGGTCGTGCTTGTTGAAGGAGACTATTAGGCCTTGCCCGTTTCACGCATTTTTTGGTGCGTGCGTGTTAAAATATATCTTAATGCCGGCACAAGCCGGCATTCTTATGCCACTGTAAGGTATACAGTTGAATTATCAATCTTTTCCTGACTGCCCTTGGGAGGTAAAATGAACATTTCTGTGATCGGAAGCGGTTATGTCGGTCTGATTACCGGCGCGTGCTTTGCGGAATTCGGCCTCAATGTCACCTGCGTGGACAAGGATGAAAAAAAGATCAGGTTGATGAAAAAGGGAGTGATATCATTTTATGAGCCCGGCCTCGAGGAACTGCTGCAGAGAAACATCAAGGCCGGGCGCATACATTTCACCACCAGTATAGGCGAGGCCGTGGATTCATCACTTGTCGTCTTTATAGCGGTCGGAACACCGCCGAGGGGCGACGGTTCCGCTGAAATGAAATATGTCGAGGATGTCTCAAAAGAGATTGCAAGACACATAAAAAGCTACAAGGTCATAGTGACCAAAAGCACCGTGCCGGTCGGCACGGGAGAAAAGGTGCGGCGGATCATTTCCGAAAACCTGGAGGAAGATGTGGATTTCGACGTGGTTTCAAATCCGGAGTTCCTCCGGGAAGGCGCCGGCATAGAAGACTTCATGAGGCCCAACAGGGTCGTCATCGGCGCATCGAGCAACCAGGCCATAGCCATAATGAAGGATCTCTACAGGCCCCTCTACCTCATCGAGACGCCGATAGTGATTACGGATGTCAAAACAGCGGAGCTGATAAAGTACGCGTCAAACGCCTTTTTAGCCACCAAGATCTCATTTATAAACGAAATCGCCAATCTCTGCGAGAGGGTCGGCGCGGATGTGCAGACAGTGGCGAAGGCAATGGGTCTTGACCGCAGGATCGGACCCAAGTTCCTTCATGCAGGCCCGGGTTACGGCGGCTCGTGTTTTCCGAAAGACACCCTCGCCCTCCTGCAGATAGGGAAACAATACAATGTCGGCCTCAGGGTTATCGAGGCCACGGTGAAAGCCAATGAATTCCAGAAAGAAAAAGCGGCGGGCATGATAATGGAGACCCTGGAGAAATTAAGCGGCAGGACCATCTGCATACTCGGCCTTTCATTCAAGCCCAACACCAATGACCTGAGAGACGCCCCTTCGCTGTTCATCATCAGGAAGCTCCTGAAGGCCGGGGCAGAGATAAGGGCGTATGACCCGGTGGCCATGAAAGACGCCGGAAAAGAGCTGCCCGCCGTCACATATTGCAAGGACGCATATGAAGCCGCAAAGGGAGCGGACGCCGTTGTCATAGTCACGGAGTGGAACCAGTTCCGCAACCTCGATTTCAACAGGATCAAAAAGGTTGCCAAGGGGAATTTCTTCTTTGACCTCCGCAATATATACGAACCGGACAAGCTTCTGAAAATGGGTTTCAGATACTATTCGACGGGAAGAGCGCCCATGCGGCAGGGCAACGCGAACCCTTGACTTTAACTGAAGAATTCAACTACATTATATACGCTATGCGCAAGCCGTTAATATCAGCAAACTGGAAAATGAACAAGACGGTCGGGGAGACCGAAGAGTTCATAAATTCCTTCCTCCCCATGGTAAAGGATGTCACGGGCGTTGATATCGCGATTGCGCCGCCTTTCACTTCACTGGGGACTGCGGCAAAGCTGCTGAAAAAATCCGGGGTGAGCCTCGCGGCGCAGAACGTGTTTTACGAGGAAAAGGGCGCATACACCGGGGAGATATCGCCGGGAATGCTTCTTTCAGCGGGATGTTCATGCGTGATCATAGGACATTCGGAAAGGAGAATGTATTTTTCCGAGACGGACGAGATCGTCAACAGGAAAATCCACACAGCGGGAAGAAACGGACTCGATGTAATCCTCTGCATCGGTGAATCCCTGCAGGAAAGAGAGGAAAACAGGACGTTTGAAGTCCTGGAGAGACAGCTCTCCGGCTCCCTGAAGGACGTGCGGCTTGACGGAATAACAATAGCCTATGAACCCATATGGGCCATCGGCACGGGAAAGACCGCCACCAAGGAACAGGCCAACGAGGCCCATGCCTACATCCGCGACTGGCTCGGCAGAAACAGGGAGGGCGCCGGCGAGGTGAGGATACTGTACGGCGGAAGCGTTACCCCGGATAATATCGAGTCACTGATGTCCCAGCCCGAGGTGGACGGGGCGCTCGTGGGGGGCGCGAGCCTCAGGCCCGACAGCTTTGCGCGGATAGTGAAAGGCGCTGTAACGGCATGATGCAATGATAACAAGGATTGATTGAATATTGACATGTATACCGCAGTAGTCGTACTCCACATAATAGTGAGCCTGTTTCTGATCTTTATCATACTGATACAGAGCAGCAAGGGCGCTGAAATGGGCGCCGCCTTCGGGGGCTCGAACCAGACCCTGTTCGGGAGCAGGGGCGCGGCAACGTTTCTGAACAAACTCACAACCGCGGCGGCCGTGCTGTTCATGCTTACATCGCTCTCCCTTGCCATTATATCCGTGAAACGCGGCTCCGTCTCCGTCATGTCCTCGGTGCCTGTAAGGGAATCCGCTGAAAGATCCCCGCGCGCCGGGGGTAAAAATCAGCCTGCGGCGCCGGGACAGGGTGAGGTGCAGAAGGGGCCCGCTCCGCCGGCGGATAAGAAACAATAAAAAAGGGGACGGTCTTCCAACCGTCCCCTTTTTGTTTACGGCACTAAAACTGTGGTGACTGCAGGAGCGTGAGAATGGCGGATTTCTGTTTGCTGCTGACGGCTGTGGAGCCGTCCGTTGTCCCGCCCATATTATCCGCCAGATTTGCCACGGACTCCGAGAACTCCTTCTGCAGGGTCTCATGAGCGCCCATGTCCTCCCCTGCTGATTCCTCTTTCGCCCAGCGCGTGAATTCAAGGATCATGATGTCTTCCTGGATTCCGAATATCGAGGCATAGCTTTCAGGTATGTTTTGGCCGCCGGCGCCGAAATTCGTTCGTCCGACGGTCCATGTTCCCCCGGCATTTTCACAGGAGGATTTGTCAGTATAGTTATTATACTGAGAAGGAGAACAATCACCTATCCACGTGATATTACTCGGTATAGCGGTATTATCACGCGTATAGGTCAGACTGCCGCCGTTGGATACAATGCTCGAGACCCAGTCAACCAGTATCACCATGGTGACGGGCCAGTTTATCGCTGTTCCGTCGGACTTGTACTGCTGAAATTGACTCTTTGTAAGGCCTGTTGTCTGCCCAAGGGCACTGTCGATATTGGATATCATCGTGGTTATCCGGGCGTCCGAGGCTGCGGTGGCGGTCAGGAACTGTTCGAATGCAGCCCGCATGGCTGTGCTTAATACCGCTTCGGCGGCCTGTATCTCGGCGTCCGTCTCGTTGCCGTCAAAGACCTGCTCGAATGTCTCGAATGCAGCGGTCATTGCGTTGACCAGTGTGGTTGCAGCCGCCTGGTAATTGGCTACGTCCTCGCCCGTGGCCCCGAGGATTGTCAGGGCCTGCGAGTATTTCTCGATGCCCCGGTCGGCCTGCAGCTTCTGGATGCCGCCGCCGATGCTGGAGTCGATCATTCTCTGCGTGGCGGGGCTCAGGTCCCCGTTGGCCACCCCCTGCTTCATCAGCGGCACAACAACCGCGCCCATGGCATTGAAGGCCTCTATAACCCTGTCCTGCGGAAACCCGGCCGTGGTGGCCGCCTGAACCAGGACCCGTAACAATTTCGAAGCGGCCTCGCCGCGGGCGCTTAATTTTTCGGTGTCGGTGGTCGCGTCAACGGACTCCTTGATGAACTTGCTGTACCCGTCGTCCTTGTCCGCGAGCCTGCTGACTATGCTGCTCTTGTAAGCCGCCAACTGGGCGCTGGTCACGCCGTTGTTCGTGAGATAATTGATAAATCCGTCGTTGCCGTTGATCCCCTGGTTGGCGATATCCGCCATGAAAGCCAGTTCCGATGCGGTGGCGGACGTTGAGCGTACTATTGCAAACCCGAAGACCGCAAGGATGGGATCATCCGTTGCCGCTGATTCCAGCGCGTCCAGCAATGCGGTGGTCTGGGCGTTCGTGAGGCCGGATACACCCACCGGCAGCGCCTCGCCCGGGTTGGGACACGGGGCCAGCGAGCGCCGTACGGTGTTGCCGGCAATGTCTTCAATGGTTATAAGGAGAAAATTGCATGAACTGTTGTCCGGGACACCGGTTAAAGAAAAGGAGACCTTTCCGTCCGTATCGGCGGTGGCGGAGGAAGATGTGCCGCCTGAATTCACCGTGCCGTCCGAATTTATCTTCTGGACTTTTATAGTGTAGGTCTCGCCTGCCGTCAGGGCGCCTGCGTAAGAGGCGGTAAACAGCAATACTGCAAACAGGATTATCCCGACCGAAAAGCGGGATCTCATTATGTTTAATACTTTCATGTCTTGCTTCCTCCGTTGTTCATTTACGTTTAAGTCGTTCTTTCAAATAAAATCACGTTTTTATTCCCCGCTGCCGCTTATGCTTGCAGCGTCGGTGCCGCTTCCGCCGCCGTCGCCGCTGCAGCCTGCGGACAGCAGCATGGATGCAAGCACGAGCACAAGGCAAATCGCCGAGACGATCTTCTTTTTCATATCTCTTCTCCTCCTTTTGAATTAGACGGATAATCTGGCCGGGCATCACGCCCGACATGCCGGAACCATCCGCGCCGGATGCCCGGACCGTTGTTGACATGTCTGACTTATCGGAACAATCGGGCGTGCCCTTAAGTAAGGAAAAGTATATTTTTACGGTAAGGGAATCCCCTATTCAGCGGATACCGAAAAGCGGCTCTTTTATTGTCTCGGCGCGGCATACCGGACACCTGCCCGGCCTTTTGAATTTTTCCCGTTTCCGGAACACGAATCCGCATCTCCTGCATTCCGCAGGCGTGATGACAAGCCTCTGCCCCCTGCTGTTGACCGTCCTGCCGATATGCCGGAGGTGTGCGTATATTTCCTTTTCAGATATTTTTACAGCAGCCGATATATATTTTATGGAGAGCGGCCTGCCGGCAATTGCGGAAATGATCTCACGCCGGACCGTTTCATGCCTGCCGGCAGGCGGGGGCGGCTGTGCCGTTTTCTTTTTCAGGCTCATGTCGGTGTCGGGATCACAGGGCTTGCCCTGTGAAATTTATTGGTGTATGATTACCTTAAAATTTAAGTGGAACGTTCAATTTCAGTGAAAATGCATGTTCTCACTTTCTAAACCTAATTATAAGGAGGGTTGGACATTATGTCTACAAAGGACGGCAGTTACGGCGTTTTCCCGCCGCCTGAAGAGTTCTCGGAACGCGCGCATGTCAAGAGCGAAAAAGAGTACGAGGAGTTATACCGGAGATCTGTGGAAGACCCGGATGGTTTCTGGGCGGATATGGCTGAGGATAATCTGTCATGGTTCAGGAAATGGGACAGGGTCGTTGAAAGGGACTTCGAGAAACCGCTTATCAGATGGTTTCCGGGCGGCAGACTGAATGTATCCTATAACTGCCTTGACAGGCATCTGACAACCCACAGGAAAAACAAGGCGGCCCTTATCTGGGAGGCGGAGGACGGTGAGAACAGGATCTATACATACAAGGAGCTTCACCGGCAGGTATGCAGGTTCGCCAACCTGCTTAAGAAGTCAGGCGTTGAAAAAGGCGACAGGGTTGTTTTCTATCTGCCGATGATCCCCGAGCTGGCCGTCGGCATACTGGCGTGCACCCGCATCGGCGCCGTGCACAGCGTGGTCTTCGGCGGATTCAGCGCATCTGCGCTGCGGGAGAGGATTAATGACTGCAGGGCGAAAATCCTTGTCACCTCGGACGGTTCGTTCAGGGCCGGGAAGGTGATACCCCTGAAAAACAATGCAGACGCGGCAATGGAGGAAAGCCCGGACATACAGCGCTGTTTCGTGTTCAGGCGCACCGGGATGGAAGTTTCCATGAAAGAGGGCAGGGATTTCTTCGCCGAAGACGAACTCGCCGGGGAGGATATATCATCATGGTGCGAGCCCGAGCAGATGGACTCCGAAGATCCCATGTTCATTCTCTACACGAGCGGCAGCACGGGAAAACCCAAGGGTTTGCTCCATACAACCGCCGGATACCTGCTCTATGCGGCAACTACATTCAAATACATCTTTGACTATCACGAGGAGGATACTTACTGGTGCACCGCCGACATAGGCTGGATAACAGGTCATTCCTACATCGTTTACGGGCCGTTGTGCTGCGGAGCGACAAGCATAATGTTTGAAGGGGTGCCGTCATACCCCGCACCCGACAGGTTCTGGGAGATAGTGGAAAAGTACGGCGTGAATATCTTTTACACCGCCCCCACCGTTATAAGGGCGCTTGCCAAGGAAGGCGAGGAGTGGACCAGGAAGAGGGATCTCGGCAGCCTCAGGCTGCTCGGCTCTGTCGGTGAACCCATAAATCCCGAGGCATGGCTGTGGTACTACAAAAACATAGGCCGGGAGAGATGCCCTATAGTGGATACATGGTGGCAGACGGAGACAGGGGGGATTCTCATTTCATCGCTTCCGGGCGCTGTGCCGATGAAGCCCGGTCACGCAGGCAGGCCGTTTTTCGGGGTGGAGCCCGCGATACTCAAGGCCGACGGCACCGCGGCCGGCACAGGCGAAGAGGGCTCGCTGGTGATCAGGAATGCATGGCCCGGCATAGCGCGGTCCATTTACGGCAATCCGGAGCGATACAGGGAGACCTATTTTTCCCAGTTCAGGGGTTATTATTTCAGCGGGGACGGGGCAAAGGTCGACGGGGACGGGGATTATCTCCTTCTCGGCCGCATAGACGACGTGATTAATGTATCGGGACACAGGCTCGGCACGGCGGAGATCGAGAGCGCCCTCGTCGCGCATCCGGCGGTGTCGGAGGCGGCTGTCGTGGGCTTCCCGCACGAGGTGAAAGGTCAGGGCATATATTCCTTTGTCATCCTTAACAGCGGTTTCAACGGAGGCCCGGAACTGGAGAAAGAGCTCGTTGCGCAGATCAGGAAGGATATAGGGCCCATAGCGAAACCCGATGCGATTCAGTTTGTGGACGGGCTCCCCAAGACACGCAGCGGAAAGATAATGAGGAGGATACTGAGAAAGATAATCGAGGGCAAAGAAAACGAGATAGGCGACACATCCACGCTCGCCGATCCTTCTGTTGTGGAGAGGCTGATAGAGGGAAGAAAAAACATCGGTGGGTTGTTGACCGTCTCAAAATAATATTGGCATATCTTCTTTTTTATGTCATGGTGGCATGAAAAGAGCCGCGCGGCGGCTTGACCACAGGGGATTGACGGATATCCGGAAGCGCGCCGGTACAGAATTGCATAAACAGGCGGAAGAGCCTGCTGGCGGCGGAGTCAACTGCTTTAAGAGACGGTTAACCTTGCAGTGGCATAAAATACCGCCTGCGGGCAGGGGAGTCCGGAGGAAAAGCGTGTCCTTTTATGCAATATGGAATTTCCCCAGCCCGAAAGCAGTGCCCTTGCCTATGTGCAGAATCTCACCGGCGCGGATTAAGTCCGTAAACGGGCTGATATCGCCTTCAAATGTTATCTCACCGACAAACCCGCCCATGTTCATCTTTGTCTCCTGCCTCGACGAATACCTCCGCCAGTCATGCCACCTGAGATTTTTGTCTTTCACTCTTATATCTTTCGCCTGTTCGATAATCCCCCTGAAATCCCATGCCGAAGGGTCTCCGCCGCAGTGGAAATAGCAGATAAGGGAAAGCCTGCGCAGGAGATTCCTTATCAGAATGTGAAATTCGGGGTCTGATACGAGATGTTTGTTGTAGATTATCCGTGCCGGCGTGACAAAATTCAGAGTTAAAGTTCCGGAGGCCGGAGAATCCGGATTCAGGATTCCGGATTCAAGATTCAGAACCGAAGGCCTGAACGATTTGAGGGTCCTGTCATCGTCCGAATAAATTATTCTTCCGTTGTCCTCATCCCTTTCTCCTGCCCCTGAACTCGTAACCTTTTTCAACTCGTATTTCCCCCTCCCCCTGCCGATCCCGGTCCTGCCGAGTTCATCGAATGTATAAATGAAGTAAGGCAGGTAATCAACGGCCCTCCCCACCAGTGTGAGGCCGAATATCAGCTCGTCTTCAGGGCCGTAGCCGCGCCTTGTCCCGGACGGCGGCTCGATTATGAAAGGATGCGGGGCGGATGTGTATTTCCGCATTATCCTCGTATCCGGCGGGGGAGGGGTTTCAAAGACATAGGAGTAAATGCACCTGTCTTTCAGGAGGCACCCGCTGCATTCCCTGCTCTTCAGCGCGCATACGATTCTCCTGAAGGCATTGCCGAATCCGCCCCTCAGGGTGGAACCTTTGTATGCCGGAAGTATGAGCGGCTCTTCCGGCCTGATGTGAAAATTGAATTTTCCGAATGGAAGCTCAATACCGGACATCTTTCCGTCCCCCGGGCCGCTGAAAAGCCGCCGTGTGAAAAATCCACAAGGGTGTCCCTGAAACCGGGATGGGATCGGCCCTCTCCGCCGCTGCGCCTTACAGATATGTTCCGTCTACTGCTTGGCTCTGTGGACGTTGAAGTCGATGGACTTCTTTTTCAGTTTCTCGATAAGGGTCGTCCTGTTGAGCCCCAGGAGCCCCGCTGCCTTGCTCTTTATGCCCTTTGAGAGTTCAAGGGCCTGGACGATCATGTTGTTTTCGATTTCGTCGAGCATGGTGTTCAGGTCGATTCCCTCGGCTGACAGTCTCTCGCCTTTCAGCGGGAAGTGCCCGGGAATCATACGGCTCTTCTTATGAAAGCGTTCGGGAAGGTCTTCATAGGTAACGACGTCCCCGTCACTCAGTATGATCAGCCTCTCTATAAGATTCTCCAGTTCACGCACATTGCCCGGCCACCTGTAGTTCATCAGGCATTCCATGGCCTCCGGTGATATCTTCGGAGACCTCTTCTGCTTTTTCTTTGAAATCTCGCTGATAAAGTGCTCCACGAGCAGGGGAATGTCTTCCTTCATCTTCCTGAGGGGCGGAAGGTGCAGCGGGATTACGTTCAGCCTGTAGTAAAGGTCTTCCCTGAATGTCCCCTCTTCCACCGCCTTTTCGAGGTCCCGGTTTGTAGCGGCTATTATCCTGACATCGACCTTTATGGTCTTTATGCCACCTACCCTTTCAAACTCGCGTTCCTGGAGCACTCTGAGCAGTTTTACCTGGAGCGAAGGCGCAAGCTCGCCTATCTCGTCCAGAAACAGGGTGCCGTTGTTTGCAAGTTCGAAACGGCCTATTCTTGTGGTTACGGCGCCAGTGAAAGCGCCTTTTTCATGTCCGAAGAGCTCGGATTCGAGAATATCCTTGGGAATGGCGGCGCAATTCAGCGGGACAAAGGGCTTCCGCGCCCTTGAGCTGTTGTAGTGTATCGTCTTGGCCACAAGCTCCTTGCCGGTGCCGCTCTCGCCGGTAATGAGCAGTGTGCTGTCCGTATCCGCTATTTTCTCTATGAATTTGATGACGTTCTGTATCTCGACGGAATTGCCTATGATTTTCCTGGAACTGAACTTCCTCTTCAGCTCTCTCTTCAGCCTGATGTTCTCTTCCTGGAGTCTGGAGACGTCAAGCGCCCTTTTTACGGCGATGTAGAATTCCTCAAGGTTGAAGGGTTTCGTGATGTAATCAAATGCCCCCAGTTTCATTGCCTCCACCGCGGTCTGCACAGTGGCATGCGCGGTGATAACCACCGAGGGGACGTCCATTTTTTCAGCGGCCGCTTCCCTAAGGACATCAAGGCCGCTCATGCCGGGCATCATGAGATCAAGGAGGAAAATATCGAATCTGTCTCCTTTCAGAAGCGACAGGCCGGTCCTGCCGTCAGGCGCCGTTACGACCTCCAGGCCCTTGCTTTCAAGGAAATCCTTTAAGAGTTCCCTGATGGATTCTTCGTCGTCTATGACCAGCACTCGCTGCATGACTTTATATTGCCACATTATTACGGCAACGTCAACAGTTTGACGAAAACGGTTGTATTATCCTTACAGCGGCATAAAAACACCTCCCCGGCGCAGGGGATTCCGGAGGTTTTACGGCGGACTCTACTGCCGGCTTATGCAACGTTAAGGGCGCCTTGCAGGATGGTCTTATGTGGAGGGGACCGAAGCGGTCAAATCATGGCCTCAACCCTGTTGCGCCCTTTCCTTTTTGCCCGGTAAAGCGCCTCGTCAACCTTTTTAAGCAGGGTCTCGGGGGAGCTGATATTCGGCCTTATCTCGGCGACTCCGAGGCTGATGGTGACCTTGATATTATTGCCGTCGAAGTTGTTGTCATGCTCCATCACGGATTTCCTGAACCTCTCCGCAACACCGAGGGCCGGTTCAAGCGCGGTCTCGGGCAGGAGGCAGCAGAATTCCTCCCCGCCGTAGCGGATCAGGAAGTCCACGTTTCTGATCTGCGAGGCGATCATGGAGCTTACGGATTTCAGAATGAAATCGCCGCACTGGTGGCCGTACTTGTCATTGACCTTTTTGAAAAAGTCTATATCGAACATGATGATGCTCAGGGGTCTTGAGTATCTCTTGTGTCTCTTGAATTCCTCCCTGAGTTTGCTCTCCAGGAACCTCCGGTTGTAAATCCCGGTAAGGCTGTCCCTCATGTTCATCTCAACGAGTTTCTGCTCGTATGTTGCGGCTTCCGTTACATCCTGGACATAAATAAAGAGATATTTGACCTCGTTGTTTTCATCCCTCAGCGGCCCCATGGCGCAGCTCTGCTGCATGTATTCAAACCTCGTATCAAAACATCCCGTTGTCTTGAAAGGGAACAGGCACCTGTGCAGCTTCTGCGAGAAAAAGCAGAAATTCCCGAACGTAAAAACGGACTTGCAGCTCCGCAGGAATTTGCGGGTCTTCAGATTCGGGAAAAAATCGAAGATATGGGAACCGACGATTTCAGCGGCGGGGATGCCGCTGTTCATTTCCATCCAGCGGTTCCACTTGCAGACCTTCAGGTCCCTGTCGAGTATGACAAGGCCGATGTTGATTGCATCAAATATCTGGGCGAAAATCATTCATATCGCTCTATAAATTTCCGTAATGCCTCTTTCAGCCACTGTATCGATTCGTGGCTGGTAACCAGGAATACAAATCCGCTGATAGACCCCCTGTCAAAGCTGAAAACGGTCTTCAGCACAATTGCGGAGTCATCCGCGGCGAGCTGGCTGTCGGGGATGGTGTCGCATGGATGGTTTTCAATTATAATCCGCGGCGGCGAATAGGTTACACTGTCCCTGAGCAGTTCTGACAGTTTCCCGATGCATGCCCCGATCATGATATTGCCGACTTCCATAAGTGTTTCCCTTCCGAGCGTCTCCGCGGGGTCTGCATCAGGGTGCATATTTTCTTCCAGGCCGAACAGGGCAATCAGTTCCTTGCCCGCGTGGGAAGGGAACACCATAAGGGCGTTCCCCCTGAACTTTCCGAGGAATTTCTGCTCAATAATGCTTATGTTGCAGATATCCCTGATCTCGTCCCTGATATAACCGGGGAGTTCCGGAGCCTGCAGTATCTTGACAAACGGAACGCTCAGTATCACATGGATATCGATAACATCCGCCAGGTCGGACGCCGCCTGCCCGAAAGCGATGTTCATTATCTCCTGCAGTATGTCTACTTCTTCATCCGTCAATATTTTTTCTTTTTTTACATCCATCAGCTGAATTTCCGTAATGTATCTTCGGCCTTCAACAGGGCGTCCTCGACTTCCTCTTTCCTGAGTATCTTCTTCAGTACCATGTGCGCGCCGAGTTTCATAACCTTTGTAACAGCCTTCACCTGAATGTCGGCGGTGACCACGATGATCACGGCCTTGGGGTCGATCCTGATAATCTCCTCAATGGCTTCATATCCGTTCATCACCGGCATGGTCAGATCCATGAATGTCACGTCAGGCCTGGTCTCCCTGAATTTCTCAACAGCCTCCCTGCCGTCTCCCGCTTCATAAAACTCATATCCCCGGTCGCGGGGTATGCAGCTCTTCAGCATCTTTCGTGCGATGGGCGAGTCATCCACTATTAATATCTTTCTGATCATCTTCTGCATTTACTTAATTATCTCCTTTTCAAAAAATACTGCGCTGAGATAATATAAAATATGGATTATCATTCAACTGCTTTATTAGTTCCATCCCCCGTCCGGGACTGCGAATAAAAAATAAAGCGCCCGGAATTCCGCCCCGCCGGCAGGGCGGAAGATTATCACACCGCTTCCCGGATATGATAAATTCAGTTATTGTATCGGCACATATGAAGATAAACTTTAAACAGACACCGGAAAAAGAGATACACCGGCTCGTGGAGGAACTCGGCGAGAGGCCGTACAGGGCGCGGCAGATTATTGACTGGATATACGGAAAACTCGCTGTTTCCATCGACGACATGACCGACCTGTCAAAGGACTTCCGCCGCCGCCTGAAAGAAAGGGCTTTTATAAGCAACCCGGATGTACTGAAGATCCGGGAATCGGGAGACGGCACCGTGAAGTTTCTCTTCGGCCTGGAGGACGGGGAGGCCATAGAGAGCGTCCTCATACCAAACGGCAGGGGCAAATTCACCCTGTGCATCTCCTCGCAGGCAGGGTGCGCGCTGGGATGCGTGTTCTGCATGACAGGGAGGCAGGGGTTAAGGAGGAACCTCAGGGCGTACGAGATCATCGACCAGGTTATAGCGGCCAAGCGGCATCTCCGCAGCCTGTCACCTGATGCCGCCCCTTCCATCGCAAATATCGTGTTCATGGGCATGGGGGAACCCCTGAAAAATTTTGACGAGGTGGTCAGTGCCCTCAGGACGCTCACGGACCTCATGGGGTTTTCAAGGAGAAAGATCACCGTCTCAACGGCAGGCATCATTCCCCGTATCGCAGAGCTTGCGGAGAGGGCGCCGCGCGTAAACCTCGCGGTGTCGCTGAATGCAACAACCGAAAGCACAAGGAACCGGCTCATGCCGGTAAACAGGAAATATCCCCTGAAGGAGCTCCTTGCGGCGTGCCGCGAGTTCCCGCTGCCCCCGAACAGGCGCATAACGTTTGAATACGTGCTGCTGGACAAGATCAATGATTCGGCGGAGGACGCTGCAAGGCTTGTCCGCCTGCTGAAAGGCATAAGGTCGAAGGTGAATCTCATACCATTCAATCCGCCGGGGGAAACGGCCGCGGAACGGTTTCCTGAACCGGCAAGGCCGGACGAAGCCCGCATACTGGAGTTCCGGAGAATACTGCACCGGGCGAAGATAGTGGCAACCGTCAGGAGGAGCAGGGGCGCCGATATTTCAGCGGCCTGCGGGCAGCTCAGGGCAGACCGCCGCTGACCAGTTTTCTGCCTGCCTCATATGCTTCGTCAAGCGCGGAAGGATGCCTGAGGATGGCGCCCTTTCCGTCAACGCCGGTAAAGGCGAGCATGTCGTGATCAGGGACACTGATGCTCCTGAAAAAGGCCTTTGCGCAACTGCCGGCGCATTGAACGCCGGTGTCTTTTTTCATTCCGCCGACGAGCAGCAGAAGCCCCCTGCGTCCCGCCCCCCTGTCCCCGAGGGGTTTGTTCAGCAGGTATTTTTCACACCAGAAGCTCTGGCACCTGTCTATCATGGCCTTTGCCTGGGCACTGAGGGAAAAAAAGAATATCGGAGAGGCGAGAACGATCCTGTCAGCGGCTCTGATCGCATCATAGATATGGTCCATGTCGTCATGATAAATGCATGTCCCGGTCTCATTGCACCCGCCGCAATCCTGGCAGGGCATTATGTTCATCGAGTTGAGGTTGAATATCCGCGTGCTGAAGCCGGCATCTTCTATGCCTTTCACCGTCTCTTTCAGCAGGAGATCCGTGTTGCCGTCTTTTCTGGGGCTTGCGCAGAATGCGATTACGTTCATACGGGTTCTTTAAGGGGGATCAGGAAAAACTACCGATCTTTTCCGATAATCCTGACAAAGGCATCGACCATGTGAGGGTCAAACTGCTTGCCGGCACATTTCCTGAGCTCTTTAAGGGCGGCATCCGGTGAGCCGGCCTTTTTGTAGGCCGTGTCCGAGACGATGACGTCAAATGCCGCGGCAATGGCCAGTATACGCGCCCCGCAGGGAATGGTATCACCCTTCAGCCTGTGGGGATAGCCGCTGCCGTCGAACCTTTCATGGTGATATAGTATTATGGGCAGTTCTTTTTCGAACAACTTGGTCTTTTCCATTATCTTGACGCCTATGTTGGAATGTCTCTTTATAACGTTATACTCTTCCTCCGTGAGTTTACCGTTTTTCTTGAGTATCTCCGAACTGATTCCGACCATGCCGATATCATGCAGCAGTGCAGCGCGTTTGATTACATTGACATCCTCTTCCGATATCAGCAGCTCCCGGGTAAGCTTCTCCGCATAACGGCTTACCCTGACGGAATGGTTGTTTATATAATCCCATCCCTTCTCGATCTCGCGCAGTATGTCGTGAGCATATTCGATACAGTTTTCCTTTATA
The DNA here is from genome assembly GCA_026982355.1 of Thermodesulfovibrio sp. GTDB lineage: Bacteria > Nitrospirota > Thermodesulfovibrionia > UBA6902 > UBA6902 > JAADFS01. Next base: position 37,753 of record JALSHG010000090.1, read on the forward strand.
TTTTCGTTGATGTTTTTGAGCCTCTTGTGGAAGTCCTCTATCTTCCTGACGTCTTCCTTTATGCTGGCGGCATCCTCCAGCTCCGCCTCTTCATAGGTGCAGACGTTGTTCCTTCCCCTCCACTTGGCCCGGTACAGGGACTTGTCTGCATTGGCGATCAGCTCCTCATCGCTTATCACATTATCATCGGAAGTGGAAGATATCCCTATGCTCACTGTGACGACATCCGAAATGTTCCCTTTCCTGAATATATTGTTTGCAAATGCAACGCGTATCCTCTCCGCCAGTATAAAGGCGCCGTCCAGGTCTGTATTGGGCAATATGATAAAAAACTCTTCCCCGCCGTACCGCGCGAGAAAATCCGTATCCCTGACAAGCCGTTTCAGGATTTCAGCGGACTGGGCAAGCACAAAATCGCCGAACTGGTGGCCGTGATTGTCGTTCACCGCCTTGAAGTGGTCGAGGTCCAGCATTATGCACGACAGGGGCTGCATGTGCCTTGTCGCCTTTTTATATTCCTGCCTTATCACTTCGCGGAAATGGCGATGATTATACAGGCCCGTAAGCCCGTCCCGGATGGCCAGGCGCTCCAGCTTTGCAAGGGATTCCTTTATGTCCTCCTCGAGTTTTTTTCTCTGTATGGCCCTGCGCACGGCCCTGCCCAGCGACTCCGTCCTTATCTCGCTCTTGGTCAGGTAGTCATAGGCGCCTTTATCCATTGCCTGCACCCCCAGACGGTCCTCCCCTTCCGCAACTATCATGATCACGGGCATGCCCAGTTTTCTCTCTGTAAGCTCCTTGAGTATGGATATCCCTTCCATCCCCGGAAGGTGCTGATTCACCAACACAAGGTCAAACCGGTTGTCCGCAGCCTTTGCAAGCGCATCGGTGCAGGACCTTGCAATGTCGATACTGTAATTAATATCATCGTAGCCGGCTAATGCGGATTTGATAATATCAATATCAGGAAGGTTGTTCTCGGCTACGAGGATGGAGATATTTTGCTTTGACATTCCTTGCATGACCTCCTTGGATCGAGGGACATATTGGTTATGGAAGTTTATATTTATTATTCAGCCATGGTTTTATTGCGGCCGTCCGCGGTAACGGGAGACGGGCATTTGACTGCCGATTGACAAAGAGACGTCATTAACAATATCATTATTAGTTAATTCTCAATATGTTACAAGCCTTTTAAAGATTTTATTAGGAGAAAGTTGAATTGTCAAGGCTGACGGCGCATCATTAACAAAGCGGCGGAACGGCCGCGGCAATCCGGCCGGAGGATGGAGAAAGGGTATTGCCTGATATGAAGATAATCGACGGAATAGAAAACGTAAAACAGAAACTGCCGTATCCCGTACTGACGATCGGCAATTTCGACGGGGTGCATCTCGGCCACCAGGCGCTCTTCCGCATGCTTATAGACAGGGCGAAAAAAAACAGCGGCACGTCGATTGTTTTCACTTTCGTGCCCCATCCGCTGAGGGTCATCGCTCCTGAAAGGGCCCCGAAGCTCCTTACACCGTATAAGGAAAAAATCAGGCTGATAAAAAACTGCGGCATAGACGTTATAATCTGCATAAATTTCACGAAGGAGTTCGCCTCGATAACCGCGGAGGATTTCATAAGAAACATTCTCTGCAGGATGATCGAGGTAAGGGAGATACTCATCGGCTCCAACTACATGTTCGGCAAGGGCAGAAAAGGCTCCCCGGAACTGCTGAAGGCCCTGGGCAGGGAATACGGATTCTCCGTGACGGTTGTGGACGAGATCAGGATAGATAATACGGTGGTCAGCAGCTCAAGGATCAGAACCCTGATTGCAAAGGGCAGGGTGGAGGAGGCGGCGAAATTCCTGGGCAGGCCGTATTCCGTGGAAGGGGTGGTCATAGAAGGCGCGAAAAGGGGCAAGAGCCTCCTGAACACACCGACGGCCAATCTCTCCACTGCAAACGAGCTGCTGCCGAAAGACGGGGTTTACGCCGTTAAAGTCAGAGTGGGCAGGAAGGTCTACGGGGGGGCCACGAATATAGGCTGCAACCCCACGTTCAAAGACAAGAAGTTCAGTTTCGAAACCCACATACTGGATTTCGAAGGCACACTCCTCGGAAAGACGCTGAGGGTCGATTTTATCAGGAGGATCAGGGACGAGATAAAATTCTCAAAGGTCGAGGATCTCGCCGCGCAACTCGAAAAAGACATCGCGGAGATCAGGCAAATCCTTAAAGAGCATCCTTGAATTATCCTTAATGTTGCACAAGCCGGCAGGAGAGTCCGCTGGCGGTGTTTTTATGCCGCTGTAAGGTTATGTTGAGAAAATCGTTTCTTTTAAGAATATTCGATGCCGCCAACATGCAGAGGTGGAACGACAAGATACGCCCGGTGGACCTGAGGGAACTGGACAAGCAGTCCCATAAGATGATAATCGCCTATATCCTGGGCAAGTTCGAGAAAGACAACAAGGAGTTCAACTGGATTGATATTATAGAGGGAGGCATCTTTGAATTCCTGCAGCGTCTTGTCATCACGGACCTGAAACCGCAGATATTCCATAAAATCAGGGAAGACGCCTCCCGGTACAAAAAACTGAATGAATGGGTCTACCAGCAACTGGAACCGGTCCTGTCACCGCTCGGAAAGGATTTCAGCAGGAGGTTCAGGGACTATTTCTCGGATACGCGTGAAGACGTAAACAAACGGATACTGGGGGCCGCGCATTTCTATGCCACGAAATGGGAGTTCAACATCATTGAACATGCAAATCCCAGAGGTTACGAGATCGCCGAAATAGGAAGGGACCTGGAGCGGAGGCAGGAAGAGTATCTCGACCTCAGGGGATTGCGTGAGCTGCTGCAGCATGCGAGCCTGCAGAATTTCGTCTCGCTCTGCGGGCAGCTGAGGTTCCAGGTCAGGTGGAGCCATCTGCACATGGTGCCCAGGACATCGGTCCTCGGCCACATGCTGATTGTCGCGATATTATCCTATCTTTTCTCACTTGAAATCCGCGCATGCAGGAGCAGGTGTATCAACAATTTTTATACGGGCCTGTTTCATGACCTGCCCGAGGTTCTCACGAGGGACATAATTTCCCCGGTCAAGAAATCCATCCGGGAATTTGAAAAAATGATAAAGGTTTACGAGAAACAGCAGATGAAGAAAGAGGTCTACAACCTGATTCCCAAAGAGTGGCATGCCGACATGAAGATGTTCACCGAGAATGAATTCGCAAGTATCGTGATGATCAACGGCAAGAAGCGCAGGAAAAAATCGGACGAGATAAACAGCCGTTTCAATGAAGACGGGTTCAACCCCAGAGACGGTGAGATCGTTGAGGCGGCCGATCACCTCGCGGCATTCACGGAGGCATTCCTGACACTGCGGAACGGCATAAACGCGCCGGAGCTTGTTGATGCCAAATGGTCCGTGAAAAACAGGTACCGGCGGAAAAAAAGCATTGCGGGGATAAACTTCGGTGAGATATATGCGGATTTTGAATAAACCGGCCGCCTAACGCCCTCCGGCGGCATGATAGCGCAGCATCCTGTCCAGTATGATCCCGGCCACCTCGATCTTTTTCATCATGGGGTACTCCGCAACCTCCCCTTTCCTGTCGATGAGGGTCACGATATTGGTGTCGGCATCAAAGCCTGCGTCCTTCCGCGATATGTCGTTAAGGACTATCATGTCAAGATTCTTCTCTTTCAGTTTCTCCCCCGCGCTCCTGACATCCATGCCGCTCTCCGCCGCAAAGCCTATGAGAATGCGCCCGCCTTTCCTGCCGCCGATTTTCTTGAGTATATCGGTGTTTTTCTTCAGGTTCAACGACATCACATCCCTTTTCCTGAGCTTCACCCTCGCTATCGAAGACGGGGAAAAATCGGACACGGCAGCCGCCATGATGACACATGTCGCACTGTGAAAGTGATGTAACACCGCGGCTTCCATCTCGGACGCCCTTTCCACGCGGACAAAGGCGACCCCTTCAGGCGCCTTCAGGCACGTCGGACCGCTGATCAGCGTAACATCGGCGCCGCGTCTTTTTGCCGCAAGCGCAACGGCATATCCCATCTTCCCTGAAGAGCGGTTTGAAATAAACCTTGCCGGATCTATAGGCTCGATTGTGGGTCCTGCCGTAACAATGATATTGTGGCCGGCAAGGTCCTTGGGCGTCAGGGCCGATACAGCCGCCTCCACGATATCCGCCACATCCGCCATTCTGCCTTCGCCTTCTTCACCGCATGCAAGGCTGCCGGTGACCGGTCCGACAAAACGCACCCCCGATTTCCGCAGTTCCCCGATGTTTTTTCTGACTATGCCGCTGCGGTACATCCTGTAATTCATTGCAGGTGCAATAATTACAGGCCCTTCATAGGCAAGCCACATGTTGCAGAGCAGGTTGTCCGCGATTCCTGCGGAAAGCTTGTTTATCGTGTTCGCCGTTGCAGGGGCGATGATAAAGAGCTGGGAAGACTTCGGGAGGTTGATATGCACGAACGGGTCGCCGAATATGTCCGTATGCACGGGATTCCCGGTTACGGCTTCAAGCAGATAAGGTGTGATGAAGCGCCGTGCCGCGCCGGTCATCACCACGCTGACATCGGCCCCCTCATCGGCCAGCCGTCGTGCGATGTCCACGGACCTGCAGGCCGCTATGCTCCCGCTGACGCCCAAGATGATCTTGCGTTTCTCGAACAGCGCCACATCAGTTGTCCCTGAAGATATCCTCGTGGGGTTTTGTATTGTTCATCTCCTCTTTTTCACTGAGATAAACCTTGAGGTCCTTCTCGATCTCGGACATGTCCTCCGGCATCGTCTCTTTCTGCTGCGCCTCATCCATCATGCGTTTGTGAGTGAGTTTCCTGGCTTCCTCGTTGGCCCTGACCGCCTCTTCACCGGTAAGCACGTTTACGGCTCCTGTAGCGACCTCTTCAATGGCGAGCGTGGTTATCTTCTTGGCCCTCGAGGCAATCCTGGGCAGCGCGCCCTTTGACAGGTCTTTCGCCCTCATTACAGAGGCGACCACCAGGCGGTAGATACCGTCGATCTTTTCATTGTTACACTCTATGGGCAGTGAAATTATATCCATGAAAAACCCTCCTTTTAATATTTATCGGTCATTCGCTGTCTTATTTTTATCCTTACTGTACCTTACAGTGGCATAAAATGCCGCCCGCGGGCAGGGGAGCCCGGCGGAAAGGCTTTATCCGCGATACCTTAGAGAGTATTCCGCACGGCATATCGACATCCTTTGGAATTTCACTCTCCGTTAAGTCCTGCAATAAAGACATATTTCCGATATCCCATCGCTTTATAAAGGTTTTACGCCGGACTCCCCTGCCGGCTTGTGCAACATTAAGGTGTACCATCCGGTTGCATAAAATACCGGCGGCGGAGCAGAGATTTATTTCACGAAACCGGCTATCCATTCGGGATTGATGTTCGCTGTCCTGATTCTCGAAGACATGACAATGCCTTCAAGTTCGTCATATGCCTTGTCAAGTTTATCATTAACGATAATATAATCATAGTCCCTGTAACCCGCTATTTCGGCCTTTGCATTCTCAAGTCTCTCTTTTATCCTCTCAGCGGACTCCGTCTTTCTTGCAGTAAGCCTTTTCCTGAGAATCTGCATCGAGGGGGGGAGCACAAAGATATAAACCGCGTTGTTCCACGTGCTTTTCAACTGCCTTGCGCCGTGGACATCGATGTCGAGTATTATATCATAACCATCCCTGATTAATTTTTTCAGCCTTCTGAGGGATGTGCCGTACAGGTTGCCGTGAACCACGGCCCATTCGGCAAACTCCCCCCTCCCGATCATGCCCCTGAATCTCTTCTCGCTTACAAAAGTATAGTGCACGTCGTTGATCTCGCCTTCCCTCGGCGCACGCGTGGTATAAGACACGGAGAGCCTGATGTCCGGGATTCTCCTGAGCAGCTCCCTGCAGAGCGTGGTCTTGCCCGCGCCCGAAGGGGCGGATACCACAAAGAGGGTCCCCTTTCTGAGAAAGGGCCGGATTCTGCCGCTGCCGCGTCTCTGCATCGTCTACTTCTCCGACTGGAATCTCTGCGTGATGGTCTCAACCTGAAGGGCCGAGAGTATCACGTGATCACTGTCCGTTACTATAATCGCCCGGGTCTTTCGGCCCTGGGTCGCATCTATGAGTTTTCCCCTCTCGCCGGCCTCTTCCCGCATCCTCTTTATCGGGGAGGAACCGGGCGCCACAACGGCTATCACCCTCGAGGCGGATACGATATTGCCGAAACCGATATTGATAAGCCTCAGTCCTTTATCGGATTTTTTCATTTATGCCTCCATGAATTTTACATTATCGGGGCTCTTGCAAAAGTCCTCTGCCTGTCACCTCCGGCGGAGAGAGTATGTCTTATAACTCATCGATGATACCGGAAGATTTCTCCCTCCGGTCGAAATGACATATGCAGGCATTTTCACACTTTTGCAAGAGGCTCTATCGTTAACATTAACCTTCCGGTTGCATAAAAACACCGCCTGCTGGGCACAGGAGTCTGACGGGGAAGCTTTATCCGCGATACCTTCAGGAAATATTCCGCACGGCATATGGGCGTCTTTTGGAACTTCACATTCCGTTATTTCCCGCAACAACAGCATATTCCGATATCCGATCGCTTTATAAAGGTTTGCCGGCGGATTCCTGTGCCCGTTTATGCAACATTAAGGTGAAGATTAACTCCCCTCCTACTGCAGGTTCTGTATCTGTTCCTTTATCTTTTCAAGTTCGTGTTTCATCTCCACCACATTGGTCGATATCCCGACATCCTGCGATTTGGAGCCTGTCGTATTGACTTCACGGCGCAGCTCCTGTATGAAGAAATCCATCTTCTTGCCGATGATATTGCCTGATTTCAGAACCTCCTCGAACTGGTCAAGATGGCTCTTTATCCTTACCATCTCCTCGGTGATGTCGGATTTTTCAACGAGTATGGCGGTTTCCTGAATTATCCGCGATTCATCTATGGGAACATTCCCCAGCAGTTCCTTTATCCTGTCATGGAGTCTCTGCCGGGCGGATGCTGCAAAGTCCTCCCTCATGTCTTCAATGCGGTTTATATACGTTCTCAACATGACTATTCTCCCTGCAATGTCATCCACAAGATTCCTGCCTTCCTCGATGCGGCTTTTCTGTAACTCCTCCAGCGCAGTCTCAAGTGCGTCATAAAAATCACCGGCATTTATCCCGGGCTCATCCAGCACAAAGATGTCCCTCTGTGAAGCGATAATATCGATACCCACCTCACCGGCGATCGAAAGTTCGTCCTTCAGGGATACAAGCGCGTTGTAATATTCCCTGGCAAGTGATTTGTTCACCTTCAGTTTTACATCTTCCGCGTCCTGCCTGTACACATATATCTCTATACGTCCCCGGCTGAACTTCCGCTTCACCCTCTTCCTGACCTCGGTGTCAAAAGAAAAAAGATAGTACGGGGCATTGATATGAATATCAATATTCTTATGGTTGGAGGAGCGTATCTCCACGCGGAAACCGCCGGCCTCTCCCCTGCCGTAACCTGTCATTGACTGTGGCTGCATGATAGCCTTCCAAATAATCCGCCCTGTTGACCTTACAGCGGCATAAAAACACCGCCGATTGCATGGATGCAGAACATAAGAATATATAACACTTTGTAAGATAAGTCAATTTTCCCGATGGAGATTTTTCAGTGGATCATAAATGAGGGGAGAGAGGACAGTTATGAAACGAATGCCTCCACTTCACTTTCAATGAACACGGGAGAGCCGTTCTCAAGGATAACCCTGACCTTTTTTACATCCTTGAACCTGCCCCTGAGTATTTCCTCGGAGAGAGGGTCTTCTATATATTTCTGGATCGCCCTTCTCATGGGCCTTGCGCCGTATGACGGCTGGTAATTCTTTTCGATCAGCCAGTCCGTCACCTCGTCGCTCACTTCAATGGCAAGGTCCTGATCAAGGAGTTCCCTGTTCAACTCATCGATAAGCAGGTTGACAATCTCCACAAGGTGTTTTTTCTCGAGCTGGTGAAAGACCACTATTTCGTCTATCCTGTTTAAAAACTCGGGGTTAAACGTCTTTTTAAGCTCATTGAGGACGGAATCTTTAATTTTCCTGTAACTGCTCTGCGCTGTCGCCTGCTGAAAGCCCAGGGGCGTTGCATTGTCAATGTACTTGGTGCCGATATTTGATGTCATTATTATTACGGTATTCTTGAAATCAACCTTCCTGCCCAAGTTGTCGGTGATGACACCTTCGTCAAGCACGTGCAGCAGGACATTAAACACATCGGGATGGGCCTTTTCAATCTCATCGAAGAGCACGACCGAGTACGGCCTTCTTCTGACCATTTCGGTCAACTGGCCGCCTTCTTCATAACCGACATACCCCGGAGGCGCGCCGGTCAGCCTGGAGACATTGAACCTCTCCATGTATTCCGACATGTCTATTTTTATCAATGCATTGTCATCATTAAACAGAAACTCGGTCAGCGCCTTTGCAAGCTCGGTCTTGCCCACACCGGTGGGGCCGAGGAAGAAAAAGGAACCGATAGGCCGCTTTCTCGCCTTCAGGCCGGCACGTGACCTCCTGATCGCCTTTGCGATGGCCCTGACAGCCTCGTCCTGGGCCACGATCCTCTTGTGTATTTCCTCTTCCATGCGAAGGAGCTTCTCCGATTCCTTCTCCTCAAGCTTGGAGAGGGGGATGCCCGTAATCTTGGACACGGTAAAGGATACGTCATCCTCCTGTATGAGCGGAATGTCCTTCTGCTGGTTTTCGCGCCATTTTTTGTTCAGATTGTCGTACAGCCTTCTTATCCTGTCCTCTTCATTCTTTACGGCGGCGCCTTTTTCAAAATCATGGAGTTTCACATAGAGATTTTTTTCCTTGTTAAGCCTCTTGAGCTCTTTCTCAAGCTCGCGAAGCTCGGGAGGCATCGTATACCTTTTGAGCTTGATTCTCGCTCCTGTCTCGTCCATCACATCAATGGCCTTGTCGGGAAGGAACCTGTCTGTGATATATCTGTCGGAAAGATTTACACACGCCCTGACGGCCTCAGGGCTGACCTTCACCTTGTGGTGAACTTCATACCTCGTTTTCAGGCCTTTCAGTATGCGTATGCTCTCCTCCACACTGGGAGGCTGGAGGTAAATGGGCTGGAACCGTCGTTCAAACGCACCGTCCTTTTCAATATACTTCCTGTATTCATCCGGGGTGGTGGCGCCTATGCACTGTATCTCGCCCCTTGAAAGCGCGGGTTTAAGCATGTTGGATGCATCGATTGAGCCTTCGGCGGCACCGGCGCCTACCAGTGTGTGCAGTTCGTCTATGAAGAGTATGACCCTGTTGGAGTTGACAATCTCTTTCATCACGAGCTTGAGCCTTTCCTCGAACTGGCCCCTGTACTTCGTGCCTGCTATAAGGGCGCCGAGGTCCAGGCTTACAAGCCTCTTGTCCAGAAGGTTTTCAGGTATCTCCTCTGCAACTATCCTCTGGGCAAGCCCTTCCACTATAGCGGTCTTGCCCACGCCGGACTCGCCTATGATTACGGGATTGTTCTTGACCCTCCTGCTCAGGATCTGAAGCACTCTTTCTATCTCGTCCTCCCGTCCTATTACAGGGTCAAGCTTACCCTCCCTTGCAAGCTGCGTAATATCCCTGCCGAACTCATCAAGTGCGGGAGTAAGCGTTTTTTTGTCTTTGGCGCCGGACTGCAGTTTGCGCATGGAAAGATTTATCGCAAGCTGGCGTACGCCGAGGAGATTTGCGCCAAGGCTCCTCAGAATCTTGCCCGCTATTCCCGCGTCTTCCCTGATTAATCCGATCAGCAGGTGTTCGCTTCCGATATAACTGTGACCAAGCAGCCTTGCCTCTTCGACCGCGAGTTCAAGCACCTTTTTGGCCCTGGGAGTAAACGGGATGTCCCCGAATGTCAGGATATTCGAACCGGAGGGGAGGTTCCTTTCAACCTCCATACGAAGTTCTTCCGCCGAGAGACCCATCTTCTTGATAATTATCATCGGGAGGCTGTCTTCTTCTCTCAGCAGTCCAAGGAGGAGATGCTCGGTGCCGAGGTAGTCATTCTGCCGTTTTTCTGCCTCTTCCCTGGCGTAAATTATTACTTTTCTGCCTCTTTCAGTGAATTTCTCGAACATGGATAACCCTATGTTTTAATATATCGTTTCCACCTTCTATTGTCAAGACGGTGAAGACCGTATAAGTCATGGTTATAGGTATTAATACGGAATAAACGGGCAAAATAATAAGTGTCCGTTTGTAACCTTCGCATTAACCCTTCAAAACCGACTTTATCCGGCATGATGAAGGCATTGGAAAGGGGGAAAATGCGGGGTTGCAGAGCTTGAAACGCGACTTTACCTTAAATGTGGCATAAGCGTGCAATGATAGCGTTTTCAAGTCTTTTTCTTGTTGTAGGCTATCTCCTTGATTTCCTGGATGAATTCCTTTATGTCCTTGAACTGCCTGTATACCGAGGCGAATCTTACATATGCGACTTCATCGATTTCCTTCAGGCCGTCCATGACCTGTTCGCCGATGAAGGAACTGGGGACTTCCTTTTCACCGACAGCCTGTATATTCTTTTCGATTCTGTTTACCAGCGCTTCCCTGACCTCCACGCCGACAGGCCTTTTCTCACACGCCTTCTCGAGCCCCTGGAGTATCTTCTGCCTGTCGAAGGGTTCCCGCCTGTCGTCCTTCTTGATTACATGGGGCAGTATGTTTTCTATTCTCTCATAGCTCGTAAACCGCCCCTCGCACTTAAGGCACTCCCTCCTGCGCCGGATTACATCTCCGTCCTTGCTCTGTCTCGAGTCGATAACCTTGTCTTCTATGTGATTGCAAAAGGGACAGCGCATAATTCGCCGGGAACAACCGTTAAATTTCTATATCTTCATAAACGGGAAACCTCTTGCACAGCGCCTTTACCTTGTCTCTGACATGCTTTATGGTTTCACTGTTGTCCGGATTCTTCAGAACCCGGTCTATCAGGTCCGCTATAATGACCATCTCGGGCTCTTTCATCCTGCGGCTTGTAACGATCGGCGTTCCGATTCTTATTCCGCTTGCAACCGACGCCGGTTTATCGTCATAGGGAATAGAGTTTTTGTTTACCGTAATGCCCGCGCGGTCAAGGGCGGTTTCGGCATCCCTGCCGGTTATGTTCCTGTCCGTGAGGTCTATAAGCATCATATGGTTGTCGGTGCCTCCGGAAATAACCCTGAAACCTTTTCTGATGAGCGCATCCGCCAGCTCCCCGGCATTTTTTATTATCTGAAGCTGGTAACGCCTGAATTCAGGTCTCAGCGCCTCCTTAAACGCAACGGCCTTGGCTGCAATGACATGCACGAGGGGACCTCCCTGGATGCCCGGGAAGATCATTTTGTCAATCACTCTGGCATATCCGGCTTTACAGATAATCATTCCGCCGCGGGGTCCCCTGAGAGTTTTATGTGTCGTTGAAGTGACAAAATCTGCATATGCCACCGGGGACGGATGATTCTCTGTTGCCACAAGTCCTGCTATATGGGCTATGTCTGCGAGAAAATAGGCGCCTGCTTCCCTGGCGATACCGGCGAGTGCCTTGAAATCGATTATCCTTGAATACGCGCTCGCCCCTGCAAGGAGCAGTTTCGGCCTGTACTGTTTTGCAAGGCGCCGCACCTCATCATAATCAATCATGCCGGTCTCACGGTCCACACCGTAAGAGAATGTCTCGTAGAAGACGCCCGAGAAATTCACATGTGCGCCGTGGGAGAGATGACCGCCGTGGCTGAGGTTCATGCCGAGAATCCGGTCGCCGGGCTTAAGCACTGAAAAGTAAACGGCCATATTCGCCTGCGTCCCGGAATGCGGCTGTACATTGACGTGTTCGGCGCCGGGGAAGAGTTCCTTCGCCCTCTCTATGGCGAGTTTCTCAACCACGTCCGCGTATTCACACCCGCCGTAGTAGCGCCTGTCAGGATAACCTTCGGCATATTTGTTCGTAAACACCGAGCCCTGCGCCTCCAGGACGGCCTTGCTCGCATAATTCTCCGACGCGATAAGGACAATCTTGTCCTGCTCGCGCCTGATCTCTCCTTCGATGGCCCTATAGACCTCCGGATCGGTTTTTTTCAGCTCATTCATGTTCATGGTGCCTTCAGCAGTCTCTCCTCGATTGCCCGTATCTTGTCGAGCCTTTTCCGGTGCCTGCCCCCTTCAAAATCGGTTGTAAACCAGATCTTCACTACATTCCTTGCGGTGTCGCCGTCGATGATCCTTCCCGGCAGAACAAGGATGTTTGCGTCATTATGCAGCCTGCTCATCTTCGCGGTATAACCCTCCCTGCACAACGCCGCCCTTACCCCCGGAAATTTATTCGCCACGATCGACATGCCTATGCCGGTGCCGCAGATCAGGATGCCCCTTTCCACTTTACCCTGCGACACCATTTCAGAGACCCTCTCGCCGAAGTCGGGATAGTCCACGGACTTTTCTTCGTTTGTGCCGAAATCATCCCATTGTATTCCGATCTCTCTGAGAACGGGAACGATTTCATTCTTCAGCGCAACTCCGGCATGATCACACCCTATAGCTATTTTCATTGAAGCCTCCGATTCCGCCGACCGTATTCACCCGTGAACCCTCAAACGGCAAACAGCACATCCCTTCATCCTGGATAAACGTGGCGGGGCAGTTTTTCAGTCAATCGCAAATTGCATGAAGTTGAAACAAACAACAGGTCGGGTTATCCGGTTTGAACCAGTGTTAAGACCGGCAACACCCGCCAAAAGAACGATTTCTCCAAAAAAGGGTAAATTATATTATCAACCCCGCGGATGTAAGTCAAGGAATGCGTGGATGAAATCTGAAACGTCGAAGTCCATGCAAACTGAAATCCCGGTTGTCGCTTCCCCAAGCCCCGGGGCTGAGATTCTGACTGTGGTGGCACCTGCTGTGTTGCCTTTTATGTTTACCTTACAGTGGCATAAAAATGCCGCCCGCCGGCAGGGGAGTCCGGCGGAAAAGCTTTATCTGCGATACCTTGGAGAGTATTCCGCACGGCTTATCGACATCCTTTGGAATTTCATTCTCCGTTACGTCCTGCAATAAAGACATATTTCCGATATCCCATCGCTTTATAAAGGTTTTACGCCGGACTCCCCTGCCGGCTTGTGCAACATTAAGGTTTACTGTGGCTTTGCCGTCTGTACCGGTTGCGGCGGTTGTGTTGCCGGCTGTTGCTGTTGAAGGGTCATCAACAAGGAACAGAAGCTCTGCTCCGGGGACGGGCTGTCCGCCTCCTGTGACTGTGACTGTGAGGGGTTCTTCCGCTCCTTTTCCCACGGTCAGGGTCCCCGGGGAGGTTATGGTGTCTGCAAGGGCTGTTGTGTCTCCGACTGTTACGGTTCCTCTTAAGGTTGTCAGTTCAACGGCCTGGTTGCCTGGACCGGCAAGGATGGTGTTGCCCGGGCTGAGCTGGTAGCTCTGCCCGGTTTGCGCGCCTGCCGGTATGCTCAG
>JALSHG010000091.1 GCA_026982355.1 Thermodesulfovibrio sp.
TCTCTCCGCTCGATGTGACGGACGGAGGACTTTTGCAAGAGTCTCAATTATTGATTTACTGCTCTTGTCCTCCATGCCGTCTCTCCCGGCTTTAATCCATACGCGCTTCGACTTTGACGTTTCCGTGGCTTTTCTTGCTTATTTTGCCGGAAAAATCTTAATATAGAACTTGTTGCGCAACCTCCTGCTCTGTCACAAACGAACCTGTTTCAGGGTATTGCAGGGTATCGGTTTTCAGTGATTCTGAAACAAGTTCCGGCGACATCATAATCATGACTGTTTTTCTGTTTGTGCAACAAACCCTATACCATTGAGCTTTTTTAGAATGTCAGGGGTTGCATGTCAACCCCCGCAACCACGCAACAATGCCGCTTGATCTCTCCATTTTCCGGGAAACCGCCAAGGCAGCCGGGGAAGAAAAGATACACAGCATTACATCGCTGTCAGGCTCCTCGGGCGCCCTGCTGTTTTCAATGCTCCCAGGGCCCTGCCTGCTGGTCTGCCCCTCCGAGGCATCCGCGGCCGTGTTTTATACCGATACGGTTTTCTGGTCGAAACTCCTGAACACAACCCCGCCCGTTCTCATACATCCCGGAGGCCATCCGGGGCGTTTAAAGAGCCTTGTACAACTCTACGAACAGGACGGCGGCAAGGTCATTGCATCCGTTGACGCATCTGTTTCAACGATATGGCGGAGGGATGAGTTCCCGTCAGTCAATGTCACAAGGGGCCTGACACTCGACAGGGATGTCTTTATCAGGAGATTGCATGACCAGGGATATTACACGGTCCCGATGGTCTCAAGGGAAGGTGAGATGAGCGTCAGGGGCGGGATCATCGACGTGTTTCCACCTGACAGGGAGCAGCCCGTAAGAGTGGAATTCTTCGGCGACGAGATTGAATCACTGAGATTTTTTGATATTGACACCCAGTTGTCGGTCGGGGAAATCCACGAAATTCGTATCTGTCCGGCAACAGAGCCCGGCAGCGGCGGCGCAGACCTCTTCGACTTCCTGTCCGGCAGCAGGCTGATATTAAACGAACCGGACGATATAAAAAGACGCTGTCCCGGTCTTGACCGCATATTCATGGACAGGAAAATCCTCTCCTTCAGATCACTGCCCTTGGAAGGTGACGGTTTCAAGCTCCCTGTCAACAGCGCCGGAGGATTCGGGATTCTCCGTGAAGAGAGGAAAACCATGGAGGACCTTGTGGAAAGGGTCAATGAACTTAAGGGGCGGCATTACATTCTGATGGTCTGCTCCTCGGAAGTCCAGTCAAGGAGATTAAAAGACCTGTTTTTCGACAAGGATACGGTTGTACCTGTCTTCAAGGGAAGCGCTGCAACCAAATACGCGGGCAGCCCCGTGATAACCATAGGCGAGCTAAGCAAGGGTTTTAAGTATCGGGACGTCATTGTTCTTGCCGAGAGGGACATCTTCGGCAGGCGCCCTGTTTTCAGACCCGTAAAAAAATCCAGGGTGTCAGGGCTTATCTCCTCTGTGGAAGACTTCAGGGAAGGCGACTACGTGGTTCATGTGGACCACGGCATAGGGATATTCGCGGGAACAAGGAAAGAACGCATCGGGGATTATGAAGGTGATTTCATAACCATTGAATATCTTGGCGGCGACAAGCTGTTTGTGCCGTTTGAACATATCAACTGCGTGCGGAAATATCATGCGCCTGAAAACGTCAGGCCCGTAATCGACAAACTGGGAGGCAGGACATGGCGGAAGACCAGGCGGAAGGTGAGACGGAAGATAAAGGACATGGCGGAAAAGCTGCTGAAGATTTACGCCGGCCGGAGCAGCGTGCGCGGACACGCCTTCTCGGCAGACACCGAGCTTCACAGGGAATTCGACGGTTTTTTTGCGTATGAAGAGACACCGGACCAGCTTACATCCATCAATGAGATAAAACGCGACATGGAAGAACCCTTCCCGATGGACAGGCTCCTGTGCGGAGATGTGGGATACGGCAAGACCGAGGTAGTGATGAGGGCGTGCTTCAAGGCGGTATACGACTCGAAGCAGGTGGCAGTGCTCGTCCCCACCACAATACTTGCGGAACAGCACTATGAGACCTTTGTCTCAAGGTTCTCGGCCTTCCCGGTGAGAATCGACTTCCTCAGCCGTTTTAAAAGCCCCGCCGAGAGGAAACGGACGCTCAGGTCGCTGGCACAGGGAGACACCGACATCATCATCGGCACCCACACGCTCCTGGGCAGGGATGTAAAGTTTTACGATCTCGGCCTCCTCGTTATCGACGAAGAGCACAAGTTCGGCGTAACCCACAAGGAAAAGATAAAGGCCGTTAAAACAAACGTCGATGTCCTGACACTGTCTGCAACGCCGATCCCGAGAACCCTCCATATGGCCCTTTCAGGCATCAGGGCAATGAGTACCATAGAGACTCCGCCTGAAGACAGGATTGCCGTCAGAAGCGCTGTCGCGCGTTTTAATCCGCGGATAATCAGGGAGGCGCTCAGGCATGAGCTCGACAGGGACGGGCAGGCCTTTTTCGTGCATAACCGTATCCACGACATCTACCGGATGGCAAACTTCCTGAGGGAGTTAATGCCAGAAGGCAGGATAGGCGTGGCCCATGGCCGGATGAGGGCAAAAGAACTCGAAGAGGTCATGAGGGCGTTCTTCCACGGGGAAATCAATATCCTGGTCTCCACGGCCATCATAGGTTCAGGCCTCGATATTCCTTCCGCCAATACAATAATCATCAACAGGGCCGACATGTTCGGGCTTGCGGACCTGTATCAACTGAGGGGCAGGGTCGGGCGCTCCAATGTCACGGCCTATGCGTACTTCCTCATCCCGGGCGAGGATGCCGTTACGGAGGAGGCGAGGAAAAAGCTACAGGCGATCCAGGAACTGGGATACCTCGGAGCCGGATTCAGGCTTGCACTGAAAGACCTTGAAATCAGGGGGGCGGGAAACCTGCTCGGCGCCGAACAGTCGGGACACATCGAGGCCGTGGGTTTCGACATGTACATGGAGATGCTTGAATCGGCCGTCGCGGAGCTTAAAGGAGAAAAAAGAACGCCGGTGATTGAACCGGTTCTCGATCTCAAGGTAACGGCCGTTATTCCCGACGACTACATTGAAAATCCCGACCTGAGACTGAGCATATACAGGAAGATAGTCTCCGCAAAAGACACCGGCTCCCTCAGGGGGCTCCTTGAAGAGCTCAAAGACAGGTTCGGCACGCCGCCTGAAAAGACAAAGCGGCTCCTTGAGATAACAGAGCTGAAAATGCGGGCAAGGAACCTGTCCGTCACCCGGATACAGAACACGGACGGAAGGATAAAAATCCTCTTTGCTCCCGGGACGACAGTTGCGCCGGAAAGAATCTTTGCCTTGCATGAAACACGGAAGGGCCGTATCAGGTTCCTCCCGGAAGGCGGCCTCGAGCTGGACATGCGCGGCAGGAAATGGGATGAAATCTCCGGGGAATTAAAGAACGTCCTGGATGCCCTCGCCTGAACCCGGAAATTCTCCTGTCCCGCTGCCGGCCGCCGGTCTTTTAACCTTACGGCTGCCCCGAAACACCCCATCCGGCAGGTGAATCCTGCACGGGTTTTACGGCGGACTTCCCCGCCCGCGGGCGGAATTTTAGTGCAACTGTAAGCCTTAATGTTGCATAAGCCGGCTGTGGAGTCCGGCGTAAAACCTGCCGCACACTCCACAGCCCGCAGGCGATGTTTTTATGCCGGTGTAAGGACAACCCGTTTTCATCTGAAAGGATATTTCCTTCTCGGAATAATTTTTAAAGATTTCAGTCCGCCGGCCGATAAGAGTGGTATATGAGGGGACCGGGATTTCATGGAAAACAATAATCTCATAGACAGGAGAAAGCACAGGCGCTCGGAGTTTGCATATCCGGTGGACATCAAGTTCTTCTCACCGCATCCTGACAACACGTCTTTCAGCAGTTACATGAAAGACATATCCGTCAGCGGCGCATGCATAGAATTTGAAGACAGGTACGGGAGGGTGAATCTTGAGGAGTTGCCCGGATTCAAGGTGAAAATTACAATCTCCGTGCCGAGCGGCGGAAAGATATCCGTCCTTTCACGCATCAAATGGATAAGAAAAGATACAACGAGGCATTTTTTCATAGTAATGGGGGTCGAGTTCGAGGATATGGAAGACTGGCAACTGGAAGATATAAAAAGATTCATCAACCTGAAGAACAAAGACCACAACATGATGTGGAACCTATGGGAACATTACGAAAAACAGTTATAGGCACGTGGCCATGGACGAAATAAAAGGCAAGTTCTGGGCGATAGGAGGCGGCAAGGGCGGCGTCGGCAAGAGCATCGTCTCGCTCATGCTGGGAGCTTCACTGGCCCGCCAGGGAAAGAAAGTCATTCTCGTGGATGCGGACCTCGGCGGCAGCAACCTTCACACACTGGCCGGTATAAAATATCCACTCTACACGCTTGCGGATTTCATGAAAAGGCAGGTGGAGAACATCGGGGAAGTACTGATTGACACACCCGTTGAAAACATGAGATTAATCTGCGGGGCCGATGACATGCTGGGGATAGCGAATCCCAAAAACACTCAGAAAACACGTATCCTGAACAATCTCAACAAGCTCGAGGCGGACTACATACTGCTGGACCTCGGCGCCGGAACATCCTTCACATCAATGGATTTCTTCCTCTACGCGCCGAACAAGATCGTTGTGCTCACCCCGCAGATAACATCGATACAGAACGCCTACGGGTTCATAAAGTCCAGCCTTTACCGGAGACTGAACCAGGCATTCAGCAAGTATCCCGAAGCCCTGAAGATCATCGGGCGCGCCGGCAGTGCCGCTTCGGGAGAGGACATCGACTCCATAGAAAAACTCCATGAAAAATTCAAATCCCTTGGTGATGACATACAGGCGAGGCTTGAGGAGTGCCTGGAAGAGCTGAAGATAAAGATTATAGTCAATATGGTGCGGAGCAACAAGGAAAGGGAGGTAAGCAATATCGTCGCAAGCGTTGCAAAGAATTACCTGAGCCTTTCCCTGGAAACCATCGGTATCGTGCAATACGACAAGATACTGGGCATGTCCATAAACAACATGCCCGAGTTCCTGACAAAGAGAAGGGACAGCATAGCCAGCATCAACTTTTATGATATTGCAAGAACTGTCATAAAGAACAGCCGTGGACACAACGGTGCAGCGCCTCACGGGGAACCCGTAGCGGCCGCCGGCGGCCGCAGCGACAACGCAGCGCCGCATCACCCCTCCCCGTCACCCGGGGAATCCGTTTAATACCCCCACGGTGTGCGTCTTACAATGACATGAAAACATCGCCTGCGGGGCCCGGGCATCTCCCCTCCGGTCCGAACGATATCCCCGCACGTAACCGGACGCTTGCCCAGGCTCCGGACATTAAACCTTACAGTGGCATAAAAATGCCGCCCGCGGGCAGGGGAATCCGGCGGAAAGGCTTTACGCCGGACTCCCCTGTCGACTCGTGCAACATTAAGGTAAACTTGCCTATTTAAAGGCGACATTTTATAATATTCCGATTTTCTTTATTTATCTGATAGAATAATCACTTAATCCGGAGGCGGCGCAATGAGGCTGAAAGGGAAAAACGTTTTGATTACTGGTGCAGCCCGGGGAATAGGGAAATCCATCGCCCTGGGTATGGCAGGGGAAGGCGCAAATATCGGCATAGCCGATGTGAATCTCGAAAGCGCTGAGAACTCCGCAAAAGAAGTCGCGGCATCAGGAGTAAAGAGCATAGCCGTAAAACTCGACGTATCAAGCCGGGACAGTGTTACGGATGCATTCAGCGCCTTCATGAAAGAGTTCGGCTCCCTCGACATACTTGTCAACAATGCGGGGATTACAAGGGACACCCTGCTGCTCAGGATGAAGGAAGACGACTGGGATGCGGTCCTGGATATCAATCTTAAGGGCCCGTTTCTCTGCAGCAAGGAAGCCGTGAGGATAATGGCCAGGCAGCGTTCGGGTAAGATCATAAGCATATCTTCCGTCGTCGCCTTCACGGGTAATCCCGGCCAGGCCAACTACGGCTCCTCGAAGGCGGGCCTTGTGGGACTTACAAAGACCATTGCAAGGGAGTACGCGGGCCGGGGCATCAGGGCGAATGTGGTGGCGCCGGGATTCATACGGACCCCCATGACCGACGGACTCGGTGACGAGATAAAAAACGAGATGAAGAGGGCGATACCACTCGGCGAGTTCGGCACCCCTGAGGATGTGGCTGGCGCTGTCATCTTCCTTGCCTCAGGCGAAGCCGACTATATAACGGGACAGGTTATTCATGTAAACGGCGGCATGTACATGTGAGAAAAATTCTTCCCGGCTTATGTATACCTTAATGTTGCATGAAGGGACAGGGGAGTCCGCCGTAAAACCTCCGGACTCTCCCGCAGGCGGGCGGTATTTTTATGCCGGTGTAAGGTATAATTGATTCCCTGTAGTTTGGAATTCGGGTCAATAAATTGCAATTTCAACTTGGAGGTGCCAAATGGCGGTAGAAGAAAAGGTAAAAGAAATAATAACAAAACAGCTTGGTGTCGACAGTGAAAAGGTGACTGCTGAAGCATCGTTCATAGACGACCTCGGAGCCGATTCTCTCGATACCGTGGAACTTGTCATGGCCTTTGAAGAGGCGTTCAACATAGAAATTCCGGACGAAGACGCGGAGAAGATATTGAAAGTCCGGGACGCGGTCAAATACATAGAGGAAAAGTCCGGGAAATAGCGCCTGTCTTTTTCTCCGCTTGATATTAAATTCAACCAATAATAATTAATTAAATATAATGAAACAACGGCGAGTAGTCATAACGGGAACGGGCATGATAACCCCCTTGGGGACAGGAGCGGCGAAATCATGGAAAGGGCTGACAGAGGGCCGCCCTGCCGTCAGGAGGATAACTCATTTCGACCCGGAGGGCCTTCCGTGCCAGATAGCCGCCGAGGTCCCCGACTTTGAGATAGACAGGTTCATCGATACAAAGGAACAGAAAAAGATGGACAGGTTTATCCACTTCGGCCTTGCGGCGGCCACAATGGCCATGGAAGACTCCGGCCTGAAGATCACGAAAAGCAATGCGGACAGGACGGGAGTGATGGTGGGCGCCGGCATAGGGGGCCTGTCCTCAATCGAGCGGTACTCCGATATATTAAAGACAAAGGGCGCAAAAAGGGTTTCACCCTTTTTTATCCCGATGACGATAATCAACCTTATATCAGGCCACATATCCATCCGTTTCGGGGCAAAGGGCCCGAACTCGGCCGTGGCCACGGCCTGCGCCACGGGCACCCATTCCATAGGCGATGCATTCAGGCTCATTCGGAACGGACTCGCCGATGCAATGATCTGCGGCGGGTCCGAGGCGGTTATAACGCCGCTGGGCATTGCGGGCTTTACGGCGATGAAAGCGCTTTCGACAAGAAACGACGAACCCGGGAAGGCAAGCAGGCCCTTTGACAGGGACAGGGACGGTTTTGTCATGGGCGAGGGATCCGGCGTCCTTGTCCTTGAAGAGCTGCGGAGCGCCCTGGACAGGGGGGCGAAAATCTATGCGGAACTGATCGGCTACGGCCTGAATGCCGACGCATACCACATAACAAGCCCGGCCCCCAACGGCGAAGGCGCCGCAAAGTGCATGGCCGCAGCGCTGCAGGACGCAGGGATACATCCTGAAGAAGTGGATTACATCAACGCCCACGGCACCTCGACAAAGTACGGCGATGAGCTGGAGACAGCGGCCATCAGGACGGTCTTCGGGGAACACGCCTACAGGCTGTGTGTGAGTTCCACAAAGTCCATGATAGGACACCTGCTCGGCGCCTCGGGAGGGGTTGAAGCGGCGATTTGCGCGCAGAGCATCCTCCACAGGATCGCCCCGCCCACCATCAACCTTGAAAATCCGGATCCTGAGTGCGACCTCGATTATATCGCCGGCAAGGCAAGACCCCTTGACATAAATGTGGCGATGTCGAATTCATTCGGTTTCGGTGGAACTAATGCGTGTATTATCTTCAGAAGATTTGGCGGTTCTTGAAAAGTGCCTGGGGTATACCTTCAAAAAGAAGTCGCGGTTGAGAGAGGCCCTTACCCACAAATCATACGCACACGAAAACCAGAGAAAGCCCATACCGTTCAACGAGCGCATGGAGTTTCTCGGTGATGCGGTACTCGAATTGATTATCAGCGAGCACTTTTTCCTGTCGTTTCCCGATTACACCGAGGCCGACCTTTCAAAGATAAAGGCATATATCGTCCAGGAGCCCACACTGGCCGGGACCGCAAAAAAGCTGAACATAGGGGCATACCTCCTGCTGGGCAAGGGTGAGGAAATGACCGGCGGCAGGGAGAAGGCCTCGCTGCTCGCCGACGCCTTTGAGGCGGTCCTCGCCGCGGTCTACCTGGACGGAGGCTACAAAAAGGCAAGGGATTTCGTTCTCAGACACCTGAAGGATAAAATAGACGAACTGGCGGACGGCGATTTCATTTTCGATTTCAAGACCAGGCTGCAGGAGGTCTCACAGGCGCGGTTCGGCGTGCTGCCTGAATACATCACCCACAGGGAGGAAGGACCCGAGCACAGAAAAGTATTCGAGGTCGAGGTGTATATAAACGATACATTCTGGGGCTCGGGCAGGGGCAGGACAAAAAAAGCCGCGGCGCAAAAGGCCGCAGAGGCCGGACTGAAAAAAATCCGGGAGGAATATGGCGCTTACATATAAGGCATCCGGCGTGGACATAAGCAGGGGCAACAGGCTGGTGGACATTATCAGGCCGGCCGTGCGCTCCACGTTCAAACCGTACGTCATGACCGACATCGGCTCATTCGGCGCATTCTGCCGGCTGGACACATCGCGGTACAAAAACCCCGTCCTTGTAAGCAGCACCGACGGCGTGGGCACCAAGCTCAAGATCGCCTTCATGCTCAACAGGCACGACACCGTCGGCATAGACCTTGTGGCCATGTGCGTAAACGACATACTCACGAGCGGGGCGAGGCCCCTTTTTTTCCTGGACTATTTCGCCTCGGGAAAGCTCTCTACAGCGCAGGCCGCGGATGTCATAAGCGGCATAGCCGCAGGCTGCAGGGAAGCGGACTGCTCACTGATCGGCGGCGAAACAGCGGAAATGCCCGGGTTTTACGCCAGGGGGGAATACGACCTGTCGGGATTTGCCGTCGGCATAGTCGACAGGAAGGCGATTATCAACGGCGCCGGCATCAGGAACGGCGACATCCTTATCGGGCTTTCATCGAGCGGGCTCCACAGCAACGGCTACTCACTCGTCAGGAAACTGTTTTTCGACATGAAAAAGTACAGCCCCCGCAGGAAAATAAAAGAGCTCGGCTGCACGCTCGGCGAAGAACTCCTGCGGCCGACACGGATATACGTGAAGAGCATTCTGAAACTCACCAGGCAATACAGGGTCAGGGGCATGGCCCACATAACCGGCGGGGGACTGACCGAAAACCTGCCCCGCATCCTGCCACCCCGCGCGGAACTGAAATTTGTCATCGAAAAAGGCTCATGGCCGGTTCACGGTATTTTCAGTCTCATCCAGCGCGCCGGCGCCGTTCCGGACAGGGAGATGTACAGGACATTCAACATGGGCATCGGCCTGGTCCTGGCGGTAAAAAAGAGCGATACACGGAACATAATGAAAAAACTCGGCCGTCTCGGCGAAAAGGCATTCGTGATAGGCCGGGTTGAAAAGGGCGGAAGGAGCGTGGAATATGTCTGAACCTTTGATACTGGGAGTCCTCGCATCAGGGAGGGGGTCAAATTTCCAGTCCATAATCGACAGCATTGAATCAGGCACCCTCAATGCAAGAATAGCCGTCCTCATAACGGACAATCCCGGCGCGTACGCCCTTGAAAGGGCGGCAAAACACAACATAGAGGCCCTCGTCATACGGCCCGGTGATTTTCCGGATAAAGACGCATACTACTCGCGTATCGCCGGAGAACTCGGAAAAAGAGGCGTTGAGCTGGTCATCCTCGCCGGTTTCATGAGGGTGGTCGGAAAGGCGCTGATAGAGAAATATCCGAACCGGATCATGAACATCCACCCTGCCCTGCTGCCGTCCTTCCCGGGGCTTCACGGCCAGAAGCAGGCCGTTGACTACGGGGTGAAGATATCGGGCTGCACAGTGCACTTTGTGGACGAAGGCGTGGACACCGGCCCTGTAATCCTGCAGGCGGCCGTCCCCGTTTATCATGACGACACCGAGGAGACGCTCTCCGGGAGAATCCTCAGGGAAGAGCACAGAATCTTTCCCGAGGCCATCAGGCTGTACGCGGAGGGAAAGATTTCAGTTGAAGGCCGGAAGGTGATCATCGCCGGCGCGGGACGGAACTAAGGCCGGTTCTCCGAATCCAGCCATATCGTCACAGGCCCGTCATTGATCAGCTCCACATCCATATGAGCGCCGAAAACCCCTTCCCTGACAACCAGTCCCTCCTTCCGCAGCAAATCATTAAACCTATGCCAGTATTCCCTTGCGGTTCCGGGACTGGCGGACCGGTCGAATCCCGGCCGGTTTCCCCTGCGGGTATCGGCATAAAGCGTAAACTGCGGCACACTCAGGATCATTCCGCCGGCCTGTTTCACATTGAGGTTCATCTTCCCCCGTTCATCCTCAAAAATGCGCAGATTAACAATCTTACCCGCCATCCGCTCGATATCCCCCGCGTCATCCTCCCTGCCGACCCCCACAAACAGCAGCAGGCCCTTTCCTGTTTCAGCGACACCACGCCCATCCACCGTTACGCCGGCTCTCTTAACACGCTGTATCAACACTCTCATTCCACAGACCTCACACCGGCATAAAAACACCCGCAGCCGGCAGGGGAAGCCGGAGGTTTTACGGCGGACCCCCCTGCACGTTTACACAACATCAAGGTTTATTATAACGGGCCTGATTCAATCCAGGCCGGTTCTGCGGCTGATTCAAGGTGGAGTGCCGGCGGAAAAAACTGGAACGAACCGCCGAATGCCGGACAGAGAAATCCTTCCCGGGCTTAGCCAGTCCTTTGATTCAGTGCCGGAATATAAGGAGTTCGGCGAGCTGAGCGCCGCGCCGGCGGCACGCGCCTTCCTTCCCGCCTTAAACCCCACAAAGTATCAATCTGGTCGGGGCGAAAGGATTTGAACCTTCGACCTTACGGTCCCGAACCGTACGCGCTACCAAGCTGCGCTACGCCCCGTAACGGAAATAATAACATATTTACCCGTACAAATTCTAAACCCCTGTTCTCCGTCACGGCTGTTTTATGATTTTCGCATCC
The DNA here is from genome assembly GCA_026982355.1 of Thermodesulfovibrio sp. Taxonomy (GTDB): domain Bacteria; phylum Nitrospirota; class Thermodesulfovibrionia; order UBA6902; family UBA6902; genus JAADFS01. The sequence continues at coordinate 11,317 of JALSHG010000091.1, forward strand.
CGGGCAGCGATAAGGAGACGGCCCCGGCAAAATAATTTCTCAGGCAGGCGGGGCTTGACTCCGGACGCCCGATAAATGACCCCGGCAAGCAGGAATCCGGGGCGGTTTCAGCCCGCAACCCGGGACTAATCCTGCAGCAGTTGTTCAAGCCTGGACCGGTCGAAGCCGACCACGGTCTCGCCGTCTACTATCGTGACCGGCGTGGTCATGACACCGAGCTTTTTGAGTTCTGTTACGGCTTTTTCATCTTTGGAGACATCGCGTTCAGCGTACCTGAAGCCTCTTTGTGAAAGATACTCTTTCACCTTCATGCAGAATATTCAGCCGGGCTGGCTATAGACAACTATGTTTTTCTCGGCCATGAATTGCCTCCTTTCATCCCATTGATTGCTCTAAAACATCGGCTGCGAACAGGAATCTCTCCGGACTTTCTTCCCGCCCGTTCACCTTAAAGCGGCATAAGAAACCGCCCGGGGGCAGGGGAGTCCGGAGGTGTTGCGGCGGACTCCCCTGCCGGCTTATGCAACATTAAGGTTCATTCAACAACCAGGAGCGCTTTACAGTTGTTGTTTTGCAGATTAAAGCAACCCCGAAAGCGGCAAATCATTCAAAATAAACCGACCCGAATAAAAAGCCATTCGGATTAAAATAACCGGAGCAGAAAACAAAGAAAGGAACCCG
>JALSHG010000092.1 GCA_026982355.1 Thermodesulfovibrio sp.
CCGTGAGGCCGCCTGTGAGGCCGCCCGTGAGGCCGCCCGTGAGGCCGCCCGTGAGACCGCCCGTGAGACGATAGGCATTTAGAGAGAAACAAATATTGCAAACGAGGTAACACCCTTAACAGGAGAAGGTATATTCTGTCAAGAGGTGTTACCTCATTGCAGTATAATCATAGTGGACAGTGGAGAAAAATGTCGAATCTGTGCAGACTCATTAGAGAAAAAAACCGGGCACTTAATCGGTGGGAACAGTATTATGGAAAGGATGAATTGAAGTCTTTCCCTCTTCATATTCAGTTTCCGACAGGTACAACTTGCAATCTCAAATGTCTTTTCTGTACGGAACGAGACGGAATAAAAGCCAAAAGGTATGACTATAAAAATCTCAGTTTCGAACAGTTCAGTGCCATACTGAAATATGATGGATGGAGACATGCTTTGAGTTGTGCATACAAGATTGAACTATATGGATGGGGAGAGCCATTATGTAATCCTGATTACGAGAAGATATTTAATTACGTAGCAGCAAATTTTCCGGGAATAGGTATCATTATCAGCACCAATGGAACGATGTTCAATCAAAAATGGTCCGAAAAAATCATCTCTATTGAAATGTCCGAAGTGAACTTTTCCGTTAATAGTGCATCGAAGAAGACTTACCATCGCTTGATGGGAAGCGATTTGTTTGAACGTGTGACCTCCAATATCCGGTACCTGACTGATTTGCGGAATAAATACAACACTAAGAATCCATATATTACACTCTCTTATGTAGCTACCCTGGAGAATATAAAAGAACTGCCGGAATTTGTAGATTTATCCGTTGATTATGGGGCAGATTGTATTATTGTCCAGGATACAATGATATTCAACGAAAAAACAGAGAAACTTTCATTGACTAATGATCCGGTTCTGGCATATAAAATGTGTGAGCGTGCCGTCAAGAAAGCAAAAGAACAAAAGATAATGATAACCTTTATTTCTTTTGAAACTCATAAAGGAAACTACTTCCCTCCCAACCCTGAATATAATGATGATCAGAATATATTCGGAGCGCAAGATATACACTGCGAACATGAGAAGATACCCCGGGCCTTTTTTACCGATACTGATTGTTTTGACCCCTGGGAAAGGTTTATGATTCGCGCTGATGGAGAGGTATTTCCATGTTGCCAGTCACAGACATTTCCGGAATTTACGCTTGGGAGTATTTATGAACAAAACTTTCTGAACATCTGGAATGGCGACGCTTACCGTTATTTCCGGAAAATGATCAACACCAGCACTCCACCTCAGGTTTGTGCCGTCTGCCCGAGGAAAGAGCCTCTTGAATAAACGGAGATTAACCTATGAAGAGAGTTTTACTGATAGCTATGCCTTTCGCTACCACTGTTCATCCCTCGATAGGGATCAGTTTGTTGAAAGCAAGACTTCATGAAGAAGGCATTCCCTGCGATATTAAATATTTCAATTTCGACTTTGCCGAAATGATCGGTAGAAACAAGTATGAAGAGATGTGCCAATCTCAGGGAGATAAAACATTGATAAGAGAGTGGCCTTTCGCTAAACACTATTTTGGAGATCAATTGCCCGAAGAACAAGAATACATTAAATACCTGGAACAGATTTACGGGAAACCGAGAATCCACTTTGACCATTTTCTCGGCATAAAAGAGCATGTAAAACCTTTCATTGATAACTGTATCAACTCCACTCCCTGGGAATTGTATGATGTTATCGGGTTCACGACAATGTTTGAGCAGAACCTGTCCTCGATAGTTCTTGCTCACCGTATTAAACTTTACGATCCGAATAAAACAATTGTATTTGGCGGAGCCAACTGCGATCATGAAATGGGAGTTGAATTGCATCATTGTATCCCTGTAATTGATTATGTATGTTCCGGGGAAGCAGACTTCACTTTTCCCGAGTTGGTAAAGCGGATACGGGAGCAAAGATCCGCACAAGGAATACCAGGCATTATTTATCGCAACGGTAAAGACTCAAAAGTAACAGCCGGAACTGCATCAGTTGAAAATCTTGATTCCCTTCCGTATCCTGATTATGATGACTACTTTCGCCGGACTGCACATGAGACTGTCCATCTTTCAGGCTTTCAAAAAAACTACGGGGTACCTCCGGGTCTGCCTATGGAGAGTTCCCGTGGCTGTTGGTGGGGTCAGAAGTCACAGTGTAAATTTTGCGGACTTAACAGGGGGACAATCGGCTTCCGAAGCAAGAGCGATAATCGGATACTCGATGAATTAGACCATCTTACGAACAAGTATAATGAATCCGACATATTTATGGTTGACAACATATTGGACATGAAATACTTTCATGGATTTCTCCTGGAACTTAAAAAGAGACAAATGCCGATACAATTATTTTTTGAGACGAAAGCCAACTTAAATAAAGAACAGGTACAAATATTGCACGATGCCGGTGTATCCCTGATACAACCCGGCATAGAAAGTCTGAATACCCATGTGCTTAAACTGATGGCCAAAGGGGTCTCATCACTGCAAAACATTCAATTACTGAAATATTGTCAACAATTTGGTGTTTATCCGGGATGGAGCATCATTACAGGATTCCCCGGAGAGAGAGAAGAGGATTACAGGCAGATGATAAATCTGATTTACAGAATCATCCATTTGCCGCCTCCTTATGCGAATGCTTCTTTTTCTCTCCAGCGATTCAGCCCTTACTTTGCTGAACCGGAAAAATATGGAATTACCAGTATACGTCCAGAAAGTGCTTATAAGTTTATTTACCCTTTTGAAGATTCCAAACTTTTTAATTTGGCCTATTTCTTTGAATTTGATTACAAAAACAACGTAGTTCCCCCGGATTACGACAGAGAATTAACCGATGCTGTCAACTACTGGCAGGAGTGCTATGCAAACAATGAATATCTGCATTCGATTAAAACATCCCCTTCGACCCTTCTCATAGAGGACGGGCGCTCGAATGCCCGGATATCCCGGATTGTTCTCGAGTCATTCCAAAAGGATATTTATGAATACTGCGACAGGATCCGCGGTTTTTCGTCGGTTTTTTCCTATATCCGGGAGAAATACGGAAATCTTGCCGTGAGGGAAAGGGACGTCAGGGATTTTCTTGACGAGATGGTGTCGTTGAATCTCATGGTCAGTGAAGACGACAGGTACCTGAGCATAGCCGTTCATGTTGAAAAGGGCCGTACGCGGGGCAGGAAGGTCTTCTGATGAAAATCACTGAGATACCGCAACAGTCGTTGCATAAAAGCCGGGAAAGGGAGGGAGCATGTCTGAAAAGAAAAGATATTTAATCGGCTACAGGGACGGCGCAGTGGTTCCCCGGAACGTGGAGACCGTAATAGACTCTCTTGAAACACGCCTGGAGGGTATCAAAAGAACAAAGAAACTGCGGACGGGACAGAGCGTCATTGAAATGACCGAAGAGCAGGCAATAAGGCTTGCTGAAGAAGAGCCTGATCTGATCATTGAAGAGGACAGGGAGCTTGAGATGTTCCTTGCAATGCCCGGCATTATGCCGGAGGTTCCGGCAGAGGCGGAACTGTCACTGTCCTTCAGGGTGATTGATGAAGAGACGGACAGGCCTGTTGAGAATGTAACAATATACTGTACGGGCTCAGGGGTAACCTACAAAGGCGTAACCGACCGGAAAGGAACCGCGGCGGTCAGGGTGTACGAGACCGCTTTAAGGCATATCATAGCCTCACCGCGGGATACGTACTGGTCAAAACTCCTGCCGTCCCCCCGGCTGAAAGATTCCGCTGAAATAGACATAAGGCTGAAAAAGCTTCCTGTGGACGGGAATCACGGGTGGGGCCGCCGGCTGCCCGGTATGGACAAAACAGGCAACAGGTTTACAGGCCGGGGTGTCAGGATTGCGGTTATTGATTCCGGGACAGCCGGCCGTGAGGACCTGAAGACGGCGGGCGGATGCAATACACTCGACGCCCGGGCACCGGATGCATGGAATGTGGATGAAAAAGGCCACGGCACCCATTGCTGCGGTATTATTGCATCGCAGGACGACAAGGCCGGTGTAAGGGGTATGGCGCCGGACGCCGGGATATATTCCCTGAAGGTATTTCCCGGCGGCAGGTTCAGCGACCTTGTGGAGGCCGTCAACTGGTGCATTGACAATTACATGGATATCATCAGCATGAGCGTGGGCAGCCGTTCACACTCCGCGCAGGTCGAGCAGGCCCTCAGGGAAGCAAATGAAAGAGGCATTACATGCATTGCAGCGGCAGGCAATGACGGCGGACCTGTTTCATATCCCGCGGCGTATGAAAGCGTCATGGCGGTCTCCGCCGTCGGTAAAAGAGGCACTTTCCCGGAAGACAGCGCCCACAAGTTGCAGGAAGGTGATTACCTGAGCGCGGACGGTGAAATCTTTTTCGCCGGTTTTTCCAATTACGGGCCGGAAATAGATGTATGCGCCCCGGGAGTGGCCATACTGTCCACCGTGCCCACCGGTTACGCCGCCTGGGACGGGACGTCCATGGCCTGTGCCGCCGTCGCGGGCCTGGCAGCGCTGATACTTGAGGCCTATCCTGAAATAAGAACAGGAGACGAATGGCAGCCGTATTACGTGCGCAGTATAATAAACGACTCGGCAACGGACACCGGCCTGCCGCAGGAAATGCAGGGGGCGGGGCTGCCGGGAGCTGATCCGGCGCTGGCCGCTGCGCTCAAGCGCCGTGAATATGAAAACGAAATACTGACATCATACCGGCAATACATGGAACAACTGCTCGAGAGGACCGGGGCTGCCGTCAGGGAGATTGAGGAGTCGCTGAAAAAACTCCGGCGCCTGAAACGGAAGTAGGCTTTTCCGGCAGGCTACCGCCACTTTTTCTCCCAGGCGACCGCCCTGTCGTAGTGTTTGAACAATCTCTCGCGTCTCCTGAACTCCTTTGAATGTATTATGCGCCTGCCCTTACCACCCCCGATTCCCATATCGGCATGCAGCATCTCGTGGTAGACGATATACTCCAGGAAATACCGTGGAACCCTCCGGGAGTCGAGAACAGGGCTTATTCTTATAAGGCCGCCCCGGGTGGTATAACTCCCGAGAGTCATTCTCCTTGCCGAGCGGCGCGGGGTCCTGGTTCCCCATGTGATTGATGCCGACACCCTGCCTCCAAAGTATGTATCATTTACTGAACGGTAGATGTCAAGGAGATCGTGGTATCTCCCCTGTGTCCGGATATTAATCCTCCTCGGCGGTTTTTCCTTTAACCTGTGCGTGTTGGAGTTTATAAAGTTTCTGATCAACGGTGTTCTGCTTTTCCTCCCTGTTATGTAATCCGACAATTCGTTTAAAACGTCCATGCCGGCTTCAAGAAAAATCCTGTGGAGCCTGAGCATAACGGATCTCCCGGCATCTCTCATGGACAGCATGGTTGTCGAATTATCGGTTATGACAAGGGACACCCTCCTGCGCGCGGCCTTCTCAAGGCAGTCCCTGATGAAGTGTTTTTTGCTCTCGTGATCAAATGAAAATTCCGGCCGGCGCATTAAAATGACCTTACAGCGGCATAAAAACACCGCCCGCGTGCAGGGGTTTTACGGCGGACTCCCCTGCCGGTTTACGCAACATTAAGGTTTATTCTCCCCATCGGTATTATATAGAGCGGCTGTTCCCTGTCAGACATCTTAAGGACTTCCTTAACCGCCTCATCATGGAACGCCCCTATGACGACCGTTCCCATGTCAAGAGAAACCGCCTGCAAACAGACATTCTGTGCTGCATGACCGGCTTCCATATGCACGTATTGTATCCCTCTGTCACCGTATTTGACGGTTACCCGCTCATACACTGCGGAAAAGACCATGACTGCGGCAGCGTTTTTTACGGAAGACTGGCCCAGGGCCGCCTTACACAACCGGCCCCTTTTGTCACCATTTACCATTCTTATCAAGTCGTTCCCGGAAAGCCTGTAATAATAAACGCCCTGCGGAAGGCCATCCACATTTCCTGCAACAACATAAATTTCAAGTGGGTACAGCGCCCCTGCGGAAGGCGCTGTCCTGAGACCTCCGCGGCCCGTGACTCCCTGAGCGGCCCACAGAAGCTGTGAAACTTGTGAAAGTGTCAGCGGTCCGTCACGATAGGTCCTCGTCGATCTTCTTTTGAGTAAGGCTTGTTCAACGGATGTATTACTGTCCTGTAGAGGTTCGGGCAGCCTGACTGTTTCAGGATTGGATCCCCGCATAAGTTAATCATCCTCCTTTTTTGCCTGCCGTAAAACCTGCATCCCCCCTGCACGTTTATGCCACATTAAAGTTTACGCAATAAAAGAAAACCATTTTTATTCTTAACGCAGTGAGCGAATATCTCCCCGTACTCTTTCTCCTTCTCAACATCCGGTTTCATGCCGTTCAGGGCACGGGGTATATCCCTGCCCAGATAACGCCTTTTTGCAATCCCACCCGGGTTATAGGGCAGCAGTTCATAATATGCGCAGCCTGCGTTTTTAATGAAACAGGCGATGCCGTTGAGGTTCTCCGCTGTTGCCGTAATGCCCGGGACAAGGGGGATCCTCGGGATGACCTGAATGTCCGGCATCGCGGTCAGATTTGCAAAATTATCCAGTATCGTGACGTTATCTCCGCCCGTATATTTTTCATGCCCGTGCCGGTCGATAAACTTAATGTCGTAATATACAAGGTCGATATATGGGAGAAGCCCGGAGCTGAATGCGCTGATATCAAACATCCCCGATGTCTGGATTGCAATGTGAATATTGTTTTTCTTCAGTTCCTTCATTACCGGCTGAAGGTAAGCTACATAAAGCGCGGGCTCACCTCCGGAGAAGGTCACGCCGCCGTTTGAGGTCTCGTAAAAGATGCGGTCTTTCATCAGTATCCCAACGAGTTCTCCGGGCGGATAATACCTGCCGAGCAACTCCACGGCCCCGGCGGGACAGACGTCCGCGCATCTGCCGCAGGCAGAGCATCGGTCCCTGTTTATCCCCCGGATGTTATGCATACCAACCGCCCCTTCACTACATACTATCCGGCAGTCTCCGCACAGGATGCACCTGTCAGGATAAAAGACCACCTCGGGAGCAGGGTCCGTGGATTCGGGATTGTGGCACCAGATACACGAGAGGGGGCATCCCTTGAGAAACACGGTGGTCCTTATGCCGGGCCCGTCGTCAAGGGCAAAACGGCGGATATCGAATATCAGCGGCTGCCTCCGTTCCCTGCTCATACGCTCCCTGTCGCCATCAGCTGGAGACGTTTTGCCATATACGCGAACTTGTACAGGTAGTTGAGATTGCCGCGGGGTGTTACATCCTGCCTGAGCATTGACCCGAGGATATCCGGCCTGGGTGAAATCAGATAGTTCAGGAGCACCCTCCCGTTTCTGAACTCTATTGTGATGTCCGGGTTGTCTATCAATCTTTCGGAGACCGTCATCCTGTTGTCCCTGAAAACCGCCGAAACGGTTATGCTCCTGTCCCTGCTTTTGAAGAGGTACCTGCCGTTGAATCCCTCGATATTCCGCCTGAAGTCCCTGTAATTTACAAGGAAGACGAGACTCATGAGCTTTAACAGCGTCTCCAGGAACTCCTCGGCGAATTCGGACTCCATGCACCTGAGCCATTTCCTCATCAGCCATGCGGTCCTGAGCTTGCGCAGAAGTATAAGGTTCAGGAAATCTTCCATCCGTCGCCTCCCTCCTCATACGGCAGCATCGATTTATGCGTTGCGGGAAACGGGTTCGCCCTGCCAGTCCTTATGTCGTATTCGGTCCTCGTGATGATCTCTTCCTTCATCGCATCGTTCAGGTCATTGAAGTATGCCGAGTAGCCCGATACCCTCACAAGGAGTTCGGGATACTTGTCCGGATTGTTCCTCGCATCAAGAAGGGTTTCGTAAGACATGATATTAAACTGCACATGGAGGCCGCCGCTCCTGAAATACGCCTCCACGGCCGAGGCGAATTTCCTGAGGTCCTCATCATCCGAAACAGAGGGATATTTCAGGTTGAGCGCCTCTCCCATGGGAATGCAGAGGCCGTCGAGGCCGCCAACCGTCCTGAGGCACGCGGCCAGGTCCCGGGCGGCCTGCGATACCGGGGTGATGCCGCTGGCGAACACCTCGTGGGCCCTTCTGCCGTTCGGAAGCGCCCCGGAGAGTTTTCCCTGGCCCGCATGATTGGTTGTCGTCCAGTAAGCCGGCCTGTATCTGCCCCCCCGGTAGTTTGTATGGCCCTGGCATAAGTCGTACAGGAAGCGTATGAGGTTCTGCGAGTTCTTCACCGCAACAGGGTCTTCGGTGCCGTATTTGGGGGTCCTGTTGACAAGGTATGCACGCAGCTTTTCGTGCCCCCTGAAGTCTGTCTTCAGGGCCCGGACGAGCTCGGCGAATGTGCATTTCCCGTCAATGAAGACCGCCTTCTCTATTGCATTGAGGGAGTCGACGGTGTCGGCAAACCCGATATGGGTCACGCCTGACGCATTATACAGCGCCCCTCCGAATATAAGGTCCTTTCCCTTTTCCATGGGCCCCTCGAAAAAGGCCGAAAGCAGGGGCGTGGGGTATATCTCCTGGTGTACGAGGCCGAAGTATTCGTTCAGTTCAATGGCCTTGCCCATGAGCCAGGCAGCCTGTTCTTTAAAGGCCTCCCAGAACGCTTCAAAGCTCCCGAAGTCCTCCGGGTCGCCGGTCCCAGGACCTATCCGTTCATCACCGACGATGGGTCTTTTGCCGTTGTAAAGGGCCAGCTCGAGCGCTGAGACAAGATTGAATATTATGGAACTCGATGCATCATAGCTTCTGCCCGGAATGCCCATCTCCACGCAGCCGATTATACCGTAGTCCCGCGCATGTGCGGTTTTCACACCCTGGTTTTCGAGCGTCGCGATGTCAACCACGTCATTGTGAAATGCGGGCACGGCCCTTGTATTCACTATGACCTCCGCGACCCTGTCGCGGTACTCCCTGGTATTCTTTTCATAATGATACCTCGCGTTCATGCTGGGGTCCCTGAGCTTGAGAAGCTCCGTCACCCTGAGCATGATATAGGTCAGTTCATTGACCGCGTCCTCACCGTTTTCGTCCACCCCGCCCACTGTAACCGCTGGCACGGTGCCCGCCCCGCCCCAGAGCTCTTCAGCGGTCTCGGGCACGAGATTGGTGTTGTCGTTGAGCTTCAGCCACAGACAGCTCATTATTTCAACGGCCTCCCTGTCGCTCAGTGTCCCGCTGTCGATACCGTCCCTGTAGTATTTATACAGCACCTGGTCGAGCCTCCCGGGGCTCATGGCCATATTGATGCTTTCCGCATGGATGCCCACCTGTATAATCCACAGGGAGTTGACGGCCTCACGGAATGTGGTCGCAGGTTTTGCAGGCACCTTTGCGCATATTTCGGACATTGTCAGGAAGTTTTGTCTCCTGAACGGGTCGTCCGTTTTGCCGGCAAGCTCGGCGGCCTTTTTACTCAGGTTCCGTGCGTAAGCCATGATACCTTTCATAGCAATCTGCACGGCCCGGTAAAATTCCGCTTTCTGTTTCCTCCCCCCCGTGACGTCCCCGCTGTCCCGTATCTGTTTCTCCCTCGAGGCCGCCTCTTCAATGATGAATTCCAGCCCCCTGTCCAGTGCAACCCCGTATCCTGGAATGGTATGGGATATGGTGCCGGCCTTGCCGGCTATGAAAAAGACGAACTTTTCAAAAAGACCCATGCACTCGGGGTTGTTATATTTTTTCCTCGTGTATTCAATGATGTTCCGCTCCATCCAGCAGGGGTAAATCTCAAGGTTCAGCTCATCGGCCTCTTCAGGCGACAGCTTCAGCGGGTTCTTTTTCCTCCCGCTGATGGTATCCAGCTCGGGCCATATCGTCATCCCCGTATATTCAGGGTACACGGGTGCGCCGAATGCCTTTGACGTGGTCGTGCCTGCGAGCAGGTTGTCATCAAAAAAAAGCGGCTCTTTGTTGGAAAGAAAATAATTGACCGCCTTTGCATAACGGATTTCCACAGGCTCCTCATCATTGGACATATTCTTCAGATAACGCGTTAAATGCCTTGCGCGTTCAATACAGACCTCTGGCATTATTCCGATCTGTGATTTCCTCAGTCTCCTTATCAGCTCCAGATTGTCGAGCGAATACTCCGTGAGCCGGATATCTTTCAAACGAATGGATGACATACCGCCTCCCCGCACGTTTACGCAACACTTATGCAACATCGAGGATTGTTCAAAGCATATGGAGGTTCACGCCCATTTTCCTGAACAGTTTATCAAGATGTCCCATTGCGAATCTCTGATGCTCTTTCACCGATTCCTGGAAGCGGAACCAGTCCGTCTTTTCCCTGTCCACTCCATCCCTCCAGTAAAACCTGTCACGCAGCATTGTAAACATGGAACGCCATCCCCCGTCGGAATCCTTCAGCCCGCGCACCTCGGTTTCTATTGCATCACTGAACCAGTCGGCCTCATCAAAATCGCCCAGCCACGGCGCTATTTCCTTGTAGCGGCTGATGCGCTCTTCAGCATACCACTTGCTGTTGCCGGAGAATGAAGGGCCCATGGCCCTGAGCAGCCAGTTGCGCAAATCGTCCCAGCCTGCATTGGCGTCTCTGTCGATGCCCTGAAGGTGGCCGCGGTATTTGCCGTAAATCTTCTCCGCGGCGTCAATATAACGCTCCGTATTGTCAATCCCGTCATTGACAAGCCGGCAATCCTCCCACCTGTGGGCCGGCCAGTCGGGATGACGTTCGGCATCGGCATGGCCGATATCGGGCTTGGGGTCCAGTCCCATATTATTGAAGCAGTCATACCAGCCGACGAAGTTCTGATGCGCCCATGTGTCGGCGTAGGCATGTGTCGCAATGCCTATACGGTAGAGCCTCGTATCTTCCGGGGCCCTGAACGCCTCCTCCATCATGCTGCCGGCCGTCTCATTGCCCGGGGTTGTGTTCAGCAGGTGCATCTTGCCGTCACTCCGGCAGGCCCTCTCATCAGCAGGATCGCCCGGGACGAAATGAAACACGGGGTATATCCTCATCAGCTTCCTTTTCGGCTTGAGAATATTCATCGTCTGGGAGATATAGTTTTCATACGGTCTTCCGCCCGAACGGTCTTCGATCCTGAGGCGCACATCGTTTTCATCAACATACTCCGAGGCCGTTGCAATGGTTTTTGCCTCGGCCTCGCTGAAACCAGCGGCCCTGGCGATTATCCCCGTCATGTAATAATGAAATTCAATATCCATCCCGTTTCCTCCTGTTCTTCTGTCGCTCTGCCTTGAAGTTGCATGAAAACATTGCCTGCAGGCAGGGGCGTCCGGCGGAAAAGCTTTACCTGCGATGCATCCAGGGAAGCCTCTCACGGCATGTAACATGCCGCCCGGCATCTCACCCCGGGGGAATTCCTCCCGCAACCGCTTATTTCAAATATCCGGGGCCCTTGCAAAAGTCATCTCCCTGTCACCCCGAACGGAGAGAGAGGTCTCTACCTCATCGCTGCCGGAAGATTTCTCCCTCCGGTCGAACGGAATTCCGTCGGACTTTCCGCACTGTTATCACGAGGTTTACTGAAGTATAGTTTATTCACGGCCGGATGATTTGTAAAGCCTTCTGTTGCATAAACAGGCAGTGGAGTCTGCCCCGCCGGCGGTAGTTTTACGCCACTGTAAGGCAACCCTTGCTCAGCATAAAAAA
>JALSHG010000093.1 GCA_026982355.1 Thermodesulfovibrio sp.
TGCAATACGCACATGTTCTGCTGAGACTGTATGACATTTTTCAGAGGCTGCTGCAACAAGCGCACCCCCGGCAAGATTGTTCGCTCTCCTGAGCAGTCCTCCGGAACCCTGTTGTATTGCGGCAACCGCGTGCCCTCTTGCCACTACCCTTGATGAAAAAGACCTCGACTGCATGAACATGAGGTTGTCTGCAAGGGCGGTTACGGCCGGCCGGCATCAGCAGGCAGAGGGGAGGGGGGCTGCGCGCACTCCGCCGTGCTCCCCTTTATTTTTTCAATCGCATGGGGCAGGACAGGGAGGATTGCCGAGAGTCCTTCCTCCACGGCCGCCGGGCTTCCCGGGAGATTGATTATAAGGGTCCCGCCCCTTATGCCGGCAACCGCCCTTGAGAGCATTGCAAAAGGCGTTTTCCTGAGACCCTCCAGGCGCATAGCCTCGGCCATGCCGGGAATCTCCCTCTGAATAACCTCTCGCGTTGCTTCAGGCGTCACATCCCTGGGGGAGAGGCCGGTACCGCCGGTGGTAATGACAAGGTCGATCTTTCTCCTGCACAGTGAGATGAGTTTTTTCCTGATCAGGGCCTTTTCATCCGGCAGGATATCGTAACTCACCACCTCGGCGTCTATTTTCCTCATCAGCCTTTCAATCGCCGGGCCGCCTGCATCCTTTCTCAGGCCCTTTGCCCCCCTGTCGCTTAATGTGAGGACGGCAACCTTAATCATCACGCCCTCCCGATCCTTCAACCCGTATTCCGTCCCCCACCCTTATCGCTCCGCCCTTGATCACCTTCACAAAGATACCCTCCCTGGGCATTACGCAGTCCCCTGCCTGCTCGTAAATCGCGCAGCGGGAATGGCAGAGCTTGCCGATCTGGGTGACCTCCAGCTCCACGGTGTCGCCGATGGTTATCCTTGTTCCCACGGGGAGAACGGGCAGTTCAACACCCCCGGTCGTTATATTTTCGGCAAAATCCCCGGGGCCGACCCTCAGGCCCATTGCCTGCATCTTCCTTATGCTTTCGATCGCAAGCAGGCTGACCTGCCTGTGCCACCTGCCTGATGCGTGCGCATCGCCCTCGATTCCGTAATTGTCCTTCAGCACGGCGGTGTCAACCGGCTTTTTCCTGACCCCCTTTCTGACGCTTGTGTTTATTGAGATGACCCTCGCGGCCATGTCCGTCCCTTTCATTATCGAAAAATGATTCAGCAGGGGCGATGGATGAACTGCCACTGCCCTTCATGCATTTATCAAGGTTACCTTACAGTTGCATGAGAACACCGCCTGCGGGCAGGAGATCTGAGGGTTTTACGGCGGACTCCCATGCCGGCTTGTGCCGCAGTAAGGTGGTTATTTAACCACAGACCCTTCTTTTATATCCCTGTCCGGGATCAGTATGGACAACTCCCCGCTGCTGTCCGATGCCGCAAGCAGCATGCCCTGCGACTCCACGCCCATCAATTTTGCCGGCTTGAGGTTTGTAACCACCGCTATCTTTTTCCCGACCAGCTCCTCCGGGGTATACGACCTGGCGATTCCGGCCACTATCTGCCTGCCCTCGCCCGTATCCACCCGGAGCCTGATCAGCTTCTCCGAGCCCTCTATCCGCTCCGCGCGGAGAACCCTGCCGATCTTAATCTGCACCTTTGCAAAGTCATGGATCGTTATGAGGTTGTCCTTTCCGGCCCCCTTTACGCCGCTCTTTCCCGGGGGCGCGGGAGCCGCGTCTCCCGAAGGGACTTCCCCCCCGCGGGGAGTCTTTAAATCTATCCTCGGGAACAGGGCACCGCCCTTCCGTATCCTTGTGCCGGCCTTAAGCCGTCCCCACACGCCGGCCTCCTGAAGTTTCAGGTCGCCTATTTTCCGCTCAATGCCGATCTGTGCCCAGATATCATCCGCTGTCCCGGGCATGAAGGGCCAGAGATAAACGGCCAGGAGCCTCAATGATTCGGCAAGGGTGTACAGGATGTTGGAGAGTGTGTCGTCGTCTTTTTCTTTCCAGGGGACGGTTGCCGCGATATATTCGTTTATCTGCCCCGTGAACTTCCAAAGGTGCGTCAATGCCTGGTGGAACTGCATCCTCCCCAGGTATCCGTCAATGGCCGCGGCCAGGCCCGTGCCTGATTCTCCGGGAAACCATGCCCTGATCCTGCCCTCCAGGCCTTCCCTGTCCCTGTCCTGCACCGGCGCGGGGATCGTTCCGTTCCTGTATTTCCCTATCATGCTCAGTGTGCGGCTCAGGAGATTGCCGAGGTCGTTTGCAAGGTCGGTGTTGATGCGCTTTGCCAGCGCCTCCTCTGAAAAGTCGCCGTCAAGGCCGAAGGGCACCTCCCTGAAGAGGAAATACCTGAAGGCATCCACCCCGTATTTATCCGCCGTTGCGGCGGGGTCAACGACATTGCCGAGGGACTTTGACATCTTCTCCCCGTTGACCGTCCACCAGCCGTGGGCGAATATGTTTCCGGGCAGCTCCCATTCAAGGGCCATGAGCATTGTCGACCAGTAAACGGCATGGGTCGTGAGTATATCCTTGCCGACGAGGTGGTGCTCCGCAGGCCACCAGTCACGGCCGTTTCCCGCAGCCGGGGAGAGGTACCTGGTCGCCGAGTAATAGTTCAGCAGTGCGTCAAACCATACATAGGCCACAAAGGCTTCATCAAAGGGAAGCGGCACACCCCAGGAAAGCCTCGACCTGGGTCTTGAGATGCAGAGGTCTCCAAGCTCGTTGTTTTTCAGAAAGCCCAGGACCTCGTTCCTGCGCGTCTCGGGCAGTATGTAAGACGGGTTGTCCTCAATATACCGGATAAGCCTGCCCTGGTATTTCGACATTAGAAAGAAATAGTTCTCTTCTTCTATCCGCTCCACAGGCCGCCTGCATTCGGGGCACCTGCCGCCTGTTATCTCCTTCTCCGTCCAGAATCTTTCATCCGGCGTGCAGTACCAGCCCGAGTAGGCCCGCCTGACTATCTCCCCTTTATCAAAGAGGCGCTGCAGGACTTCCCGGACGATTTTCTTATGCCCGGGGTCGGTCGTGCGTATGAACGCATCGTTTGAGATATTCAGCTTTCTCCACAGGGCCCTGAAATTCTCAACCATTATATCAGCGTGCTCCTGCGGGGTCCTCCCCCTCTCGCGTGCGGCCTTGTCGACCTTCTGTCCGTGTTCATCCGTTCCTGTCAGGAAAAAAACATTTCTTCCCTTCAGCCTGTTGTATCTTGCAAGGATGTCCGCGGCGATTGTCGTATACGCATGCCCGATATGGGGGACGTCGTTGACATAATAAATGGGCGTGGTGATATAAAACCTGTTCTTTCTCATGGGCTAATGTTTCTTCTTTTTCCAGAACCTCCTGCGCTTGCTGAAAGGCCTGCCCCTGTCCCGTTGTGTGTTGTCGTCCCTCTTTTCACCCTCCCGGGATTCAGCGGCGCCGGGCCCCGGTTTTTCCAGGGGCCGCCTTTCACCGGCGACCGCCTCAGGCTGCGGGTTCCTTTTTTTCCGCCCGCGTTTCCGCCTCCGCGGCCTCTGCCTGCCGGCAGGCTGTTCAGGCTGTGCGGATGCGTCCGTTTTTTTCTCTCCGGCGCCGGCGGTGACGCTCACTGCCGGAGATGCGGGAGAGGCCTCTTCCTCTGTCCCATCAGGTGCAGGTTCGTCCGGATCAAGGGTCCGGATATCCTCCCCGGACACCGCATTGCCGGCCGCGGCATCCTCTCCGTCAGGTGCGGGCTCCTCATCGGCATTCCTGTATTCATAACCGAGACAGCACATCAGCCTGCCGCAGATGCCCGAAAGCTTGCTCTGGTTTATCGACAGCTCCTGCTCCTTGGCCATCCTGATCGTTATGGGCTCGAATGAGGTAAGAAACTGACTGCAGCATGTCTGCCTGCCGCACACCCCTATGCCGCCGAGCATCTTCACCTCGTCCCTTACCCCTATCTGCCTCATTTCAATCCGTGTCTTGAATCGGGCGGCAAGGTCCCTCACAAGTGCCCTGAAATCTATCCGGCCGTCGGCGGTGAAGTAAAACACAAGTCTCTTCCTGTCGAGCGTGCTCTCCGTGGTCACGACTTTCATCTGGAGATTGTATTCCTTTGCCTTCTCAACGCAAAAGGCCTTTGCCTCCTCCTCAAGCGCCCGGTTGTTCCTGACCGTCTCGAAATCCTCTTCCGTGGCCACCCTGATAACCTTCTTGAGAGGCTCCCTCGGGTTTTCGATGGTATGTCCGGGCAGCGCAACAAACCCCAGGCTCAGACCCATCTCCGACTCGACAACCACCTTTGCGCCGCGGGATATATCAATATCGCCGATTTCAAACGTATATATCCTCCCGCAGGGCCTGAACCTTATCCCGACCACGGTATATTCCTTCGGGGTCTCAGTCTCTTCGGGTATCTCCGATACACTGCTGTTGTCTGAATTGTTTTCCGTCATTTATTGTTCGCTCCCCTCTCCCTGCCACCCCGGCCACAGGGGGGGGTGACCCGGCAGCCGGTCCTTCCCGGCAAGGCGGCATTGTTCCGTCACCTTCCCGTCAACAAGGCGGGGGCGGGATGGGGATGTGGCTCTAATTGTTTCTCCTGCCGAGCATTTTCTTCAGCAGCATGGCCGTGTAGTTGAAAGTCAACTGCCTGTTCAGGTTGAAATCCAGTTTCCTTTTTATATTATAAAGCTCCCGCGCCAGTTTTAGTATGTCTTTCAGCGCGGCCCCCCTGCATATCTCCCTTATTTCATGCTCCCTGTCGCGGTTTATCAGGAAATCCGCCCTTGCCGTGGCCTTGAATACCGCGATATCCCGCAGCCACATCTCCCCCCAGTCAAACCATTTCTCCATCTCATCCCTGTCATCCCATGCGTCCTCTTCAAGCCTGCCGAGCATCTTCCTGAATATCTCAAACGACCGGTCTCTCTGCGCAATCAGGCTTTCATCAAGGGCATGGCCCAAGCGCCCACCTGAAAGCACGCTCAGGAGTGTGGATTTGCCACCGTCTGACTTTTCCAGCCTTTCTTTGAGCAGTTCCTGCATCAGGTTCACCGGCAGGGGGGTGAAGTTTATCCTCTGGCATCTTGAGCGGATGGTCGCAAGCATTACGTCCGGCCTGGAAGTAATCAGTATCAGGATGCTGCGGGGGGCCGGTTCCTCAAGTGTCTGCAGGAAGGCATTGGAGGCGGATTGATTGAGCCTGTCCGCATTGTCTATAATCGCCACCTTCCACCTGCCCTCAAACGGCTTGTACGACAGGGACTCCTCAAGCCGCCTTATCGCCGGGACCGTTATCTGCCCGCCGTCGCCTTCCGGCCTGATCACAAAGACATCCGGGTGGCAGGCCCTGTCCGTCTTTGTGCACGAGGGGCACCTGTCGCATGCATCTATGTCTCCGGCATCGGGCGCGCCGCTCTCTTTCATGTCCGCGAAGAACAGGTCCACGCCACCTGTTCCGCGGCAGTTGAGCGCTTTTGCAAAATTAAGCGCGGTAAGGCGTTTGCCGATCCCCTCGTCGCCTGCAAACAGCATGGCGTGGGGGATGCGGTTTCTCCTGATACAGCCCTTCAGTATGTTTACGGCCTTTTCCTGGCCGATTATCTCCCTGAACGCCATGATAACCCTTCCATTATCTTTCTTATCTCCAAGCCGACCTCCGCCGGCGTCCGTGATGCATCGATGACCTTCACACGTTCAGGCTCCCTGCCGGCGATATCGAGAAACCCCCTTCTGACACGGTTGTGAAACTCCACGGCCTCGAGCTCGAACCTGTCCTCTTTGCGGGCGTGCCTGTTTCTCCTGAGTCCCTCCTTCACGTCGATATCCAGCAGGAAAGTCAGGGAAGGCCTGATCCCCGGCACCACGATCTCGTTAAGCGTGTTTATAATACGCAAATCAATCCCCCTTGCATATCCCTGGTACGCCACGGTCGAATCCGTGAATCGGTCGGTTATTACAACCGTGCCCCTGCGTATCGCGGGCTCAATGACCTCCTTTACGAGCTGTGCCCTTGATGAGTAATACAGCAGGAGCTCTGCAAGGGGCTCCATGTGGTTCTGCGGCTCGAGGAGCAGTCTCCTGATCTTTTCTCCTATCCTCGTGCCGCCGGGCTCCGCGGTTTCAAGCACATCATATCCCCTGTCCCTGAGATATCCCGCAAGGAGCCTTGCCTGCGTGGTCTTGCCCGAGCCCTCGATCCCCTCAAAGGATATAATTCCCCTAAGCCCCTGCATAGCGGTTTCTCAACTCCTTGAGCAGGGAGAACACCTTTATCGTATCCTCCGGATTCAGCGAGCCGGCCCCGCAGGACGGGGTTATGAGCGCCTGCCGCCTGAGCCTGTCTCCGGGAACCCCGGCCTTTTCAAGGGATGTCAGCCCCCGTTCAAGCTGCTCCTCCAGCCCCCCGAGGGTCACCTCCCTGATCGCCTCTGTTGTGGGTATCACGCCCCATGCTATATAGCCGTTGTTCTCTATAAAAGCCTTCATTTCAGCGGGGTATATGCCCAGGGTGTCCCAGAAAAAATAGGAGTCGTAGTTAAAGACGTCTATGCCCGAGCCGAGCACAAGGGGCCAGTCCGCCTTGCCGCAGCAGTGGATGCCGGCTATTGCGCCGCACGCCCTGACATGCCCGACGATTTCCCTGAGCATCCTGGATGCCTCCTCATGGCTTACCCCTATGTATGCGGACGTGCCCAGGGCCGAAAGGATCGGCTCGTCAATGAAGATCAGCACATTCTCCGCATAGGGCCTGAGCGCTTCGATCTGCCATCCGGCCTTGCCCTTCAGCAGCTCCAGCGACAGCTCCCGCAGTTGATCGTCGAAATAAATCGGCCGCTTCCGATCGTCCGTCAGTGACAGTGCAAAGGTCAGCGGGCCCGTGATATGGCCTTTTACAGTCTCAAGCTTCCGGTCCTGCCGGGCGAGAATATCGATAAACGCATGCAGTCCCGCTGCATACTCCCTCGAGACCGGGAAGCCTGTATTCCCGGCGACGGCCTCGTAAAACACGGTCAATGCCCGCTCATCCGGCTGGTGTTCCACGCGGATGGTCTCGCCTTCAATCCTCACAAACGGGAAGCCCTCGGAGTACTGGGGCACCATGAGCTCCAGGAAACTCCTGTGGGGAAGCTGGGGCCAGAACGGTATATCCACGGAATCGAGGATGATTCTGCATGCCTCCGCCGGGTCGGTATGCGGGAGGCTGCCTATTCCTGTTGTATTGAAACTCTGAAACATAACCATTAATCATACTCCAAGGGGAAGGCAAGTTTCAAATAAACCCCGCGGCTTACCGGCGGTCCCGCACCAGGCCGAGCACTATCTCCCTCTCCTCGATGTCAACGCGGTCGATCCTCACGCGCACCTCCTGGCCGAGGGTGAAGGTCTTTTTCCCCCGCCTGCCCGCCAGGCGGTAGTTCTTCTCGTCAAACCTGTAATAATCGTCGGCCATTGAGGAAACGTGCAGAAACCCTTCCACAAAGAAGTCCTTGAGCTGGATCTTCAGGCCGGAGGATGTTATCCTGGTCACGATCCCGTCGTATTCCCCGCCTGTCCTGTCCTTCATGAACCACACCCTCATGGCATTCAGTATCTCTCTTTCCGCTTCGTCCGCCGTGCGCTCGGTCTTTGAAGAATGGCTTGCTATGCCGGGCAGGAGCTTTTCAAGGTGTGCGATTTTTCTCGCGGAGAGTTTGCCGCCGTTCAGGGAATCCCGGAGAATCCTGTGCACCACAAGGTCGGGGTACCTCCTTATGGGGGATGTGAAATGCGTGTAGCACTTTGATGCGAGCCCGAAGTGCCCGATGTTTTCAGTGGAGTACCTGGCCTGTTTGAGGGAACGCAGCAGAAGGATATTCATCAGGGATTCGTGAGGGGTGCCCTTTACCTGCTTCAGGATCGAGTGGAACACCCTGATACCGGCCTTTTTGACGTTCAGGCCGAATGAACTGAAAACCGGCCTCAGCTCATCGAGCTTGGCCGTATCCGGCTTTTCATGCACCCTGTAGATCGACGGCATACCCGTGCCTTCAAGATGAGAGGCTACGGCTTCATTGGCCGCTATCATGAACTCTTCGATAATCATATGCGCGAGGTTGCGTTCAGCCCTGATGACGGCCTCGGGCCTGCCCTGTATGTCAAGGAGCACCTCCGGCTCCGGCAGGTCGAAATCAAGGCTGCCGCGCCTTATCCGCCGGTTCCTGAGGAGGTCGCAGAGTTCTTCCATTATTTCAAGGCTTTCAAGGAGGTAACCGTATTTCTCCCTTTCATCACTGTCATTATCCACGAGTATCTTCCTTACGGATGTGTAGGTCATTCTCTCATTGCTGTGGATAATGCTCGGATAGAACCTCCTGTCCGTTATACGCCCCCTGCCGTCAAAGTGCATCTCCACCGTAAACGTGGGCCTGTCCTGTCCGGGCACAAGGCTGCACAGGTCGTTCGACAGCTTTTCGGGAAGCATCGGAATCACGCTGCCGGGGAAATACACGCTTGTGCCCCTGCGCCGCGCCTCTATGTCAAGCGCGGAGTCCCACGGCACGTAATAGCCCACGTCCGCAATATGCACGTAGAGGACGAATCCCGCCCCCGCCCTCCTGATTGATATTGCATCATCAAAGTCCTTTGCGCTCTCGCCGTCGATGGTCACGGTCAGGATATCCCGGCAATCGACCCTGTTGCGCGTCTGTATTCTGCGGCGCATCCCCCTGGCCCCGGATAATACCGCTGCAGGAAATCTGCGGGGCAGGGAGTACTCTTCGATTATCATGTTCACCTCGTCCCGGGGTTCCGTTACCTCACCGAGGACCTTGAGTATCCTCCCACCCGGCGGGCCTGCGGCAGTGGGATAGGATGTGATCTCGACAACCACCTTGTCGCCTGTCTTTGCCCTGCCCCTGTCCCCCGGACCGATGAGGATCGAGAAGGGGATGTTTTTCGCCCTGGGCTTTACATAATATATGTCCTTCTCCCGGCACAGTTCGCCGATAATCTTTTTCTGCCCGCGCTCAAGTATCCTTATTATGGAGCCCTCCATCCTCAGCCGGCTCTCCACGCGGGCCACCACGCGGTCCCCCGACATGGCCCCCATTGTCCTGCGGGGAGGTATGAATATATCCTTTTCCCCTGATTTGTCGGGAATGACGAACCCGTATCCGTCCCTGTGGGCCTCAAACAGGCCCGTAACGAGGTTCATCTGTTCAACCAGGCCGTAACGCCTTGTCCTGGTCATGTAAATCTCGCCGGAGTCCGTTAATGACCGGAGAACGCGCCTGAGCCGGCGCAGCCCCTTTTTGCCGGTGCGCAGCGCACCCGCGATTTCCTTCAGGCTTGCGGGCCTTGATGCCTTTGTCCCGAGGTGCCTGAGAACGGCTTCCTTGATTTTCAGGTCGTTCGGTGTCATTTTACCGGTGCCTTCCTGTTGTGTGGCTGATTATCTCCCTGACCATTGCATCCACGGTTGCCTCGTCAGGCATGATGCGGGGCGTCAGCCCCGCCTTTTCAACCGCCCTTGCGGTCACAGGGCCGATCACCGCGATGGTGACATCCTTCAGGAGGTCAAGGGCGTCATCCGCCATTATCTCCATGAAATTGTTGAAAGTGGCGGCGCTTGTAAAGGTGGCTATGGATATCCGTCCCTCTTTCAGAAAACGCTTCAGCCTCTTGCCGTGCGTTTCGGGTTTTACGGCGCGGTACGCGGTGACGACATCTATCTCGCCTCCGAGTTCCCTGACCTTTTCGGGAAAGACCTCCCTTGCGGATTCAGCCCTCGGGAGGAGCATGTGTACGCCTTTCAGGCCCTTTCCGCCCCCTGCCCGCCGGGCCGCGGCATCCTTCATGAACGCCTCCACCAGGCCTTCGGCATTGAATTTTTCCGGCACCATATCCGTCTTTATACCGTAAGTCTTAATCTCCGACGCTGTTTTGGTGCCCACTGCGCATATCCTTACGCCCTTCAGGTCCCGGACGTCCCTGTCTCTTTCAAAGAATCTTCTGAAGAAAAACTTCACGCCGTTGACACTGGTAAATATCAGCCAGTCATAGGAATCCGCCCTGTCTATGGCTTTGTCCAGCGCCGAGGAGTCAGCCGGCGGCACGATCCTGACGGTATGGAATTCTATTATCTCCGCGCCCAGTTCCTCGAGGGGCTCGAAACCGCCCGAATGCCCCCTCGTAACAAGGATGCGCCGGCCGAAGAGGGGTTTCTTCTCATACCACCTGAGCTTTTCCCTGAGATTGACCACATCCCCCACCACCATCACCGCCGGGGGCCTGATATGGTTTTCCCTGACCATGTCGGGGATGTTTTCCAGATTGCCCACCAGCGTCGCCTGGTCGGCCCTTGTGCCCCAGCGCACCACGGCCACGGGGGTATCCGGATTCCTGCCGTTTTCAATGAGCCTGCGGCATACGAGGGCTATGTTTTTGACCGCCATCAGGAACACGATGGTACCCACGCCGGTTGCAAGCTTCGGCCAGTCGATCGAGCTTTCCTTTTTCGAGACATCTTCATACCCCGGGACGATCGCAAGCGAGGAAGAATAGAGCCTGTGCGTGAGGGGTATCCCGGCATAGGCGGGCGCCGCCACAGCGGAGCTGACACCCGGGACGATCTCGAACTCTATGCCCTCCCCGGACAGGACTTCCGCCTCCTCGCCGCCCCTGCCGAACACAAAGGGGTCGCCCCCCTTCAGGCGGCAGACAATCTTTCCCTCCCGGGCCTTTTCAACAAGTGTGCGGTTTATCATGTCCTGCGTCATGTCGTGCTGTCCCCCGCGCTTGCCCGCATAAATGAATTCCGCGTCATGATTTATATAGTTCAGCACCTGTGCATTCAGGTGGAAGTCATATACGACCACCTGCGCCTTCTGCAGGCACTTGAGCCCCTTCACCGTAAGGAGACTGATGTCCCCCGGGCCTGCTCCCACTATGTATACCTTGCCTTTCATTTCCGGTTCCGTGCGGGCATGCAATAATAAACGACAGCATTAAGGTTGAATAACGGTGCTGCCGGCGGGACACCTCTATGTTGCCCCGCCGTTTGTGCAACATTAAGGATAACACAATCATCAGCAATAGTTCACAGCGATTCACGCCAAGGGCCAGATAGCAAGTAAAGACAAGGGTGATCGCAGGTCTGCGTCAAGATAACAGGCAACCGGCTCAAGAAAATAAAGAAACAGAAGCTGCCGGCTTGCCCTGCTGAGCCGGCCGGCAGCCGCACTGAAATGCAAGGCGCGGGATCAATGGATTGGCGGAGAGTCTATGGTCATCCTGTATGGCTTGTTGAGACATTCGTTGATACCCGCTGGTTCA
>JALSHG010000094.1 GCA_026982355.1 Thermodesulfovibrio sp.
TCGATAAGCCGTGCGGAATACTCTCCAAGGTATCGCGGATAAAGCTTTTCCGCCTGACTCCCCTGCCCGCGGGCGGCATTCTTATGCCACTGTAAGGTTTATAATGCTGAAACTGCTGATTTTCGACCTTGACGGCACGCTTGCCGATACGTCCCGCGATATAACAGATGCCATTAATTATGCGCTGAAGCCGTTCGGGGTGAAAGAATATACCGTTGAAGAGACAAAGGCCATGGTCGGTTCCGGCATCTCCCGGTTGCTGGCATCCCTCGTCCCGCCGGATGCCGCCGCACGGCATAGCGGAGAGAAAGTGGAAAGCGGGAGCAACGCCGAAATCGCCCTCAGCCGTTTTCTCGGGTATTACGCTGAACATCTCCTTGACAACACAACGGTTTATCCCCATGTAGAAACAACCCTTGCGCGCCTCGGAAGATACACCAAGGCCGTTGTCTCCAACAAGAGGGAGGCCTATTCAAGGGAGATACTCCAGGGCCTGGGCCTGCTGGAATACTTTGACGTTGTCCTGGGCAGCGACAGCGTGCAGGAAAAAAAACCGTCTCCCGTCCCCATCCTTGAGCTGCTGAAACGGTTCAACGCTGATAAGGATGAGGCCCTTGTGACAGGCGACAGCAATTATGACATAGAGGCGGCAAAGGCGGCGGGGGTGAAAGTGGTTGCCGTTACATACGGCTTCCGCAGCAGGGAATCTTTAAAGGACGCGGATTTTATAATCGACAGGTTTGACGGTCTTCTTGACATAGTTTCCGGGATTGACGGCGCCTGAACCACTGTGGGGGCTTAAAACGTTTCTTCCCTCGTAATGATGGATTGTCCTTTATTTTTCAATTGAAGTATACTGAGAACATAAGCGGCATGCGTTGTGAACCGAATTTTGAACATTCCGGGTTGAAAGAGAGAACCCGCATCTAAATGGAGGTGGACATGAAGTCACTGGTCGAACAAATGGCAAAGTCTCTGGTGGACAGGACGGATGAAGTCTCGGTTTCTGTGGTGGACGGAGAGAGGACGGCGGTTTTTGAGTTGCGTGTTGCCAAGAGCGATATAGGAAAGGTGATCGGAAAGCAGGGGAACACGGCCCGGGCAATGAGGACGATACTGAGCGCCGCGGGCACCAAACTCGGCAAGCGGTTCGTTCTTGAGATATTGGAATAAACGGTGGATCGTTAACCTTAATGTTGCATAAGCGGGCGGGAAAGTCTGAGGGATGGCGATTGCAGATGAGCTGAAAGCGGAGTCCGGCGAAACGCTTGACGGCATAAGGGACATAAAACTTTTCCAGGCAAAAAACGGCTACCGTTTCAGTGTGGACGCCCTTTTGCTTGAAAGCTTTATATCAGCGCCGAGGCTTGAAAAAGGGCTGGAACTCGGCGCCGGTTCGGGCATCATCTCGATCCTGCTGGCAAAGAGGCTGAAAGATGCAAGGATAACCGCGGTTGAAATCCAGGAATCCTTTGCCAGGCGTGCGGAGAGGAATGTAAGGCTCAACAGGCTGTCCGGGAGGGTCAGGGTCCTTGCCATGGACATGAAGGAACTGAAGGGGGTTTTCCCGGCGAATGAATTCAACTTTGTGTTTTCGAATCCCCCCTTCAGAAGACCCGGCACAGGGCGCATGAGCAGGGATGAAGAGCGGGCCATAGCAAGGCACGAGATAGAGATCACCCTCCCGGAACTTGTAAGCACTGCCTCATACCTGCTCAGGCACAGCGGCAAATTTTACCTGATTTATCATCCGTTCAGGCTTGCGGAACTCGTCAGCCTGCTCAGGAAACACAGGCTTGAGCCGAAAAAGATGAGGTTCGTGCACTCCACCTCAGCCGAAGAGGCGAAGATGGTGCTGATCGAGGCGGTAAAAGGTTCCGGCACATGGCTCAAGGTTCCGCCGCCTCTTTATATATACGTCAAAGGCGATGAATATACACCGGAGATGAAAAGGATTTTAGGGGTGGATCAGGCTTGAAAAAATGTACTGTTCTTCATTAAACTTAATAGCCGGGACATATGCATACAGGGGCTGTAGCTCAGTTGGGAGAGCGCTTGAATGGCATTCAAGAGGTCGTCGGTTCGATCCCGATCAGCTCCACTTATTAATCCACCGGCATAGATCCGTCACTCTCAGGCAAAGTGGTCCGGGCCCGAAGTCCAGCCACGGCACCTGGGAACCGAATCCATAACAATGAAGGAATCATACAACAATCTCAAGAAAGAACTGCTCGATATCAACGGGGCGGTGGCCTCCCTCCTGTCCGTCCTGCGCAGCCGGACGGATATCACGGATGCCCGGTTCGACGACTGGCAAAAGGCGTGCACCGACATCCATCACCAGATTACCGAGGAGGTTGTCCGTGTCGCGGTGATCGGCCCGGTCAAATCCGGCAAAAGCACGTTCGTCAACTCGCTCTTCAGAGGGGACTACCTCAAAAGGGGCGCAGGTGTGGTGACATCCATAGTCACCCGTATCCGGAGCGGCGAGAACCTGAAGGCTGTCCTTTATTTCAAGTCCTGGGATGACGTAAACGCCGATATTGAACAGGCCCTGGTCATGCTGCCTTCGTGGGAAGGGCAGGGCGATGAGAAATCCTTCGACATCCGGCGTGAAAAAGACCGCCGCCTGCTCCGCCGGGCCGTCGAGGGGCTGAGCGATGATCTCCTCATTACGGACGGCACCCGCAATATAAACAGCGTGTTGCTGTCTCTTTATCTGAAGGGTTACGACAAGGTCAGCGGTATGATCACCGCGGATTCCGTGACCACTGAGTTCAGCGGTGAGCACTTTGCCGAGCACCAGGCGTTTGTCAGTGATGACTCCCTGGCCGTTTACCTGAAAGATATAGAGCTTGAGATCAACAATGTCGGCATCGACCACTCCATAGAGATCGCCGACTGCCAGGGAAGCGATTCCCCCAACCCACTGCACCTTGCCATGATCCAGGACTACCTGATGCGCACGCACTTTATCGTATACGTGATCAGCTCCCGCACAGGACTCAGGGAGGCGGACATCAGGTTCCTGTCGATGATAAAAAAGATGGGGATCATAGAAAACATCCTCTTTGTCCTGAATATCGATTTCAGCGAGCATGAATCACTGAACGACCTGAAGGGCCTGATCGAAAAAGTCGGGGAAGAGCTGGCGCTGATAAAGCCCGCCCCCGACGTATACTCGTTCTCCGCGCTGTTCAACCTGTTCAGCGCCCTCTCCGGAAGCCTGACAAAGAGGGATAAACTCCGCCTCGGCCAGTGGAAGGCGGAGAAGGATTTCGTCTCTTTTGCAAACAAGGAAACCGAGCGGTTCAACTCGTCCCTGAAGAGCAAACTGTCGGAGGAACGGTTCCGCCTCCTGCTGAAGAATCACCTCGAACGGATGAGCGTAATCGTATTCGGGGTTGAACGCTGGGTCTCGACGAACAGGGAGCTTCTGGCAAAAGATGTCAACGGCGCGTCCGGGATGATCAAAAACATGAAGTACCACCAGGAGCGGATGGAACAGATCAGGACGCTTATCAAAAGCACGCTGAGCGGCGCAACGTGGGATATTATGAAGGGCCTTAAAAAGGATATTGATGCATTCTTCAATTATCATCCCGGCGGGGTGCTGGAGCAGACCTCGGCTTTTGTGGAGCAGTATACTATATCAGTGGAAAAATACCGGGAAAAGATGGCCTCCTCCGGTTTCTTCAACACCCTGTACCTGGTGTTCCAGGAATTCAAACAGGCCCTTGACAAGTTCATGACCGAGACCATCAACCCGGAGATTGCACGGTTCTCCGGTGAGGTGGACGCCCGCATACAGGAATCCCTGGAGTCGGTCGCCCTGCCGTTTTACTCAATGGTATCCGATGACATCGCCGAGTTGAAGGCAACGATCGGCAGGTCTTCCGGCAAGGACGGCAAGGCCCGCCGCGAAAAGGAAAACCTTCTTAATATAAATGCATTGAAACAGATCACGGGCCTGAGTCTCCCCCTGTCCACAGCGGCCATCAGGTATTCAGCGAAGATCAAGACGGAGACATTAATGCGCCTCGGCATCTACTCTGCGATAAAGCTGTTCAAAAAGGTGCTGAAAAAGACCCGGGATCAGGAGAGGGAGGAACAGATGCGCGCCCTGGCCGACGGGTTCAAGCTCATCAAGAGCGAGACCGAAAAACTGATAGTATTTCACTTTGAGAACTACCGTGAAAATTTCAAGTTTCAATATGCCTCAAAGCTGGTTGATGCAGCGTCCAAACATCTCCACCAGATTCTGATGGAGCGGTTTCAGTCCTTTAACACGGATTTAAGGACCATGGAGGAAGTGATGAAGAAAAAGGGGAGCGACCGCGAGGAGATGATAAATTTTCTTGACAGCGTATCAGTGGATGTGCGGCGCATAAAGAAATCCATAGACAAGTGCAGGGCCGCCATAGAACAATAGGTCTTCGCGCATACCCTGCCGGAATTCAGATCGGTCCGCGGTTTCCGTTGCTTTACAGTGTCTTTTTACTTGTGATAACCTTAATGTTGCATGAGCCGGCAGGAGAGTCTGCCGTAACACCTTTGTATCTCTTGTTTTTACGGGGAGAGAGCATATCATGAAAGTTGCAATAGGCATAGATATCGGCGGTACGAATACAAAGTTTGTCCTGGCCTCTGAAGACGGGAAGGTTCTCGGCAGCCGGAAGACTCCGACACCTTCGGTATCGTCGGCCAACAAGGAAAAGATAGAAGGCATGCTCGTGGAAAACCTGAAGGATTTTTTGGCGGACGATTCCACGGCGGCGCTGATTGCCTCTGAGGGAGGCGGGAATATCGCGGGGATCGGGATCGGGATTGCGGGACTCATCGACCGTGAAAACGGAAGGGTGATCCAGTCCCCCAACATATCCGCGGTCAGCAACATACCGGTCAGGGGGATTTTCGAGAAGGAATTCTCGCTGCCGGTGGCGCTCGAGAACGATGCCAACATCTACGCCTATGGAGAGAAATGGGTCGGCGCGGGAAAGGATTTCGACAATTTCGTCGTCCTCACACTCGGCACGGGTCTCGGCGGCGGACTGATATACAAGGGCAAACTCTACGAAGGCCCTCTTGAAATAGGGCACATGACCATAGTGCCCAGCGGGCGCTACTGTCCGTGCGGCAGTTACGGGTGCCTGGAGTCCTATGCATCCGGCAGGGCGATTACCGACAGGGCCGTATCGTCCCTGGAAAAAGGCGCCGAGAGCCTGCTGTCGCAATGCTGCGAGGGCAATTTTTATAAGATAACCCCCGAGGTGATATATGAGACGGCCCTTGAGGGCGACAGCCTCAGCAGGGAGGTCTTCAGGGAGGCGGGCCACTTTTTGGGCATAGGCATCGCAAACCTGATCAACATGCTGGGACCAGAGGCCGTTATCATAGGCGGCGGGCTTGTCGGCGCATGGGACATGTTCATTGATGAACTGGAGAAAGAGGTATCCAGGAGGGCGTTCAAGGCGCTGTCCGCCAATGTAAAGATACTCAAGAGCGCCCTCGCCAAGGATGCCGGATCAATCGGAGCCGCCGGTCTGCTTTTCAGCAGAATCTCCCCTGCGGGGAAAAGTGATTGAGCAGGCTGACGGGCCTGACCCGTTAAAGGTAAACCGTAATGTTGCATAAGCCGGCGGGGGATTCCGGCGTAACACCTTTATAAAGCGATGGGATACCGGGAATATGTCTTTATTGCAGGACTTAACGGAAAAAAGGACGTTCTCCGTGCGGGTTGACCGTGTCTGTTTCAGGTCTTTGTCTTTTACGGTCACGAACTACGGACATGAATCACGGGATTTCGACATGCCGTGGGGGATATGTCCTGAAGGAATCGCAGATAAAGCTTTTCCGCCGGACTCCCCTGTCCGCGGGCGGTGTTTTTATGCCGCTGTAGGGTAAAGGCATGTCCGAAAGCAATATCAGGAATTTTTCCATCATAGCCCATATAGACCACGGCAAGTCCACCATCGCCGACAGAATACTGGAGCTGACAGGCGCCCTGTCGCAAAGGGAGATGACCGGGCAGGTTCTTGATTCCATGGACCTCGAACAGGAGAGGGGGATAACAATCAAGGCCCATGCCGTGACACTCCGGTACACCGCGTCAGACGGCAGGGAATATATCCTGAACCTCATCGACACCCCCGGACACGTTGATTTTTCCTATGAAGTCTCGCGCAGCCTTGCATCATGCGAAGGCGCCCTGCTCGTTGTGGATGCCTCGCAGGGTGTTGAGGCCCAGACCCTTGCCAATACATACCTCGCGGTGGAGCACGACCTCGAGATAATCCCGGTGATAAACAAAATCGACCTCCCGAGCGCGGAGCCGGACAGGGTAAGGACGGATATCGAGGAATCCATAGGCATTGACTGCAGCGATGTCATCCTGACCTCGGCGAAACGGGGCACCGGAATAAAGGAAGTGCTGGAAGCCGTAATCAAAAGGGTGCCCCCGCCCTCCGGCGACAGAAACCGGCCTCTGAAGGCGCTGGTATTCGACTCATGGTTTGATAATTATCAGGGCGTTATCGTGCTGGCGAGGCTCTTTGACGGTGAGGTTAAAAAGGGCACGAGGATACTGCTCATGGCCGCCCGGAAGACTTACGAGGTCCAGGAGGTGGGCATATTCACGCCGGGAAGGAGACCCGTTGAGACACTGAAGGCCGGCGAGGTCGGCTACATAGTTGCAGGCATCCGGAACGTGGCTGACACGAAAGTGGGCGACACCGTCACGGATGCTGAAAATCCGGCGTCCGGTCCCTGTCCGGGATACAAGGACATAAAGCCCATGGTGTTTTCCGGTCTTTATCCGACGGAGACCAACCGGTACGAGGATTTAAAGGATGCCATGGAAAAACTGAGGCTCAATGATTCGTCTTTCAACTTTGAGCCCGAGTCGTCTTCGGCACTGGGTCTCGGTTTCCGTTGCGGTTTCCTCGGGCTCCTGCATATGGACATAATAAAGGAGCGCCTTGAAAGGGAGTTCAGGCTTGCCCTTGTCAATACGGCGCCCACGGTTGTTTACAGGGTGACGCGGACGGACGGAACGGTAATATATATCGACAGCCCGGCCAAGCTGCCCGCCAGGTATGACAGGATCGAAGAACCTTTTGTGAATACCACGATACTGGTTCCGTCTAAGTATATCGGCAATATCCTCGAGCTCTGCCAGGAGAGGCGCGGCGTGCAGAAGAAATTCGATTATATCGGCAGGGACAGGATAATAGTGACATATGAATTCCCGCTGAATGAGATTTTGTGGGATTTTTATGATAAACTAAAATCTTCATCAAGCGGTTATGCGTCCATGGACTATGAATTCCTCGGGTACCGGGAATCCAATCTCATAAAACTGGATATTCTGCTGAACGGCGAATCCGTCGACGCCCTCTCCTTGATTGTTCATAAAGACAGGGCTTATTATAAAGGCAGGCAGATTGTGGAAAAGCTGCGGGAGGTCATACCGCGGCAACTGTACGAGGTGATAATCCAGGCCGCCATGGGGAGCAAGGTCATAGCAAGGGAGACCATAAAGGCCATGAGGAAAAACGTCCTTGCAAAGTGCTACGGCGGTGATATAACACGGAAGAGGAAGCTTCTTGAAAGACAGAGAGAGGGTAAACGCAGGATGAAACAGGTCGGCAGGGTGGAGATCCCGCAGGAGGCGTTCCTGGCCGTGCTCAAAGTAAAATAAAAAAGGAGAAAAAAGATTGTCCAGGAGAGCGGTTCGGAAATCAAAATTCAGGGAATACTCAGAGGCGATTCTCATAGCAGTATTCCTGGCGCTGCTGATAAGGGCGTTTGTTGTGCAGGCGTACAAGATCCCCTCGGGCTCCATGGAAAACACCCTGCTTGTCGGCGACCACATACTCGTGAATAAATTTGTCTACGGACTGAAGGTGCCGTTTACGGACAGCAGGTTTCTGATCTTCAACCTGCCCAAGAGGGGCGACATCATAGTCTTCTCCTATCCCGAGAACAAGAATATACCGGAGTGCACAAGTGTTATAAGGAATATTTCATCGCGGTTTGCAAATGCATTCAGCAGGAGAAACCCGGCATATCTGTTTAAGGACGACTGCAGGGATTTCATCAAGAGGGTTATCGGGGTCGGCGGTGACAAGATAGAGATAAGGAACAAGAAAGTCTATGTCAACGACATTCCGCTTGATGAGCCCTATGCCGTGCACAAGGGAAACGGCATCGAGAATCCGGGACGGGACAACTTCGGGCCTTTTATCGTCCCGCGGAGGAGCCTGTTTGTCATGGGAGACAACCGGGACAACAGCTACGACAGCCGCTTCTGGGGCGTTGTGGATATGGATGAAATAAAGGGCAAGGCCTTTATAATATACTGGTCATGGAACAATGAGGGTTCGTTTTTCAACAAGGTGCGCTGGAGCAGGATGGGAAAGCTGCTGCACTGAAGGAATCGCAGATAAAGCTTTCCCGGCCTTTTCTGCCCGCGGCGGTGTTTTATGCCGCTGCAAGGTTTAAATTATATAATGTTTACCGGACTTGTCGAGACATTGGGAGAGGTCGCCGCTGTCCGGAATACAGGCAGCGGCATCAGGCTGTCCGTGAGGCCGCTGTCGGTTTTCGAACTGGAGACGGGCGACAGTGTCTCTGTTAACGGCGTCTGCCTGACGGTCACGCGTATAACACCCGGCCTCTCAGGGAAAGGAGAGGAGTGCGCCTTTGATGTATCGCCTGAGACGATGAGGAGCACAAACCTTGGAGAACTGAAGCCCGGCGACAGGGTCAACCTTGAAAGGGCCCTGAGGCTATCCGGCCGTCTCGGAGGGCATATTGTGACCGGTCACGTGGACAATGTCGGGATCATCACGGGCAAAAAACCGGCCGGAGAATACACGTTTTACACCTTTGAGGCGCCCCCCGATGTATTGAAATATATAGTCGGAAAAGGCTCCGTGGCGGTTGACGGCATAAGCCTGACGGTAGTGGATGTCGGCGGCATGTCTTTCAGCACGGCCATAATACCGCATACCCTTGCCGCGACAACTCTTGGAGACAAGGGTGTGGGCGACAGGGTGAACCTCGAGGCGGATATAATCGGCAAGTATGTTGAAAAACTCCTGCACGGGAAAGAGCCGGACCCGGGCCTTATGGAACTGCTGAAAAAACAGGGATTTGCAAAATGAACAAGGAACACAGGAAGACAAGGAAATCAAAGACGAAACCAGCATGGAAATTCAATACCATCGAGGAGGCCCTTGAGGATATCAGGGAAGGGAAGATGGTCATCCTCCTTGACGATGAAGACAGGGAGAACGAGGGTGACCTTACAATAGCCGCCGAGAAAGTGACCCCCGAGGCCATAAACTTTATGGCGAAATACGGGCGGGGGCTGATATGCCTGTCCCTGACGCCCGAGAGGGTCGAAGAACTCAAGCTCCCGATGATGGCGGACATGAACACATCCCGTTTCGGTACCGCCTTTACCGTTTCAATAGAGGCAAGAAAAGGGGTGACCACAGGCATCTCGGCTGCCGACAGGGCCACAACCATCAGGACAGCCATAGACCCTGAATCCCGGCCCGAGGACCTGGCGAGGCCGGGCCATGTGTTTCCCTTAAGGGCGCAGCCCGGCGGTGTCCTGAAGCGCGCGGGGCAGACCGAGGGATCCGTGGACCTGGCAAGACTTGCAGGGCTTTATCCTGCAGGCGTTATCTGCGAGATAATGAACGATGACGGCACAATGGCGAGGGTCCCCCAGCTGGCGGAGTTCGCACGCAGGCACGGCCTGAAGATGGTCACCATCAAGGACCTGATACAGTTCAGGATGCGCAACCAGTGCCTGGTGACAAGGGAGGCGGTCACCACGCTGCCAACCGCTTACGGGGGCGAGTTTACGGCCATCGCCTTCGGAAACCAGGTCGACGACACAGTAAACATAGCGCTGGTCAAGGGCGAGATATCCCCTGATGACGAGGTGCTTGTCAGGGTTCATTCCGAGTGCCTCACCGGCGATGTCTTCGGTTCAAAGAGATGTGACTGCGGCGAACAGATTCACAAGGCCATGGCCATGATCGAAAAAGAGGGCAAGGGGGTTCTTCTTTACATGAGGCAGGAAGGCAGGGGCATAGGGCTTGCCAATAAACTAAAGGCGTATGCGCTCCAGGATGAGGGGCTGGACACTGTCGAGGCGAACGTCCGCTTGGGGTTCAAACCCGACCTGAGGGACTACGGCATAGGCGCCCAGATACTCGTTAATCTCGGGGTGCGCAGGATGCGCCTCATAACGAACAACCCGAAAAAGCTCATAGCCCTGGAAGGCTACGGCCTGCGGGTGGTGGACCGCGTGCCCCTGGAGATAAAGCCGCACGATAAAAATATCAAATACCTTAAGGCCAAGAAGAAGAAACTGGGGCATATACTGGAAAACATATAAGTAAAACATGCAGGAGGAGGGGATGGATGAAGAGATATGAGGGAGAGCTTCAGGCAAAAGGGCTTAAATTTGCAATAATCGCGAGCCGGTTTAATGATTTCATAACAAACAAGCTCCTTGACGGCGCTGTCGATGCGCTTGTAAGGCACGGCGCCTCGGAGCAGAATATAGACATAATAAAAGTTCCCGGCTCCTTTGAAATACCACTGGCGGCAAAGAAGGTCGCCGGTAAGAAATCCCATGATGCCGTTATCTGTCTGGGAACGGTTATCAGGGGCGCCACGCCTCACTTTGACTATGTCGCCGCCGAAGCGGCCAAAGGCATCGCCGCTGCATCGCTGGATACAGGTGTCCCCATCGCATTCGGGGTCCTGACAACGGACACCATTGAGCAGGCGGTCGAGAGGGCGGGGTCAAAGAGCGGCAACAAGGGCTGGGATGCCGCCATGACGGCGATAGAGATGGCGCAGCTTATGAAGAAGTTATAAGTGAGAAATGTTACCCGTAAAGAGAGTCTGCTTTTCACCATTCACCGCCTTCTCCTTAATGTTGCATAAACAGGCGGCCGAGTCTGCCGGAAAACCTTTTTAAAGCGATAGGATATTGGAAATAAGTCTCTGTTGCAGGAATCGACGCGGGTCCGGAATTCAAAAAGACGTCTGTATGCCGTGCGGAATATTTTCCGAAGGTATCGCAGATAAAGCTTTGCCGCCAGGCTCCGCCGCCACACCGGCGGTATGTGATGCCGCTGTAGGGTTATGAAACGACGCCGGGCACGGGAATACGCGCTGCAGATCCTGTTTCAGCTTGAGCTGACGGGCAGTGAAGTGAGCGATGAAGTCCTGGAGGAATTCTGGGAGGGCAATGACGAGGATGATGAAGTCCGGGAATTCACCGGCAGCGTTGTAAAGACCACCAGGAAAAACCTCCGGGAAATAGACGAGACGATAAAAAGGGCGGCGGAGCACTGGTCCCTTGAGAGAATGGCGGCTATTGACAGGAATATCCTGAGGGCCGCAACGTGCGAGCTTTTATACAGGAGCGACATACCTCCGTCGGTTGTGATAAACGAGGCCATTGAGATAGCAAGGAAATACTCCACAGAGGATTCGGCGCCCTTCATAAACGGGATACTGGATAAGATCGCAAAGGCCGTGCGTCCCGCAACCCCGGGGAGACGCAAATAATCCTTTTTAAAAAGGGAGAGCAATGATACCAAGATACTCAAGACCTGAAATGGCGAAAATCTGGGAGCCTGAGAATAAATTCCGGAAATGGCTCGATGTGGAGATTGCAGCCTGTGAGGCATGGGCAAAACTCGGGGAGATTCCGAAAAAGAGCCTTGCCGCAATCAAAAAGCGCGCAAAGTTCAACATCAGGCGGATAGACAGGATCGAGAAAACAGTAAAGCACGATGTTATCGCCTTTCTTACATCCGTTGCCGAAAACGTCGGCGCTGATTCCCGGTACATACACAAGGGGCTCACCTCATCGGACATTCTCGACACAGCCCTGGCCATACAGATGCGCGAGGCCGCGGACATAATAATCGGGGATATCAGGGAATTGATGGAAGTCCTTAAGGATAATGCCTATAAATACAAGGATACCCTGCAGATGGGCAGGAGCCACGGCATCCATGCCGAACCCACCACCTTCGGGCTGACATTCGCCCTCTGGTACGAAGAAATGAAGCGCAACCTCGGTCGCATGGAAACCGCTGCGGAGACCATCAGCTACGGGCAGCTCTCAGGCCCTGTCGGGACATTTTCAAGCCTCCCGCCGTTTATTGAAAAGTATGCATGCAGGAAGCTCGGCTTGAAACCCGCGCCTGTCTCCACCCAGATCATCCAGAGGGACAGGCACGCCGAATACATGGCCGCCCTCGCCCTCATAGCCGGCGCAATAGAGAAAATGGCGGTGGAGATCAGGCACCTGCAGCGCACCGAGGTGCTTGAGGCTGAGGAGCCGTTCGAAAAAGGGCAGAAAGGCTCGTCCGCCATGCCGCACAAACGCAATCCCATCGGCAGTGAGAACCTCAGCGGCCTTGCAAGGGTGGTGCGGTCGAACGCCATGGCCGCACTGGAGAACATCCCGTTATGGCACGAGCGCGACATCAGCCATTCCTCCGTTGAAAGGATAATCATCCCGGACAGCACAATACTCATTGACTACATGCTGGCCAGGCTCACGGGTATCCTCAGGGGTCTCCAAGTATATCCGGAGAGGATGAAGGAGAACATCGACAGGAGCTACGGCCTGTTCTGCTCCCAGCGTGTGCTTATCAAGCTTACGGAAAAGGGGTTGAGCCGGGAGAACGCCTACCGGCTTGTCCAGCAGCGGGCCATGCAGAGCTGGCGGCAGAGAAAGCCCTTCAGAGACCTGCTCAAAAAAGACCGGCTGATAAAGAAGTATTTATCCGTCGAAGAGATAGACGCCCTGTTCGACCTGTCGTTTTACACGAAGAATGTGGACTACATCTTCAAGAGGGTGTTCGGATAGCGCCTGAGAACCTGCCATGCCCCCCCTCTTTCACCAGACGTTTATATTTTCATACGACTGCCGGCCCTGGCCGCATTGCAGATATGATTTATATCATGGTCAGGTTTTTTTGAATGGTGTATACATATAGTCACTACACTGCAAGCACGGATTTTTGCAAAAAGCCTGCGGCATATAATTTGATATTTCTTTTGAAGAAGGAGGACTGAGAATGAAGGAGACGATCAGGAACCTGACAAAGGCGTTTATCGGTGAGAGTCAGGCAAGGAACCGTTACACATTCTACTCGAAAATCGCCAGTAAGGAAGGCTACGATCAGATTGCGGAGATTTTCCTTCTGACCGCGGACAATGAAAGGGAACATGCCAAGTGGCTGTTCAGGTTGATCAATGAATTGAAACGGAAGAGCGACGAGGACCTGAGCGAGATTGCCGTTGATGCGGCGGCGCCGACGACACTCGGCACCACTGCCGAAAACCTGAAGGCCGCTATTGCGGGGGAACGCTATGAATATACGGAGATGTACCCGGAATTCGCGGATATTGCCGAAAAAGAGGGCTTCCCCGAGATCGCCGCGCGGCTGAGGGCCATCTCCAGGGCGGAAGAGCACCACGAGGAGAGATACGGGAAGCTGTTAAAGGAAGTCGAGGCCGGCACGGTGTTCAGGAAAGACAGGAAGGTGCAGTGGGTATGCAGGAAGTGCGGGTACACTCACGAGGGCGAAGAGCCGCCGCAGATGTGCCCTTCATGCAATCACGAGTCGAATTACTTCGAGGTCAGGCACGAAGAGTATTAATCCTGAATGCTTCAATAACCACGACAGGTGGGTCTGCCCGGAAACCCTTCCGCAGGCCCGCCTGTCGTGTTTTTGATAAGATTGTTTCGGAAGAAAAAATTACTGGAGGGCTTCAGCAATGGAAGAAAAAGGACTTTTTTGCGGAATCAACAGGCCGAAGGACGCATCGAACCTCAGCGACATGGAGAAAAAGCATATCCCGGTGATACACGCCCCTGAAGAGGTCAGGCCGGGCGAGCCTTTCAAGGTGACAATCAGTGTGGGCGAGATGCCCCATGTCATGGACGAGGCGCATCACATCCAGTGGCTTGAGGTCGGCTTCGGAGAGAATTTCCATGCACGGATCGACCTGACCCCGGTCTTTACGCGTCCGGAGGTTACAGTGACCCTTGTCAGGCAGGGAAAGGGCTCCCGCGAGACCGGAACGTTGCGCGTTGTCGAGCGGTGTAATATGCACGGCCTGTGGGAGGCGGCAAGGGACATCAGGATAATCAGGGACTGACCGGCGACGATTTGCCTTAATGTTGCATAAACCGGCGGAGGCGCTATGAGTTATTACTTCAGCAAGGTATTGAATGCCTCTTTTGAAGAGGCTGTGTCAAGGGTGACGGATGAGTTGAAAAAAGAAGGGTTCGGCATACTGACCGAGGTTGATGTCAGGGAGACCCTGAAGAAAAAATTAAACGTGGATTTCAGAAACTACAGGATTCTCGGGGCCTGCAATCCGCCGTTTGCGTACAGGGCGCTGCAGGCGGAGGATAAGATCGGAACCATGCTCCCCTGCAATGTGATTGTGCAGGAGACCGGCGCGGGACAGGTGGAGGTATCGGCTGTTGATCCGGTGGCGTCCATGACGGCTGTTGAAAATCCGGCATTGACGGAAATCGCAACCGAGATTCGGAACAGGCTGAAAAAAGTCATTGGCGCTTTATAAACCTTAATGTTGCATAAACGGGCAGGAGAGTCTCCCGTAAAACCTTTATAAAGCGATAGGATTTTGTAAATATGTCTTTGTTGCAGGAATTAACGGAGAGTGAAATTCCAAAAGATGTCGATATG
Source organism: Thermodesulfovibrio sp. (assembly GCA_026982355.1). Lineage (GTDB taxonomy): Bacteria > Nitrospirota > Thermodesulfovibrionia > UBA6902 > UBA6902 > JAADFS01. The sequence goes on from JALSHG010000094.1 coordinate 14,775, forward strand.
CCGTGCGGGATATGTCCTGAAGGTATCGCAGATAAAGCTTTCCCGGCGGACTCCCCTGCCAACAGGCGGTGTTTTTATGCAACTGTAACCTTAATGTTTCATAAAGGGGGGAGGAAAGGCAATGACTGAAACGGCAAAAGACAGGCTGCGCAGGGCCAATGAATATATTCATGAGGCTGAATTAATCCGCAGGGAAAAGATAGGCAACCTTCACGTGCTTGCAAACCTGTATCACGCGATGATGAACTGTCTCTTCGCACTGCTGGACGTAAGGGATATCGGCAGGCTCACTCATGCAGATGTCATAGCGGAATTTGAAAAGCGGTACATGCAGTCAGGGGTCTTCAGCACGGAGTTCTCCGACGCCCTTCGTTTCACGTACAACATCACCCACGAATGCGACTGCGACCACATGAAGCATCCGGAAGATAAGGATATAGACAGGCTCTTCCCGGTTGCAGGAAGGTTTGCCGGGGCGGTTGAGGAGTATTTGAAGAGGAATCAGTAAAAAACGGAAGGAGGTTCCATATGAAAAGGCTGATGATTATAAGCGCCCTGGCGATCGCATTGTCGGCAGGCGCGGGTTATGCCGGCATGGGCGGCGGCATGATGGGCGGCGGAGGCGACAAATCGGGCGGTATGGGCATGCAGCATGAAAAGACGGAGCGGCCGGGCATGATGATGCAGGGAGAGAACATGATGGGCGGCATGATGAATGACATGAACAGCATGACGTCAATGATGCAGGACATGTCGAAGATGATGGAGAGGGGGATGAGTTCCGCCGACATGGCCGGGATGTCCGAGATAATGAAGGAAATGTGCGGGCACATGATGGAGATGTCAAGGATGATGAAAAACGGCGGCGTATCGCAGGAAGATATGCAGAGGCTGCATCGGCAGATGATGGATACGCGGAAAAAGTTCGATATGATGCGCATGAAGTGACCTGAACTCAACCTTAATGTTGCATAAGCCGGCTGTGGAGTCCGCCGGACTCCCCTGCCCGCGGGCGGTGTTGTGCAATTGCGTGGTTGAGGTGCGGATTTACGGAAAAGCAGTATAATATATACAATGCCTGAAGGAACAGAGACAGGAAATGATGTCGGCCTCCCGGACGTGATTAATCTCAGGGATGAGATTAAAGGAGAGGTCCTGTTTGAAAACACGTACGAGCTTCCGGAGGGCAGGCTGGCTGTTGCGGTCGGCAGGGAGGGTGATGTTTACCGTATCATCGTGCGTAGCGGCATATCCGGGCCGTTGCTCATGCACTGGGGGGCGGCTGTGCACGCGCCTTTTGAATGGACCCTCCCCCCTGCCTCCATGCTCCCTGAGGGAACAACCGTGGTTGAAGGCGCCGCCGCGCAGACCCCCTTTGTTTTAAACCGTCTCGACCTCCTCGTCAGTGAAAAAGACGCCCCCCTCGGCATCTCTTTTGTGCTTAAAAACACTGATACGGGGGCCTGGCTGAAAAATCACGGGCAGAACTTCTACGTCCCTGTGAAGGCTCCCGTGCAGGGTGAGGGGGGGATTGCCCCCCGGCTTTCTTATATTGCCGGGGAGATCATCCATGCGGAAACGGGCCGCCACTCATGGACACTGATGCACCGTTTCAACCTGTGCCACGACCTGCTGGACAGGGTCGGGGGCGACATCGAGGGACTTGCGCTCCTTTTTGTGTGGATGCGTTATTCCGCTGTCAGGCAACTGGACTGGCAGCGCGACTACAACACAAAGCCCGCGGAACTGAGCCACGCCCAGGACCGGCTTACTCTCAAACTCGCCGGCATATATACCGGCGAGCCCGGAAGCCGCGAGCTCGTGCGCCTGATAATGACCACACTCGGGCGGGGCGGTGAAGGTCAGCGAGTGCGTGACGAGATACTCAAGATCATGCACCGGCACAGGATCAAGGAAGTCAGCGGCCATTTCATGGAGGAATGGCACCAGAAGCTCCATAACAACACCACTCCCGACGATATAGTCATCTGCGAGGCGTACCTGAATTTCCTGAGAAGCGACGGGGACCTCGGCCTGTTTTACAGAACCCTTGAGGCCGGAGGCGTTACAAAAGAGCGCCTGGAGAGTTTCGACCGGCCTATCGTGACCCCCCCGGATTTTGTTCCGCACCTGAAGGACGGATTGATACATGACTTTGAGAATTATCTCAGGATTCTTAAATCGGTTCATTCCGGCACTGACCTTGAAATCGCAGCTCATGCCGCCGGATACCTGCTGGACGGTGAACTGCGGGAAATGACTGAGTTCATATTGCGGCACAGGGATGACGGCCATGCCGCGATGCCCGATCTTGCCGCAGGGATCACCGCAGTGCGCAACCGCCTCGCCGGCGTTTTAAACACTGACACGGATAACGGAAGGGTCCGCGATATGCTCTATCTCGACCTTGCCCTGGAGCAGTTCCTGCGTGTTGTGCTGGAACGGGGCATTCACATGCTTTCGGACAGGGACCGGCTTGTTGAATTAACGGGCATGGCGGTTGAGAACATGATGCTGTCGCATGACAATCCCGAACTCCCGGCATGTCTACGCCACTGGCAGCGCCTTAAGGACATGCCGCGTTTCAGCCGGGACTGGTCCCTTCACGCCAAGTCCGTCACCGACCGGCTCGGCCGCATCATAGGAGACTTCAGCGAGTATTACTACAGGCTGTTCCAGGACAAGGCCGGGTTTCTGGGCAGGGCATTTCATGCGGACTCCTGGGTGATAAACCTCTTTACCGAAGAGGTGGTGCGGGGCAGGCCCGCATTCGTGCTTTCCACTCTCATACGCCGTCTCGACCCCGTACTGCGCGGCAGCGCGGGGATCGGGGACTGGCAGGTCATCAGCCCCGGCCGGGCGATGGGATATGTGGAGGTGGTTGATGAATTGAGGGCTGTCCAGGGCAGGGCATTCACGCGGCCCACGGTCATCATCACGGACAAAGTGAGCGGAGATGAAGAGCCGCCGGAGGGGGTCAATGTGGTTATCACGCCCGATCCGGTCGACCTTGTATCACATGTGGCGGTCCGCGCCAGGAACGCCAGGCTGCTGTTTGCCACGTGTTACGACAGGGAGCGCTACGAGCGGCTTAAGTCATTGAAAGGACATCTGCTCAATCTCGCGGTTAATACAGCGGGCGACGTGGTGTTTGAAGAGATTACGGATGAGATGACCGCCGCACCCCCGCAGGCGAAGATAAAACTGAAAAAGATACACCGTCCGGGGTTCTTCTCCTATGCCGTTCATTCAGCGGATTTCGGGGAGGGAGTGGTCGGCGGCAAATCCAACAACCTGAGGAGAATTATGGACAGGCTGCCGGAGTGGATTCACCTGCCCCCTTCAGCAGCCCTGCCGTTCGGCGTGTTTGAACATGTGCTTGACCTGGATATCAACAGGGATGTCGCCGCACGCTACAGGGACCTCCTGTCACGGGTTGATGACAACCCTGAAGAGATTCTTGCCGCCGTACGCAGGGTCATGCTTGAGCTCAGGCCGCCCGATGAGCTTCTCCCTTCGCTTCGCGCCGTCATGGAGCATGCAGGTCTCGGATGGCCTGAAAATCAGGAGGATGCCTGGACATGCATAAAGCGTGTCTGGGCGTCCAAGTGGAATGAAAGGGCGTACCTGAGCCGCAGGGCCCGGGGGATCCCGCATGAAGACGTGTTCATGGCGGTTATCATCCAGCAGGTTGTAGAGGCGGAATATGCATTTGTAATCCATACCGCCAATCCCTTTACCGGCGACGGGAACGAGCTGTACGCAGAAGTGGTGCCGGGGCTCGGGGAGACGCTGGTGGGCAATTACCCGGGCAGGGCACTGAGCTTCACCTCCTCTAAGGACACGCCGGAGCCGCACATCCTGTCTTATCCGGGCAAGAGCACCGGGCTTTACGGCGGCGGGCTTATCTTCCGTTCGGACTCAAACGCCGAGGACCTTGCGGAATACGCGGGCGCAGGGCTCTATGACAGCGTCATGCTGAATCCGCCGCGCGAAGCAATAATCGACTATACGGATGAACCCATTGTATGGGACGAGGATTTCAGGAGGAATATCCTCTCGGCCGTAACAGAGATCGGAATTATCATCGAAAGGGCGGCAGGCCTTCCGCAGGATATAGAAGGCGCTTATGCAGACGGCCTGTACCATGCGGTGCAGACACGCCCCCAGATGTAAAACCGCAATGCTAACCTTAATGTTGTATAAGCGGGCAGGAGAGTCTCCCCGCAATGTTTTAATGCAACTGTACTGTAAGGCTGATTGTATATGAAAAAAATCAGGATCGGCAATCAGACCTCTTTTTCCGCTCCCACACCCGTCCTGCCTTTTGAATACGCAATAGAAAGCGGGTTCGATGCCTTTGAATGGTTTCCTGACAGGCACGGCGCGGCGGGATGGGACCCGGGCTGCATGGATGCGGGGACAAGACGTTACATCAGGGACAGGGCCGCTGCACACGACATCGCCCTGTCCGTGCATGTATCTCTGCAGGGCAATCCCCTTGAGGCGCGGACACACGGGATAATACTTCGGGACATGGACTTTGCGCGGGATATAGGGGCCGGCCTGGTGAATATCCACCTGTATGCGGAAAGGGGGCCTGACGATTACGCGGCGGCGCTTATGCCTTTTGCAGGGCTTGCGGCGGAGGCCGGCATAAGCCTGGCCATAGAAAACACGCCCCTCACCCCGCCCGGCGATTTCAACAGGGTCTTCAGCCGCCTGAGAGAACCGGGGGGAACGGCACACGTGGGGATGTGCCTTGACCTCGGCCATGCAAACCTGTGCGGTCACACGCGCAACGACTACCTGAGATTCATCGACCTGCTCGATCCCCGGATACCGGTTATCCATATTCACATGCATGAGAATTTCGGCGACTGCGACAGCCACCTGCCGCTCTTCACGGGGCCTGCCGGCAAAGACCCCCTCGGCCTGGGTGAATTCATAAAGCGCATGAAGGGACGCGGGTTTTCGGGATCGGTTATTCTTGAACAGTGGCCGCAGCCCCCGTTACTGCTGAACGAGGCGCGCGACAGGCTGTATTACATGTGGAATGAGAAAGGAGCATCATGATGAGAGAACCTGAAAAGATGATCATCTACAACATCTTCCCTCTCCTCGCAGGCAAGGTTTCCAACTGGGAAGGACATTTCAGAAGGGCGGCCGGCATGGGTTTCAACTGGATATTTGTAAACCCCATACAGTACCCCGGCGTTTCCGGCAGCCTTTACTCCATAAAGGACTATTTCCGGTTCAACCCCGTTATTGTCGACGGCGCGGGCCCGGAGCCACCGGAGGAGCAGGTGAAGAAGGCGGTCGGGCAGGCGGAGAAACTCGGCCTCAGGATGATGATCGACCTCGTGATCAACCACTGCGCCGTGGATTCGGATCTGATAAGGGAGCACCCGCAGTGGTTTGTGTGGGAGAAGAAAGGGCGGGTGGCACACCCGTTCTGTTATGAAAACGGCAAAAAGGTCGTATGGGGGGACCTTGCGCGCTTCAACCACAGGCAGAGCAGGGACAAAGAGGGCCTGTACCGGTTTTTCTTCAGCGTCGTGAAGTTTCTGATCGAACTCGGTTTCAGCGGGTTCAGGTGTGACGCCGCATACCAGGTTCCGGGGAGACTGTGGGAGAGGCTCATCAGGGAGACAAAGGCTCTTTACCCGGACACGCTGTTTTTCGCGGAGACGCTCGGGTGCACGCCCGATGAGACCGTAAGGACCGCCGGGGCCGGGTTCGACTATATATTCAACAGTTCAAAGTGGTGGGACTTTCACAGCCCGTGGCTCATGGAGCAGTACAATCTCACGCGGCGGGCCGCACCGTCCATAAGCTTTCCCGAGAGCCACGACACGGTGCGGCTCTGTGAAGAGCTTGGCGGCAATACTGACGGCCTGAAGCAGCGCTATCTGTTCTCCGCGCTGTTTTCAGCAGGCACAATGGTACCCATGGGATTCGAATTCGGCTTCCGCCGGAAGCTGCATGTCGTAAAGACAAGGCCCGGCGACTGGGAAGAGACCGGCATTGACCTGACCTCGTTCATAAGGCGGGTGAATCTGATAAAAGCCGGCAACGGTATCTTCATGGAAGAATCGGCCGGCGAGATATTGCACTCCGAAAACCCGGACATACTCCTGCTCAGGAAAACCTCATCCCGTTCACCTGAAAAGGCGCTCCTCGTGCTGAACAAGGACATCCATAATCACCGGCATTTTCATGCCGGCAATATCTGTGACCTCATCGAGGCAGGGGCGCCGTGCACGGATGTGTCCCCGGAATATCCCCTTGACCCGCTGCCCCGGCCCTTCTCGTACGACCTCAGGCCCGGCCAGGGCATAGTGCTGATCTCGCCGGGCGGATGAGCGCCCGTGGTTTTTAGGAGGGCGGTCTCACCCGCCCCCGTCTTCCCTGTCGAATTCCTTCAGAACCTTCCTGACCTCATCGTCCGTCTTTTTCAGCTTCTCCTTGCAGAACCTGATCAGATACGCCGCCCTTTTCACCTTTTCAGCCAGCACATCCACATCCACCGTCTCATTCTCTATCTCATCAACTATCGATTCTATCTCTTCAAGTGCCTCCCTGTACCCGGGAGCGTCATTCATCATGATATCCTCCCCGTTTTCTTCCCGCCTCCCGCACAGTGCTTGCAATCTCGCCGTCATGCAGGACCGTCCTCAGGACGTCTCCTTCGTCCACGTCTGAAACGGATTTCACCGCCCTGCCGTTGTTGTAGGTAATGCTGTAACCCCTCCTGAGCACATTCACGGGGTCCAGGTGCCTGATATTGCCTTCGCGTGTTTTGAGTCTCTGTTTTTCGTTGCGTATGAATTTCAGGGCGTACCTTATCCCCTTTGCAAAGACATTCAGCATGTGCATATTATCAAGGAGTTCCTTTCCTGCCGAGGCTTCAAGTCTCTTTGACAGTGCGGAGAGGCTTTCGCTCATGCCGGATGTCAGTGTTCGGACCGCGTGGACAAGGTTGTGGGACAGCGAATCCATCCTGTCCTCAAAGTCCCTCACTCTCGTGATTATCATGTCGGCGGCGGCGGTGGGTGTCTTCGCCCTCATGTTCGACACCTCGTCAACAACCGTCACATCCCTCTGGTGCCCTATGCCGGATATGACCGGAAGCGGCAGGAGGGCTATCGCCCTGCCTATCCCAAAGCTGTCGAAACAGTGCAGGTCGGTCTGTGCCCCCCCGCCCCTGACTATTACAACGATGTCCAGGAACCGGGAGTCTTTCATGCACTGATCAAGCGCCGCGAGGATCGAGCCTTCGGCGCCGTCGCCCTGCATCACCGCCTCGTAAAGCCTGCATGTGAACTTGTAGCCGTAGCTGTTGTTCATCAAATGGGTTATCAGGTCTTCATAACCCGCCGCGGTTGCGGAGGAGACAATGCCTATCCTCTGCGGCACCAGGGGGAATTCCAGTTCCCTGTTCCTGTCTTTCAGCCCTTCCCGCGCAAGCCGCTCCATAATCTCCCTGCGCCTGACGGCCATTTCCCCGATCGTATAGGAAGGGTCTATATCGAGTATGTTGAGTTTCAGTCCGTATCTTTCGTGGAAGCTTACCTCCGCTTCAAAGAGGATCCTGATGCCCGCAGCGAGCCTGGTGCCCGCGGCTTCTTCAAACACCGCGGATATCGTCCTGTATCTGGATGCCCAGATGACGGCCCTGATCTCCGCCCTTATAGTGTCTTCATCCTTGTCCACGAGGGTCAGGTAGCAGTGCCTCTTGACATCGCAGGAGGCTATTTCCGCGGTGACAAGGAATGTCCGGTAAAAGGCGGTATCGATTACCGACCTGATCAACTGATTCAACTCGTAAAGCGATAATATTTCCGGCACCTGGTTTTTTCCTTTCTCTTGAACAGTGGGACAATTCCGGCCTGCCACATTCAATTATACCTCACAGCGCCGTTAAAATCCCGGCAGGCCTCACGTCCGCCGCCGGTATTCCACGCACTGTAAGGACAGCAGCCACCGCAAGATACCCCTTCATAAGCGCATGGAAGAATCGCGCTTCCCTTTAAATGCATTGCCCTACAAAAATGTTGTTCAATTACAATTTTGTAGCATTTCTTTCGGGCAAAGCCCTTGAAAATCAAGACGTTGCAGGCTGGCACGGTTCTGGCTACCCCAGAGACTATATTGCTGCAAACCATAAGAACCAAACTCTGGCATTGCAATTAACTGCGGCAGGTTCAGCGCCATGCCCTGTCAATCGATAATCTACCTTGATATTGCACAAACAGGCAGGTCTTTTATGTTTCGGGCGTTATATATAAAAGGAGGTGGTTCAACGCAAACAGTCTTTAATCAGAAGCCGTCGGAAATCGATTCCGGAGGCTGAGAATTCCAGATAAAAAACCGGAAAGGAGAAGCAGATGATCAGAACAGAGAGATTTTCAGCAATAAAGGCCCTGACGGGACTGTTGCCGGCGCTTGTGATGGCCCTGGCACTCGTGTTTGCCGGGCGCGTCCATGCAGCGGAAAAGGTGAAGATAGGCGTGCTCCACTCCCTCAGCGGAACCATGGCGATATCGGAGACATCTCTGAGGGACGTGGTGCTCATGGCGGTGGAGGAGATTAATGCAAGCGGCGGTGTGCTGGGCAGGCAGATCGAACCTGTCGTGGTTGACCCGGCCTCCAACTGGCCGCTTTTTGCCGAAAAGGCAAAGGAACTGATAACAAAGGAAAAGGTGGCGGTGACATTCGGCTGCTGGACTTCTGTCAGCCGCAAATCAGTGCTGCCGGTGTTTGAACAGTACAATGCGCTTCTTTTCTACCCTGTGCAGTACGAGGGCGAGGAGCAGTCCCTGAACGTATTTTACACGGGCGCCACTCCGAACCAGCAGTTGATACCCGCAGCCAGGTACATGATGGATGAGCTCGGAATGAAGAAATTCTACCTGCTGGGAACCGATTATGTGTTCCCGCGCACTGCCAACAAGGTGCTTAAGGCATACCTCAAGTCCAGGGGCGTCCCTGATGAGAACATTATAGAGGAGTACACGCCCTTCCATCACCAGGACTACCAGACCATTGTCGCAAGGATCAAGAAATTCGGAGCAAGCGGCGATGCCTGTGTGCTGTCCACTATAAACGGGGACAGCAATGTGCCCTTCTACAAAGAGTTTGCCAACCAGGGGCTGACCGCGGACGATATTCCGATCATGGCCTTTTCCGTGGCGGAGGATGAGCTGCGGGCAATGGATGTCCCGCCCCTCGTCGGCCACCTGGCTGCATGGAACTATTTCCAGAGCATAGATACACCGGAGAACAGAAAGTTCGTGAAAAACTTCAAGGAATACTGCAAGAGGAACAATCTGCCGGGCGGCTACAACCGCGTCACGGATGATCCCATAGAGGCCGCCTACTTCGGCGTTTACGTGTGGAAGGCTGCCGTTGAGAAGGCGGGGTCATTCGACGTGGACAAGGTGCGCCAGGCGGTCTACGGGCTGGAATTCGACGCGCCCGGAGGAAGGAAAAAGATGCACGAGAACAACCAGCATACGCTGAAGCCGGTGTATATCGGCGAGATCATGAAAAACGGCCAGTTCAGGATCATCTACAAGACAAAAGGGCTTGTTTCACCCGAGCCGTACAGCAGATACCTTCACCCGGACGGCAACATTCCGGAGCCGACCGGCGGACCGAAAAAGAAATGATGTAAGAGTTCATCACCCCCACCCCGCTTCCCCTCCCGCGCGAGGCGGGAGGGGAAGCGGGGGAATGGACTGAATAACCTTAATGTTGCATAAACCGGCGGGAGAGTCCGCCGTAAAACCTCCGCCGGACTCTCCTGTCTGCAGGCGGTGTTTTTATGCCGCTGTAATGATAATTCAGGGAAATAATTCAGAGAAAGCGGACCATTGATATGTTCAAGAGAGTGTTCAAGAGAGGCGTTTTTTACAGGACAGGTGTGATCCTGCTTCTGCAGGCAATCTGGCTCTTCTGTGCATTATCCGCACGGGCGGATGATGACGTTATCAGGGCCGATATGCTCAGGCTCGCACACGCAGACCCCGCTGTCCGCAGGGAGGCTGTAACGGCGCTGGCAAGGACAGGGGATCAGCGCCTTGAGGAGTTCCTCGAATCATACCGGATGGGCAGCATATACATCTGGAAGGACAGGCCCGTACTGTGCGAAAAGACCGTTATGGACGAAGAGATGAATGAACTGGCGCCCCTGTCCGACCCCCTGACCCGCCGGCCCCTGATGAACAACGGCAGGCAGGTTGTCGTGCCCGTGGAAGAGCTCACCGGGATCAGCCCTACACGCCGCGAACGGCGGCTGGCAGGCAGGGCGAAGTTTCTCCTGCGTCTTTCATCGCCGGATGCAGGCATGCGCCTCTCCGGCGCCAAGAAAGCAGGTGATCCCCCCGGAATTACGGAAGCAGCGGGCCTCCTTATGAAACTGTCCGAGAATGATCCCGACAGGAAAGTCCGGTACACGGCCAGGGAGAGCCTCCTGCTGCTCCGCCTGAATGAAAGGGCAACGGAAGACCGTCTGGCCGCGGTACGCGAGCTCGGGGAGATGAAAAGCATGCGCGCACTTCCAAGGTTGAGGGAACTGCTCCGCGAGGTCACAGGCGGAGACCCTGAAGCGGGCGGCCTTGCCGCAAGGCCGCTGAGGACTGCAAGGGGCCTCGTACGCTCACATGGCGCGCCCGCACCCGACAGCGCCGAACATGTATACCGTCAGGCTATCAGGAAGATCGAAATCCACCAGGGGTTTGTGGACTACTTCGGAAGCATGTTCCAGGGATTTTCGCTCGGCTCCATTCTTATCCTGATGGGCCTGGGGCTTGCCATTACATTCGGCCTGATGGGTGTGATAAACATGGCGCACGGCGAACTCATGATGATCGGCGCATATACCACTTTCGAGATACAGAGGCTTGTCGGCCATACGCCGGACAATCCGTCCGACTGGTACTATGTGCTGGCCCTGCCCGCCGCATTCCTTTCCTCTGCGCTGGCCGGCTACCTGATCGAAGTCCTGGTGGTGCGGCACCTCTACAGGCGCCCGGTGGAATCGCTCCTGGCAACATGGGGCGTGGGCCTGATCCTGATACAGCTTGTGCGCCTCCGGTACGGGGACAATATAGGAGTCAACGCCCCATCCTGGGCGCGCGGCGGCATCGAGATCATGCAGGACATTGTCCTGCCCTACGGCCGCTGCTTTATCATAGCACTCTGCGCATTCTGCGTGCTGCTCATATACTACCTGATGAAACGCACGGGCCTGGGGCTCAGGATGCGGGCCACCATGCAGAACCGGGACATGGCCGCAAGCCTCGGCGTGAATACGGGGCGCGTGGACAGGTACACATTTGCCTTTGGTTCAGGCATTGCGGGCATTGCAGGCTATGCATGGACGCTTATCGGCGGTGTAACGCCGGATATGGGGCAGACGAATTTCATCGTTGACTCGTTCCTTGTCGTGGTGACCGGCGGTGTCGGCGAGCTGCTGGGAGTTGTTTTTTCGGGGCTCGGCATCGGGGTGCTGACCAAGGTGCTTGAACCGGCGGCAATAGGTTCTTTCACGGTCGGCGCCATATGGGCCAAGGTCCTGCTCTTGCTCGTCATAGTGACATTCATCCAGTTCAAACCGGCCGGCCTGTTTGCGCCCCGGGGGAGGCTTGCAGATGAGTAATGTGGCCCTGGCAAAGACAGATCGGCCGCTCGGCGGAGTGCGGTGGCCGGGTATGCATAATGCCCTGCTGTTGCTGTTTTTTGCAGGCCTGGCGGGTGTTCCCCTGCTGTACTATACGGGGCAGATCAGCATCGAGACGGTGAACATGCTGGGCCGGTATATGGCCTTTGCCATCGTAGCCGTGGGACTTGACCTGATATGGGGTTACACGGGAATACTCAGCTTATGCCAGGCGTTCTTCTTCTCACTCGGCGGATATGCAATGGGCATGTACCTTGCGCATCACGGCGGCCCCGGCGGCATGGTCGATGCATCGGGGTGGAATATCCCGGCGTGCCTGTACGTGGTTTACCCGTACAAGGTCGGAGAGGCGCCGGGCGATGCCATGCTCCCGTGGTTCTGGAAGCCCTTCTACACTCTGCCGGCCACTGTGGCGCTCGGACTGCTCATTCCCGGTCTCGTCGCATTTGTGATAGGCTATTTCGGGTTTAAAAGCCGGGTCCGCGGCGTTTATTTCGCAATCCTCACGCAGGCTATTACCGTGGCGGCCTGGCTGGTCTTCAGCATGAACAGCATGAAACTCGGCGGCACCAACGGCCTGACGAGGTTTGATAAGATTGCAGGCTACAGCCTTGCCGACCCTGATGTAAAGATGGCTGTCTACATAATCACCCTCCTGTGCCTGGCAGGTGTATACCTGCTGTGCCGGCACATAGCCGGCTCAAGGCTGGGACGCGTACTCATAGCCGTGCGCGACAATGAAAGAACGCTCCGGTTTGCAGGCTACAGGCCGCATGTCTACAAGGTCTTTGCCTTTGTGGCGGCGGCTGCCATAGCAGGCCTGGGAGGCATGCTCTATACGCCGCAGATGGGGATTTTCACGCCTGCCAACATGGAGGCGGGGATGTCCATTATGGTCGTTATCTGGGTGGCGGTAGGAGGGCGCGGCACTCTTTCGGGGGCCATCCTCGGGGCGCTGGCTGTGAACCTCCTTTACAGCTTTTTTACGTCTGAAAAGGATTTCATTTTATTCACGTGGAAATCGGAATACTGGCAGTTTGTCCTTGGAGGACTGTTTATAGGTGTTGTCCTGCTGTTCCCCAAGGGTCTCTGCAACATCGGGCGGTGTTTTACGGGAAAACATTAAAAGGGCTGAAAGCCCGGAGTTCAGAGTTCCAAGTTCAGGGTGCGGAAGGAAATCCTGTTTTCCCTCACCCTTGACGCCTGCCTGCGCATTACACGCAGACAGGGAGGAACCGTTGCTGAAAAGAAAGTCAAACGGACGGAGGAGATTGAGAACGTAATGGAACTGCACGAGCGGATCGAGGATTACAAGACCGACAGTCCCAGGGTCAGCCGGTTCTCCGAGGAGAGATTCCTGCTGTTTCTGGAGGATATTACCGCCGTGTTCGACGGTTTCAGGGCACTGGACATCGAGGCCCTCGGAATAGGGCACAATGAGCTGCGGGTCATCATAGGCCCCAACGGTGCAGGCAAGACAACGCTCTGCGACGTGGTAAGCGGCAAGACACGTCCGGCCACGGGCAGGGTGTATTTCGAAGGCAGGGACATTACAGGCATGGATGAAACGGAAATTGCGCTTATGGGAATCGGCAGAAAATTCCAGACCCCCTCCGTCTTCGACAGCCTGACCACATATCAGAATATGGAGCTTGCCCTGCCGGGACGCAGGCGTCTGTGGCCGAACCTGTACTGCAGGGAGACGAAAGAAGAAAGAGACCGGATACTCGGCATACTTGAACGGGTCGGACTGCTGGAGGTGCGGGACCTCGAGGCAAGGTATCTCAGCCACGGCCAGCGGCAGTGGCTGGCAATCAGCGCCCTGATCCTGTCGGATCCGAAACTGCTGCTCGTTGATGAGCCCGCGGCGGGATTGACCGACTCCGAGACCGCCCTGACGGCGGAGCTTCTCCTTGAACTCAGGGGAGACCATACCATCATAGTCATAGAACACGATATGGATTTTGTCCGCAGGCTTGATTCCTTTGTAACCATGCTGAACGAGGGCAAAATCATGGCGGAAGGCACGCTCGGCGAGCTGCAGGAAAACGAGGAAGTCATAGAGGCATATCTTGGGCGATGATGTTACAGGTTGAGAAACTGTCATTTTCCTACGGAGAGGTGCAGGTGCTTCACGGCATTGCCATGGAGATTCCGCAGGAGCGGATTGTATGCGTCATGGGACGCAACGGCGTGGGCAAGACGACACTGATGAAAAACATCACGGGGCTGCTGAGGCCGTCATCAGGCGCCATCAGGATGCAGGGCCGTGAAATCACAAAGATGCCCACGCACGACCGGATACGGGCGGGGCTTGCATTTGTGCCGCAGGGGAGAATGATATTCCCGAAACTGACCGTGGAGGAGAACCTGAGGATCGGCCTCTCCGCCCGCAGCGACGGCCTTGACCGTGTACCCGGGGAGATTTATGAGCTCTTCCCGGTTCTGAAAGACATGACCGGCAGGATGGGCGGAGACCTCTCGGGCGGACAGCAGCAGCAGCTTGCAATAGGGCGCGCGCTCGTTACCGGCCCGAAGCTGCTGATTCTTGACGAGCCGACCGAGGGCATACAGCCTAACATCATTCAGCAGATCGGCAGAGTGCTGAGGCAGCTTGTTGAAGAGAAACACATGACGGTGCTGATTGTCGAGCAGTACCTGGATTTTGTCCGCGAGTATTGCCATGGATTCTATATCATGAACCGCGGAAGGATTGTGGCCGGCGGCAGGACAGAGGGTCTGGGACAGGATATCGTCAGGCAGTATCTCACTGTTTGAAGGCGGTAATCAGTGTATAAACCTTTAATGTTGCATAAACGAGCAGGAGAGTCCGCCGAAAACCGCCGGACTCTCCTGCCGGCGGGCGGTATTTTCATGCCGCTGTAAGATGGAGAAAGATTTATGATTTTGTACGGAGGTGTTGCGGATGAGGCTTACGGAGAAGGAAAAAGACAAGCTGATGATTTACATGGCGGCCTCTCTGGCCGATGAGAGGAAGCAGAGGGGGATCAAGCTTAACTATCCCGAGGCGGTGGCCATTATTACGTCGGCAGTGCTTGAGGGCATAAGGGAGGGCAGGACGGTGGCGGAGCTGATGCAGTACGGCGCTTCAATTCTCAGGAGGGAAGACCTTATGGACGGTGTCCCGGAGATGATAAAGGAGATACAGGTTGAAGGGACATTTCCCGACGGAACAAAGCTTGTAACCATTCATAATCCGGTAAGGTGAGGCATACGCCCGCAGGGGGTGTTTTCATGCCGCTGTAAAGTAAACCTTAATGTTGCACAAGCCGGCAGGGGAGTCCGGCGTAAAACCTTTATAAAGCGATGGGATATCGGAAATATGTCTTTATTGCGGGACGTAACGGAGAGCGGAATTCCAAGGGATGTCGATAAGCCGTGCGGAATACTCTCTAAGGTATCGCGGATAAAGCTTTTCCGCCGGACTCCCTGCCCGCGGGCGGCATTTTTATGCCGCTGTAAGGTAAAGACAAGGAGGACGGTATGATACCAGGTGAATATATTCCAGGCAAAGGGGACATAGAGCTGAACAGGGGCAGGAGGTCGGTCTCCCTCGTGGTGAAAAGCACGGGAGACAGGCCGGTGCAGGTGGGCTCGCATTTCCACTTCTTTGAGGTCAACAGGGCCCTGGTCTTCGACAGGGAAAAGGCATTCGGCATGCGCCTGAACATCCCTGCCGGCACTGCCGTAAGGTTTGAGCCCGGCCAGGACCGTGAAGTCTCGCTCGTGGAATTCGGCGGGGGCGGGAACATTTACGGATTAAACGGCCTGACAGAGGGCTGCGCCGCGGACGAGCGGGTCAGGAGGGCCGCGTTCGGCAAGGCGAGGGACAAGGGATTCGGAGGTGCATGATATGAGCCTGAACATGGACAGAAGACAGTATGCGGGCATGTTCGGCCCAACAACGGGAGACAGGATAAGGCTTGCCGATACGGAGCTGTTCATAGAGGTGGAGAAGGATTTCACGAGATACGGCGACGAGGTGAAGTTCGGCGGGGGCAAGGTCATAAGGGACGGGATGGGCCAGTCACCACGGGCGACGGCAAAAGGCGGCGCTCCGGACCTCGTTATAACCAATGTGATCATCCTTGACTACCGGGGCGTCGTAAAGGCGGACATAGGGGTGCGTGACGGCAGGATATGCGGCATAGGCAAGGCCGGCAATCCCGACCTCATGGATGGAGTGGACCCCGACCTGGTAACAGGAGCCTCGACAGAGGTGATAGCAGGCGAGGGCCTGATCGCCACCCCCGGCGGGGTGGACAGCCATATACATTTTATATGTCCACAGCAGGTAGGGGAGGCGATATCATCGGGCATCACCACCATGATAGGCGGCGGAACAGGCCCTGCAACCGGGACGAACGCCACCACATGCACTCCCGGTGAATGGAACATGCACAGGATGCTCGAGGCCGCCGACGCCTTTCCGGTCAATTTCGGTTTTCTCGGCAAGGGCAACTCTTCACGGCCCGAAAGCCTGAGGGAGCAGGTGGAGGCGGGCGCCGTGGGACTGAAGCTGCATGAGGACTGGGGCACCACGCCTGCCGCAATAGATACATGCCTGTCCGTGGCGGATGAATACGACGTGCAGGTCGCCATACACACGGATACCCTTAATGAGGCCGGTTTTGTCGAGGATACAATAGCCGCGTTCAGGGGCAGGACAATACATACATACCATACAGAGGGTGCGGGCGGAGGCCACGCCCCCGACATAATTAAAGTCTGCGGGCAGGCCAATGTACTGCCGTCTTCGACAAACCCGACCATGCCGTTTACAGTCAACACCATGGAGGAACACCTCGACATGCTCATGGTATGCCACCACCTCGACCCCCGTATACCCGAGGATGTGGCCTTTGCGGATTCAAGGATAAGGGCAGAGACCATCGCGGCGGAAGACATCCTGCACGACATGGGCGCCTTCAGCATAATGGCCTCCGACTCCCAGGCAATGGGCAGGGTTGGAGAGGTCGTCATCAGGACATGGCAGACAGCGGACAAGATGAAGAGGCAGAGGGGGAGGCTCAAAGAGGAAAAGGGCGGCAACGACAATGTCAGGGCCGCAAGGTATGTGGCGAAGTACACCATAAACCCTTCAATAGCCCACGGGATTGCAGGTTATGTAGGCTCTGTCGAAAAAGGCAAGCTCGCGGACATCGTGCTGTGGGAGCCTGCATTCTTCGGCGTAAGGCCGAAGATGGTCATAAAGGGCGGGTTTATCGCCTACGCCCAGATGGGCGACGCCAATGCCTCGATCCCCACTCCGCAGCCTTACCTGATGAGGCCCATGTTCGGCGCATACGGCGGGGCTGTTTACAGCACATCACTGACGTTCCTGTCAAAGGCCGCTTTCGACAGGGACGTACACGGGCGCCTGGGTCTCCGGAAAAGGGCGGCGTTTGTTGAAAACTGCCGCAAGATCGGCAAGAAGGACATGATCAACAACAACTATCTCCCGCATATCGAGGTCGACCCTGAAACATATACGGTGAAGGCGGACGGCAAGGTGCTGTGGTGTGAACCCGCGGAGACACTGTCGATGGCGCAGAGGTATTTCCTGTTTTAGCCGGAGAGTAAACCTTAATGTTGCACAAGCCGGCGGGAGGGTCCGGCGCAAAACCTCCCCCTGCCCGCGGGCGGTGTTTTTATGCAAATGTAAGGTAAAGGCGGCCGTCATGGATAAAATAAAATCTCTTATCGGCATTTTACAGATTACCGATTCATTCTTCCCCTCAGGGGCGTTTGCATATTCATGGGGGCTTGAGACTTATGTAAGCGAGGGCCGCGTAAAGGATATGAACGGCCTTGTTGAATTTCTAAGGGCCTATCTCGCCGGGATGACACGCAGGTGCGATGCACTCGCAGTGAAACTGTGCATAGAGGCGGCAGGCGCGAAGGATGTGCAGACGGTCCTGCGCATCGACCGGCTGATACACTCCATGAAACTGGCCGGGGAGATGAGGGAAGGGAGTATGCAGACGGGGAGGCAGCTCCTGAAGGTCATGGGTCTGCTCCATAAATCCGCTATGCCGGAGGGATTTGCGCAGGCTGTTGAAAGAGGGGAGGCGCCGGGCCATCATCCCGTGGTGTTTGCGCTTGTGTGCAACTCACTGGGAGCCGCAAGGGATGAAGCACTGGCGGCCTACCTTTATTCAGCGGCCGCCGGAATTGTGAGCGCAGGGGTGCGGCTGATACCCATAGGGCATACAGAGGGACAGAAAGTGATAGAGGATATCAAGCCCCTGCTGGCAGGGATCGCGGAAGAGGTGTTGTCGCTGGATGAAGATGACATATCCGCATTTGCGCCCGGGATTGAGATAGGAGCGATGAGGCATGAGCATCTCTACACGAGGTTGTTCAGGTCATAAGATTGTTCAGGGCAACCATAACCTTAATGTCGCATAAACCGGCAGGGGGGGGCGCCGTAAAACCTCCACCGGACTCCCCTGCCCGCGGGCAGTATTTTTATACAACTGAGCCTCTTGCAAAAGTATGAAAATGCCTGTATATGTCATTTCGACCGGAGGGAGAAATCTTTCGGCAGCGGCGAGTTACAAAGACCTCTCTCTCCGTTCGAGGTGACAGGGAGAGGACTCTTGCAGGAGCCTCACAATTATAAAAGGCAAGGAGGTTACGGTTATGACGGAGATGACAGGGCCGGTGAAAATCGGCATCGGCGGGCCCGTGGGGTCCGGGAAGACAGCGCTGATAGAAAAGCTCTGCAGGAGGATGTCAGGTGAGTTTTCCATTGCAGTGGTGACGAACGACATTTACACACAGGAGGATGCCGAGTTTCTCGTGAGGGCCGGGGTGTTGCCTGAAGAGAGGATAACAGGTGTTGAGACAGGGGGGTGCCCCCACACGGCCATAAGGGAGGATGCATCACTGAACCAGGAGGCGGTGCGGCGGCTGATCAGCAGATTCACGGAACTTGACATAATATTCGTGGAGAGCGGCGGTGACAACCTCGCTGCAAGCTTCAGCCCTGAACTGGTCGACTGCTCCATCTATGTGATAGATGTGGCAGGCGGCGACAAGATTCCGAGAAAGGGGGGCCCGGGTGTCACGCGGTCGGACCTTCTCGTGATCAACAAGACGGACCTGGCGCCGTATGTGGGCGCAAGCCTGGAAGTGATGAGGAGGGATGCACGGAGGATGAGGGGTGAAAGCCCGTTTATATTCACGAGCCTGATGAAGGAAGAGGGAATCGATGCGGTTATCGGCTGGATCAGGAGAGATGTGCTCTTTGTCTGAACCCGGGTTGCACAGGACGGGAAGGGACGGCAGGCTGAGGCTGGTGTTCAGGAAACAGGGGGACAAGACCATACTCCACGACTCATTTTCCACCATGCCGCTGCAGGCGTTTCAGCCCTTCCGCACTGACGGCGCCGCGTGCGCCTGTACATATATCGTCAATCCCACGGGCGGGCTTGCGGGGGGGGACAGTATACATATGGATATAACCCTTGATGATCAGGCCCATGCCCTCATAACCGCACCTTCGGCCAACAGGCTCTACAGGAGCACAGGGGACTTCTCCTCGCAGGACGTGCGCATAGCCGCCGGTAAAGGCGCGGCCATCGAATACATGCCGGGTTATGTAATCCCCTTTGCAGGCTCGCTGTACCGGCAGAAGACCAGGATATGCATGGAAAAGGGCGCTGCCGCCTTCATACTTGATTTTTTCACCCCGGGCAGGGTCGCCAGGGGTGAGTACATGCTGTTCAGGGAATACAGGAGCATCACCGAAATTGAATACTGCGGAGAACTTATCCTGTCGGAAAGGGTTGTCCTGAGGCCGGAGACTGCGGGTTACGGCGGCACGGGATTCCTTGAGTCATCCACGGCAATGGCCGCCATATACCTCGTGTTCGACAACCCGTCCATTGAAAGGCCGCTTGCCGGTGCGCTGCATGCAATGCTGGACGGGATGGAGGGCGTATACGGAGGCGCCTCCGCACTCCCGTCAAGGGGCGTGAGCGTAAGGCTGCTCGGCGAGGGTGTGCGCTTTGCCGAGAAGGCGATACTTGAAATCTGGTCGGCGGCAAGGAAGAGCGTTATGGGCACGGAAGCCCTGTCGCGTCTTCACTGGACCTGAGCTCCGGGGCTGCCCACGCCCCTTGCCAGAAGCAACTGTTAACACTGCAGTGGCATAAAAAACACCGCCCGCGGGCAGGGGGAGGTTTTGCGCCGGACCCTCCCGCCGGCTTATGCAACATTAAGGTTAAGGCAAGGCCTGCCCGGCCGATGTCTTCTTTTTTCGCAGATCATAAATCAGATAATCATCTGTTCTGACCAGTACAGGGAAGGTGCCGTCAAGGAAATCCTTCAGTTCGGAGTGTTTTTCGAACTCGGCGAACTCGGATATAACGAAATATTCGGGGTAATTCCAGCGCTTGTAGAACTTTTTGAAGAGTTTGACAGGAGAGACATTCCGCCCCTGCAGTTTATAGAGTTTAAAGACCTCGTCCGTCTGCCAGCTGTAAGCCTTCAGGTCTCCGAGAAATGAAATGGGTATACCGAATTTGGAATCCAGGATGATAATCTCCGCATGTCCCACGATATCCGAGATTTCCTTCGCGATCCGCTGTTTTCTCTCGGAATCCGGGCTTATGAAGTTGATAAACTGGGGATTAACACCGATTATCGAACCGATCAGTTTCATTTTGCCTTTATGCCGCATGGCGATGTCGCGCCAGTCAATACCGCGTATTCCGACGACCGAAATCAGAACAGCCGCTACGGCAACGATTCCCGCGGCAGGGATATACCGTGTTCCGTACTGTTTCACGTGGTTGAACACCCGGCCCGATACCGGCCCCAGGGAGAGCGCGACAATGGGTATCAACTGCAGGTGATAGTAGTCATGTATATTTATACGGGTGTTGAATGCCAGGCAAAACGCCAGATAACCGACCCATAAAGAGGCTATAAGGCTCTTCGGCAGGCCCCGTTGGAACATGAATATCCCTGCAAGCGCTCCTGCGAACGCAATGTAGCCGACTACCCGGCCGATCATTACGAACCAGTCCGCCCAGAACTCGGGGTATAAGAAGATCGCTGGATTGAAACTTGTTTCGTATGCTTCCCCGATATGCCGGGAAAATCCCGATGCGAATGTGTATACTGAAAACGGCAGTATGCTTATGATTCCGAAAACGGCAAGGCTTCCGCTGATCAGAGCCTTTCGTACACCCTTGCGGTGCAAAGCGATCCCGGCAAAAACGGCGAACAGGAGAAACACCCCCATGGGTTTGACCAGTATCGCCAGACCCGAGACAACGGATACGGCCAGCAGGCCGTGGACCGACGGCTTTTCATGGTATCTCAGTATCCCGTAAATACCGCCCAGTATCATCATGAGCATAAGGGGATCGGGCATGAAACTCCTGCTCGCGGATATGCTGTAGGGAAGGAAGAGGTAAAAGGCCGTTGAGAACAGAGCCTCGCCGGGAGGCAGGATTTTTCTTGCGATCAGATACAGAAAGACACCCCCGGCCATCCAGAACAGGGAAGAAAACAGTTTTGAGAACCACAGGTGTTCCCCGCCCGTTATGCGGGAGGCGAGAGACACAAGCCTTTCCATTATCCAGAACTCCACTATCACGTCCTTCTGCTTCAGATGAAAGTTCACGACATCCCTCTTCCACTCAGGGACTGAATCCGCATTTTTGTAGTAAAAAGACCGTGCAAAAAAGGCGGATGCATATTCACGCGTGGGATTGAATTCGAAAGTCGGCTCCGTGATATGATGAAGCCTCACGCCGAAGGCAGTCAAAAACAGAAGAGATACAATAAGTATCCGCATCCCGGAATCTTCGAGAAAAGAAGGTTTCTTATAAGCTGAGTGATTCATATCTCGTCCTTGCAGGTTTATGCGACATTAAAGGTTAAGGTTTCTTCAGACTGCGTCAAACTCCCTGATTTTTCCAACGATTTTTGAAATGGTTTTCTCATCGAGACCCATGTTGACGGGAAGAAGAAGAATCTGTTTTGAGATATTCTCCGCATTGGGGAAACGGCCGTCAATGTTGTAATGTTTGCGAAGCTCTCTGTATTGTTCCAGTTCAGGGATTACATAATCGAAGTATCTTTCCGTATCTATTTTATGCTCCAGCAGATGCCTCTCCAGGTCGTCCCTTCTGGGATGCAGAAAGGGAATATTCGAGTACGGCACACCCGTTTTCCAGTAATCCTTCACCCATGCATAATGGGGACTTAACAACCTGTAGTAAGCGTCGCCTATCTCGCGCCGGCGTTGCAGCATGATGTCGATCTTTTTTAGTTGATTCAGGCCGACACGTTTCTGGAAATCACACATATCCACAAAATACTCGGGATTCTGCCTGTGGATATCATTATACTTTTCACTGAAAAACGAATCCAGCAGCGCGGTCTTTCTCTGCAGGAAAGATGTGAGGGAATATATGCCCCTTCTGAACACAAGGAAAAAAAGGAAAGTCTCTATAAACCTTTTGCATTTTTCCGCCGGGGAAAGGGCTTTCCTGTTTTCAAGCGTATAATCCCTGAGCGCCTTGAATCTCTCATCGTCATCCGTAAAGACAACGCCTCCTCCAAGGCATGTAAAGGGCTTCCTGACCGCACAGCTTATGTAGGTGTAATCATAAAGCCCGGCCGGTCTCCGGGGAACATGGCCGGGTGCCAGGGCATCATCGAGGATCATCAGGAAATCCCTGTCTTTACCGATGAAATCCGGGTCGGAAAAATCGGTGAATCCGTACAGGTTGGTGACGACAACCGCCCCGAGATCCGGAATATATTTCCTTATCAGGTCTTCGGTGATTTTCGAGTTGAAAGAGTTTTTATAAAGGTCCACAAACACCGGGATATTCCCTGACTGCACGATCGCCTCGGCCACGACGCAGCATGTATATGCCGCAACAAGAACGTATTTATTCTGAATCCTGTTGGCCTTCAGGATGTGGTACAGACCTGCCCTGCCGGATGAGAAGGTCAGCGAATACCTTGAGTTGAATTTCTCGTTCAGCTTCTCTTCAAATGTCCCGGCGCAATCCCTCCCTATATCAAGAAACGCTGCCAGGTCAGACCAGGTAAGATATGGATAACGAACCGGTATCATTAAAACGGTTACCTTCCTTCCCTCTTGCTCAGCAGGTCAAGCACAAAAATCCTGCCGTCATCATAAATTCTCCCTCTCGTATCTCCAAGCCGCTTCAGGTTTTCCTGAAAATCAAGCGTGTGCCGGAACGTGGCCCTGAAGAATGGATGCAGTTTGCCTTTCAGTTTTCCCAGCAGGTATCTCCTGGTGTAGCCTGTTTCGCTTGCATAGGAATATGCCACATATCTTATGGACTTTGAAAGGAGGTAATCAGCCAGGGCCTCGCTTCCCCTGAAGAAAGGCATGCCTGGCGGAAGGCTTGCACCGCCGGGCTCATCCGCTATCAGTATTTTATTCCGCCGGAAATCGAGCAGGAAGGATTTTTCCAGTCTCGCCAGGAGCGTCTCTCCTTCCGGAACAGCCCGCTGCATCTCCGCATACTCACGGACTTCTTCAGCCGGCACGAGTGAAGCATTGTTCAGTCCGGATTTTATATTATGGAGATAGTCCCAGTACTGCCCCCTCACATCAAACCACCCGTTGCCCAGGAGCATCCCTGTTACAAATATGAGAATAAGAAGCGCCGGGGAACCCCCGAGCCTGCCTGCATCATTCCACGGCATTGCGGCCACGGCGTTTATCATGGATATGACAACAGCGGCAAAAAGAAAAGAGAACAGATAACGCTCCCCGAAGCTGCCGGCTGTAACCATCAGTACCACCAGTGAGCCCAGTGCAGCGCTTATCACAAGGGCTCTGAACGCCCCGCGCCCGCCGCCGGGCTGCGGTGAAGGAGACGACCTGAAGTTGACGAACCCCGTCAGTGCAAGCGCCACTATGAAGGGATAGCTGATGTATTTGAAGAGTATCTCCAGCACTCCGGAAATATCAAGGTCCGCCCATGAACTGGGGAAGGTTCCGTATGCGGTCCCGTGGTAGCCCCTCCCGAGCAGCGGATATAACAGTGTCCCTGATGACTGATACATCGACAGCATCCACGGCAGGAGGAAAACCACGGTCAGCGCTGCAGCAGTAAAAAACTCACAGATGGCCTTTGTCCTTTTCTTCGCCCCGGAGATATAGAAAATATACGTTGAAGCAAACAGGATTGCAGCGGGAGGTATAAGGGTCGATTTCAGCGAGCAGACCGCGGCAGTGAGCAGGGCTATGATAAAAGCGTTGACGGCAAAATGCCTGTTTTCCAGCCCTTGCCAGTCGAGGGTTCTGAAAAGGCTTATAAAAAGGGCCAGCGGGAGTACGAGCGCCGTGGTGTTTGTCCTTGGCGGCGGGACGAGCAGGAAGAAGAGGAGCACCAGCAATGCGGCCCCTTCGGGCATTCCCCTGTTTTCTGATTTTAATCTTTTCATATATCCCCAGAGGAGACCCAGGGATATAACGACACTGAGTCCGGGATCGATAATGAACAGGTTTTTTCTGGAGAGCACCCCCAGCAGAAATGCATGCATGAATGCCTGCCCTCCCAGTGAAGTCTCCACCCTCCTGAGGCTGAAGGGGTCGGAGCCCAGGGAGCCGGTCTGTATCATCTTCTCCGAGAAAATCAGATACGCGACCTGGTCATCATGGAAAAATCCGGAAAAGACCAGACCGCCGTACTGCAAAACGGCAAGGAAACAGATCAGAAAGATTACAAAGGCTGCAAACCTGTCCTTGCGGCACGTTCCGATATACGCGGATACCGGACCGGTAACGGACGTTCTCATCCTGTAGAAGTCGAGCGCCTGGTATATAAGACCAGCTCCGGTCAAGATCAGGATGGAACCCGTTGAGACACTTGAGGCAAGGTTTAATATTCCCCCGATAAAGATGACGGCGGCAATGCCCCACGCGGCTCTCTGCCCCCAGTCAAGCCGTGCGCCGGGAAAGAGGACGTTATTCAGGGCCGTTCCCCACCCTGTAAAGGAAAACAGGAGACAGGCCCCCCATAGAAAAGATAAGAAATATATTTCCACTATAAACAGACCACCGGTGCTTTCACCTTGTTGCAATAAAACATCTCTGCCGGCGGATTCCCATGCCGGCTGCGGGTATTTCTTATGCCACTGTTAAGGTTAACCGACAAAAAAAACAGGGAGGTTTTAAATGTTCAGGGAGAATACCTTTCCGACCCTTCTCAGGATGAATTTGAGATGTTCCCATGACTGTATCTCCGACAGCATGCCCAGAATGATTCTCGGCCTTAAATAAAACTCAAGATACGCCCTCATCCTGAGCATCTTCAACTGGCGCAGTGTCAGGTTCTCGGGCACATAGACTATATTGTGAAAGGTGATATCCCTGAAATCAACATGGTCCAGCTTTCCTTCCTTCTTCAGTTTCCGGTACATCTCGCTTCCGGGGACGGGGAGAAAAATGGTGACCTGCGACCTGTGGATCGGCAGCTCTTTTGACAGCCTTATGCTCTTTAAAATATCCTCCCTGTCTTCTCCCGGGTAACCGATGATAAAGAAGCCGGTCATCCTGATCCTCGTGCAGCGATGGATCAGGTTCACCTTTTCCCTCACCTCCTGCAGGGTCTGCGCCTTTTTCATGGTTTTCAGCGTCTTCTCGGAACCGGACTCTATACCGAGCCCGAGCGAGTAGGTGCCGGCCTTCTCCAGGAGCTTCAGGAGTTCTTCATCAAGGGTCTTCAGCCTTACGCCGTTGGGAAAGGATATACTTACCTTCAGTCCCCTTTCAATGATTCCCTTGCAGACCGCTATGGCAAGGTCCCTTTTGGACGTGAAGGTGTCGTCTATAATCTGAAACTCCCTCACTCCGTAATTGTTGTACAAAAACTCCATTTCCTCCAGCACGGACGCCGCGCTCCTGCCCCTGACCTTTTTCCCCATCGTGAGGTTGTTTGCGCAGAAGGTGCACGAATACGGGCAGCCCCGCGTAGTGGATATGGTCGATAAGGGAAAGTTTTTCGCCACCGCGCCTATCGGCGCATTGGGGTAATCATTGGGATTGATCAGGTCCCAGCTCGGCATTCCCAGGGCGTCCAGGTCTTCAATGGGCTGCAGCGGATTGCAGCGGATCCCGCCGTTTTCCCTCCATATGAGATTGGGAATGTCCTCGAAGCGGCAGTCGCTCTCCTCGCCGTTCAGTTTTTTCAGCAGTTTCGGAAGCCCGATTTCACCCTCTCCCCTGAATCCATAATCGGCTTCTTTCAGGTCATTCAGCGCGGCTTCCGGGTCGCCCGAGGGATGGGCGCCTCCGATTACAGTGATTATTCCGGGATTGAGCGATTTAACCAGCCTCAGAGCTTCAAGGGCGTACGGTATGCTGTATGTATACACCTGAAAGCCGGCAACATCATAGTCGAGTCTTCTCAACCTCTCGTGAAGGCCTTTTTTCGACATGCCCTTTTTCACCCCGTCCCAGATGTCGACCCCGAAACCGTTTTTCCTGAGAGACGTGGCTATGTACCCCAGCCCGAGATTGGTGGTGATATTGAGCATGCCTTTCTCGTTGGTGAGGGGATTTACAAGAAGGACTTTCATTATTTATATCCTCTGAAGCGAACTGTTAGAAAGTTTAACGGTGATTTTCTCTTACTATAAAAGTTTATAATAAATTTATTTGTAGTGTCAAATCAGTTGAAATTGCAAATCTTGAAAAAACTTTTATCGTGAAGTAGTCTAAGTAAATGGGTATAAACTTTGCAAAATCTTCAATTCCTGAAAAGGTTTTGGATAAAAAAGTGCTGTTCATCGGGTTCGACGGCGCTTCAAAAAGAATCATAGACAGGATGGTCAGCCGGAAAGAACTTCCCGCCATCGAAAGACTGATCAACACCGGCGGCTATTTTCATTCCACACACTCATTCAGGCCCTGCGCCTCACCCGTAATCTGGACAAGCATCGCAACCGGCAAACGGCCGGAAAAACACGGAATCACGGGCTTTCACGACAACACTTACTCCCTGACCGCCAAGAGAATCTGGGAGATATTCGGCATGTACGGATTTCCGGTCGGCGTCATGGGCCACATGCTCACGTGGCCGCCGGAGAAGGTCAACGGATTTATAATCCCCTCCATATTGTCCCTCGGCAGAGAGTGCTATCCGGAGGAGTACGGATTCCTGTGGGAACTGACGCACGATGCGGGGAATGAAAAAAGGATCAGTCCCCAAAGGATGCTGAACTATTTCAGCCGGTGCCTCGGCAGCGGAATCAGGTTGTCCACTTTCCTGGAGATCGGGCTCGGTTTCGCGAAAAAGAAAGTCCCCTTTCTTGAAGACCTCGATAAATACTCCTTTATTTCGGGCATCAGTATGCGCACCAAGCTGTACAGGGACCTTTTCATACATCTTTACGGGAAGTTCAGGCCGAAGTACGCCTATTTCCATATTCATTTCGTGGACACGTATTCTCACTATTACTGGCAGTACATGGAACCCGGCCCGTACAGGAAAGTCACTGCGGATGACGTCCGCCGTTACGGCCGCAAGGTATACAACGCGTACCGGAATGCAGACAGGATGATCCAGGACATCATAAGCCATGCGGACGCTGACACCCTGATTGTAATCGCCTCGGACCACGGCTTCAGGAGTCTCGACAGGACGCAAACGTGGGCCGATACCACGACGATACGCGCGCAGAGATTTATAGACCTGGACGAAAAGGGCGACCTCTATATCAGCGTCATAGTTCCGACGATTCATGCCACGATACGCGATTTCACCCCGGAGAAGGCCGGGTACTACAAAACATTCCTGCGCTCCATCGAGGTCGTGGAAGACAAAAAACCGCTGTTCGAAATTCGGGAAACGGCCCCCGGCAGCTTCCTCCTCGAATTCAACAGGGAGATCCCCGGGATGGCGGGCAAGCATATCATGGCCGGCGGGAAATCATATGACGCCGGAGAGCTTCTGATGGACGTGGAGGATTATACGCCCGGCATTCATGACGGCGAAGACGGAATCCTGATTCTGAGCGGCCCCGGTGCAAAAAAAAACACGCGCCGGAAAGACCCGGTCGGCATCCTTGATATAACACCCACGATCCTGGCGATGTGCAACATGCCGGTTGCGGAAGACATGGACGGCAGCGTGATAACGGATGCAATTGAAGAAGACTTTCTCGGTAAATATCCCGTCCGGTATATTGATACCTACGAAGATTCCAACGAGCAGGACAGGCACAGGAAAGAACTGAGCGATGAGGAAGCAAGAAACCTTAAAGAACAACTGAAGAGTCTGGGTTATTTTTGATTCACCATGCCTGAACATGATCTTGTTTCCTGCGGTTAAAAAATGACAAAGGTCTTGAACAAACACAATGAGAAAAAACACTCCGGTCAAGGCGGTGACATTGATTTCTCCATCCTCCTGAGAACAAAGAACGAACAGGACCATATCGGGAGGATACTCGATGCATTCCAGTCACAGACATATAAAAATTATGAAGTGATTATCGTGGATTCGGGATCAACCGACCGGACACTGGAGATCGCTGAGAAATATCCGGTCAGGATTTACAGGATCAACCCCGAGGATTTTACATACGGATTCTCACTCAACTACGGCTTTGAACGGGCGAGGGGGAAATATGTCGTGTGCCTGAGCGGGCATGCATTGCCCCAGTCGAGGGACTGGCTGAGTTCCATAATCTCCAACTTCAAGGATGAAAAGGTCGCCGCCGTCATGTGCAAAACCATACCATGGCCTGACTGCAATCCCTTTGACAGAAGGGGATTACTGAAAAAATACAACAACCACAGGAGGGAAATCACCGAGGGTCCCCCGTTTATCTTCAGCAATTCCAGCTCCGTGATAAGAAGGGACATATGGAAGCGGATACACTTTGACGAGACGCTGAGCTACTCCGAGGACGTGGACTGGGCGCGGAAGGTCGGCGCATTGAACTACAAGATAATTTATGAGCCCGGGGCCAAGGTCTATCATTCGCACAACGAGAGTCTGAAACAGATATACAGGAGATTCTACAGGGAATCGCATGCCCTGAAAACTCTCAACTGCAAAAGGTATTCAATCCTTGAGATATTATACGACCTGGTGGCAGGCTCGGTTTATGACATGATCTATGTGCTTGTTAAAAGAGATAACATAAAATGGTTTTTCTTCGCCCCGTTAAGAAGGTTTGCGATGAACTACGCCAGGTTCAGGAGCAATATGGTCAGGGACGATTCCGCCATCCACCGCTTCATCTCCAAACTTTTCAACCTTATATAACTTTATCAGTTTGCCGGAATCATCCTCATATACGAGCTTCACATCATCCGGGTATTTTTCCATGTGCAGGAGCTCGTCGTAAAAATCCCATCTTCCAAGAAACCTTTCGTCCACCACAATATAATCGACATCATACAACTTTGCAAAGGCAATGACATCCGCGCCGCCTGCATAAGGCAGCATGGTGAATCTTGAACCGCTGTAAAAACTCACATAGGGTTTCCTGGCCATTATATTAAGCTCTTCGTATCCCGGGCTGAGGGTATCCTTGAGGTAAGAGGCCGTCCTGAGATGTTCAACCGGAATCGGGTTGTGGCCGATATTTGAAAACTTAAGATATGACGCGGCGCTTACAAGGAGTACGGCGACTATTATATATTTAATATTTCTCGTGAGGAATGAAGTAATGACCCCGTCTCTGCTGATACCGTAAAAATCCAGCAGACCGGCGAACGCCCTGTCGGAAATGACAAAACCGATCGAAGAAAACAGGATAAGAAACGAAAATATCAGCGTCATGTGCCGTTCGACTATGTAGAAGATACAAAAGACCGAGAAATACAGAAGGGGCATTATGAGAAAAATCAACCTCAGCCTGTTCCTGAACAGGTCCTTGTAGAAAAAAGTGAAAAACAGCGGAATCAGAATGGGGACAATAAGTTTGAATATTATCGCGATGCCGCGAAGGATGTTCCTCTGGTACCTTGATATGAGACTGAAGGGGTCTTTTAATACATAATCAATTGCGGAAAATTCAACATTCGTATCGAATCCTTTCACCTGGGTTTTGGACTCGTTCAGTGAGAAAGCTATCCTGTCGTAAGGATTGCCCGGCGCTGAAACCAGCTGGTCGAAGTCCCTGTCGCCGCCTTTCTGTGCAAGGATGAGGTTGATCTTGCTCTTTCCGGTCAGAGTGAACTTGCCGGTGGAGTTTTTCAGGAACAGCACGTACGGGGAAATAACCAGACCGAAGACCAGAACCATAAAGCAGGTATTCATCACGTATGCTTTGTTTATCCGTGGTCTCCCGCCGAACAGTCCGGCCAGATGCAGAAGGGGCAGTATCAGCAACACCAGTCCCTCCGGCCTTACGAGATAAGACATGCCGCCCAGTATCCCGAACAGGGCGTAAAGCAGGAAGCCGCCCCTCCTGACCAGCGCGATGAATATATAGATGGAGAGAAAGAGAAGACACAAGAACGACGCCTCCGAGTTTCCGAAAACGGAAAGCCTGAGTATCAGGGGATGGGTACCGTAGGCGAATGCGGCGAACAGTCCGGCCTCGACGTTGTATATCTCCTTTCCGATCAGATAGAACAGGAAGACGGTTATCATGCTGGCTATCAGTGAAACAAGCTTGGAAGAGGAAAAAAGATCATCAACGAAGAGGTTTGTCAGGCCGATGAGCACGGGATACCCCGGAGGAAGAAAAATACCGAGGTTGAAATTTTCGCCGTAAGCATATCTGCCGGTTTCTATTAAATTTTTTCCGAGATGCGAATAATAGACGGCATCAGTTACAATGAAGACCTCATTTATAAATAAAAAAATCCTGATTGCCAGGCTGATTACCAGGATAAAAACCAATATCAGAGATTCTTTTTTGATCTTCACGATGGTCCGTCAATACATACTCAAATTTAGCCGGCGGGCAGGCTGGTCACCTGTTTGTGCAAGCGCCCGGACACTCTCAGTTATTATATCAAAATCACCGGCTTTATGAAATTATGAAACCACGTTTTCGGCGGGCATCAACATGCCCGTGTTTCCGTCCCTCCATTATCATAACCTTAACACTGGCATAAAATACCGCCTGCTGCCGATTTATGCAACATTAAGATAATCATATGCTGATTCCCATTCCCCGGAGTTTTTTTGTTTCAACAGCCGCGCTATTACTTCTGTTTATTGACATATTAAAGATCATTACAATATTATATATATAAAGCCACAGGAGGATAATAAACCATGTTAAAGACTTGCATGTTTGCGGCAGCCGTCCTGCTGACCTTCATATTCACCTCATCCGCTGATGCCTACATAGACCCGAACACAGGAGGCTTCTTTTTTCAGACCGTTGCCCCGTTTGTCTATGCCATCCTGGGTGCGGTGGTTGTGTTCTGGAAGCGGATTACAGCTTTTGTGAAAGGTATTTTCAGCCGCAATAAAAACCATGACGGTTCCCCCGGGGAATGAACAAATTCAACCCTCTTTCTGTTCCCTGTTAACAGCACGTATCCAGACTTTTAACACTCTTCTTCACGAACCTGGTGAAATGTCCGT
Source organism: Thermodesulfovibrio sp. (assembly GCA_026982355.1). Taxonomy (GTDB): domain Bacteria; phylum Nitrospirota; class Thermodesulfovibrionia; order UBA6902; family UBA6902; genus JAADFS01. The sequence continues at coordinate 46,050 of JALSHG010000094.1, forward strand.
TCCCTGTAACGCACCATGAGATTTTTTCATAATATAAGATGAAAAAAGGCAGTGTATCCTACCGGCAGATATTCCGTCTGGTCTTTGTGCTGTTCTCCCTTTATCTCATGAGGGATGCCTTCTTCCGCTGGGACGGGTTCAGTTTTTACGCATCGTTTTCCGAGTTTCTGCCGAGCGTGGCCCTCGTGTCCATACTGTGGACGTTTGCGGCGGCGTTTGCGGCATTTTCAGTATGGCTGCCGGCCAGGCTGTTTCAATGGCCATGCCGGCGCAGGGGATGGAAGATCGGGACGGGGCATGTCATCCTGTTTATACTCGTTTTTCTGTTACTTCAGGTTGCCGCGCTTAAACTGAAACAGGGCCTGTTTCTCGATTACAGAACATCCGTAGGGATAAAGCTGTTAATATTGTCGGGTGTTGTCTCCGTCGCGGTATTTCTGACATGGCTGTCGCGCGGAAAGGCGGAAAAGTGGATGAGAGTCGTCAACACGGCTGTCACACCCCTTGTATGGCTGTTTGGTGTTTTCGTCGTGCTCTCCGTGCCCCTGGTGGCCTATTATACGTGGGGAAAGCAGGCCGACGGAACGGTACGGCGGGAATTTCCCGCAACACCTGCAGTGGACAGGAAACGTCCCAACATTGTCCTGGTCACGTTCGACACCCTCTCGGCCCGTGACATGTCCGCATATGGTTATGATAAACAGACGACACCGTTTATCGACGCATGGGCGCGCTCGGCCTCCTTATTTACAAGGGCCGAGGCTGAAAGCAACTTTACCACACCGGCCACAGCAAGCCTCGTGACAGGCAAAAGGGTCTGGACGCACCGGACGTACCATCTGGCCGGTTCAAGACCCGGGGGGATCGATACCGAGAGCATGCCCCTCCTGCTGAAAAAAAACGGTTATTACAATATGGCGTTTATAGTAAATCCCTTCACGTCGGTTAATGTGCTGGGCATTTCAGAGAGTTTTGATGCGGCCCCGAATGCAGCCGAGTTTGCCCTGTCCGTTGAATATCCCGTAACCGGTTCGGATGTATACTTCGGAATCATCGACGGACCGATCTACCGGCTGTTCGGCGATAAAATCAGGATGACCGACTGGCTCGTCAAATCGACTTTTATTTTCGGCAAACTGGCCGGGGGGATATCCAGGGATTTATCGGAAATCACCGCTACAAACGTACCGCCGGAAAGGGCGTTTGACAGGTTTTTAAGTGTACTTGACGGTAATCCGCCTCAGCCTTTCTTTGCATGGATTCACCTGCTGCCGCCCCACTTTCCATACCTTGCGCCCGCGCCGTACAAGGGAATGTTCGATTCTTCGACGGAGTTCAGGACATTTAAAAGCCAGGTACAGTTCAAGACCTCGAACAATCTTTTCTATCCGCAGGAGATACAACCTGTCATTGATATAATGAGGTCCAGATATGATGAACTCATAAGGTATTGCGACAGGCAGTTTGAAGAATTTATTGCGCAACTGAGCAAGAGAAACCTGTTGGACAACACTGTGATTATACTGTCTTCAGACCACGGCGAGAGCTTTGAAAATAATTTCTTTACCCACGGCGGGCCGCATCTTTATGAGCAGCTGACGCATATTCCGCTGATCATCAGGGAGCCGGGGCAGACGGAAGGACGGGTCATCGACGGGCTCGTCGAGCAGATAGACATCCCGGCCACGATACTGGACCTGGCCGGCATTCCGGTTCCCAGGTGGATGGAGGGGCGCTCGCTGGTGCCGCTCATGCGGGGGGAAAGGCTTCCGCCGAGACCGGCGTTCTCGATGAACCTTGAGACCAACCGCAGCCGCGGAGGGCATCCCATAACCAAAGGCACGATAGCGGTATGGGAGGGGGATTACAAACTGATATATTATATGAAGAAGAAAAAGGCCCTGCTCTTCAACCTGAAGGAAGACCCGGATGAACTGGACAACCTGTTTGAGAGGGAGCCGGAGACGGGGAGGCGCCTCCTCGCCCTCATCACTGAGAACCTTGCAAGGGCGAACGGGAAAATCACAGGGGGGGAATAAACCG
>JALSHG010000095.1 GCA_026982355.1 Thermodesulfovibrio sp.
GCTCTGGAAAGATAAACATTGCTCAATCTCTCGGAGATATGGCTGCAAGGGCATACCTGAGTTTGCGTCTCCCCGGTCTCTGAAATACTGACAGCTTTGCCGTCTCTCCAGGCTTTAATCCATACGCCCTTCGACTTTGACGTTTCCGTGAGGGTGTCAGGTCTTGAATCTTGCAATTTCGAGAAGAAACTGATAAAGTTAACTTCAATGTTGCATAAACAGACATATTTGGGAATGAAAATTGTGCGAAAAGTTTTTTGTTTATTCCTTAAACTCTCGGGTTTTCCATATAAATTAAATTTGCCAAGACTTGCTGCACTTATCCGTTTCGTCGTCTTAATAATTTCCTGCGTGCTACAAGCACAACGCCTCCTACTCCAAACAACACCATCGACATCGGCTCAGGCACGACGGCTGTGTGTATTTCCAAGTAAGGCGACAAGATACCTGCATTGTAATCAGCTCCAGCAACCGTGACTCCCTTTGCTTCGTTTACAATGTGTGTAATGTGTGTTTTATATTCCCAAGGTGCCGGGCTAATCCAAAATACAGCCCAATCAACACCTTCATCCACATTTTTAATTATTTCATTTGTTACGTCTATTTGTTTCCACCCAACGGATGAACCTGAATAAAAATTATAAAGTGTATCAATTTCAGGGGTTGGGCCCTCTATGTGCCAATAATCACTTTCTGCGTCACCCGTGTAACCACTACTTCTTAGATGTGACAAGATTGCAAGTTTCGTGTCATCGTTATACTCTTGAATTACTTTTACAACATTAATGTTTAAAATGACGCTATCAATTATAGCATTTGAAGGGATTTCAGATATATCAATCTCTATAAGCGAGGCATTATAAATGAAACCTGTGCCAAATTGACCATTACCGTAGTAAGTACGGTAAACACTCCAACCTCCAACATTAAAAGGATCTAGCCCATCAACTGTTGGAGTGCCGGTAGATGTGTCTACATATTGAGCGTCATTATGTGAGTATGCCCTACTAATTATTAGAGTGGCTTTGGCCGCTCCAACCGTTCCAACCATCAACAACCCCGTTGCCAATCCTACCAATAATTTCTTCCTCATTTCCAGTCCCCCCTTCGATATCAGGAAGTTGTCCATTATTAAATTCGCCCGAAGGACGATTGGTTCATCACTTTTTTGTGATACCGCAATCCTATCACAGGGGAGGTGACATATAGGTGACATATCGAACGAATGATAAAAAACAGCGGTGGTGTCTCAGCGCGTGGGTTTGACAATGGATCGATAGACGGCCTCGGTTCCGGCAGAGGGGGCAAGCCCGGTTTCTGTCTTCAGCGCTTCCCTGCATCTCTTGTAGAGATCGGCAGCCTTTGAGCGGTTGCCGAGATTGCTGTGACAGAGCATGAGCCGCTGGTAAAAATATTCCGATATCCCGTCCAGTTCAAGCCCCTTTTCATACCACCGGACAGCCTCCCGGAAATCCTCTGCTCTCTCACAGTGGCTGCCTATTTCTTCAACAATATGGATCAGTTTTGACTTTAATCTCTCCCTTTTCCGGATAATCGGAAGTATATTGGTCTCACCTTCCAGGAAATCCCCTTTATAGAGGTCGAATATCTTTTCAGCAATCCCCGTTAGACCTTCAAAATTTCTTTCTCTTGATTTTTTCTCCGCCCCGGCAATAAGGTCCTCCAATACCCAGAGGTCTATCCAGAAATATTTATCATTGAGGCTGATGCGGCCTTCGTGTATTACAAGGGATTCTTTATTGCCAAGGAGGGCTCGAAGACGCTTTAAGGTGGTCTTGAATGACCAGTTTGCCCTGTCACCGTCTGTATCAGGCCAAAGGCTATCCATGATGCGGTCCTGATCGACATCCCTGCCGCCGGCGGAGATGTCGATTTTCAGTAAATCAAGAGACTTCTTCTGTGCCTTGCCCGATTCAGGAAGACGGACGCCGTCCCTGAAAACCCGGAATCCACCCAGGGTGTAGACCTTCAGCGGCCAGGGCCAGCGCTCTGTACAATTGAGCGGATTTTGTGGCAGCAGGCCGCGTTTTTTTACAAGATATGCGGCATATTCCGTCTCTATACCGGCCTCAAGCGCCTTTTCACATAAAAATGCCATAACCGAAGGGGTCCACCAGCTCAGGTTTATATAGCCTCTGTTATGCCCGATGGCAAAGGCCTTTTTCAGATACTCCTTTCCTTTTGAGTGCTTTCCCTGTTTATATGAATAGCAGGCATTAAGGCAATGACATGAATAGATGAGATAATCACTCCTTACCTTGGATGCTATATCTTCGGCCTTTTCCAGATACTCAACGGCCCTTTCCGTATCCCCTCTCTTGAAGAGTATACAGGAGCTGCCGATGAGATTCAGCGCAATCGGGAGTATTGCCCCGGCCCCTTGAGCAAGGGACAGCGCCTCCTCAGCGTATTTTGCAGCCAACGGCAGATTGTCTCTGTCGCTGTATAAACAGGCCTTCAGGTAATAATACCGGGCAAGATCATTTAACCGGCACTTGTCGAGCGCTGCTTCGGCCATCACAAGTATCTCTTCTGTTTCGTCCGGACGCCCTGCAGAAAGCATTGCATATGCGGCCTGGGCCAACAATAAAAAATCGAACATATGAATGCCTGCCTTCTTACCTGTTTTGAGTCCTTCTCCGGCAGCCCTCCGTGCATTATCCGGCTCGGCTTTCAGCCGGTAATAAACAGACTCCATTATCTTCCATAAAATCAACGGCACCGGCCCGGGCAGCCCCTTTTTTATTTCCGGTTTCAGGTAGTTGACGAGGATTTCGGCAGAGGCGATATCCCCGGTCCAGAGGTAATAAAGGAGCAGGCGTGCGGATAATGTCATCTTCGGGTTGATGTCCGGGCACGTATAGACGAGGGCGCCTGCTTTCCGTGCAATAAAAGGCAAAAGGTCGGCGGCGGGTTTACGGTATAAGAACGAGATTAACAAGCTCCCGGTAACCTGCATTTCGATCTCTGCAGGAAGAGATATCAGGCTGTCCCGGTCCAGACCCTTAATTTCTTCAAGCCAGAAGTCCAGGGCCTTGAAGTCTCTGCATTCAAAGATGTAAGAGTCCACGATGGCTGCCCAGGTTAACAGGCGTCCTGCAAGGTCCTTTTTCTTGTAAAAAGCCCGGTATCCCTCCTCAAGCGATTGCCTGGCAGCGTGAGGGCTGTAAAATATGCGGCATATACCCTTCCAGTAAGAAAGCCGGGGATTATTATAAAGAAACTCGGGAGGAAGCCGGTCCAACCATTCCTCAACGGTTCTGCCGCGGCCCTGGGCAAGGAATGCATCTGCATTGTTTAAAATTAGTTGTGAGAGATTCTTCCACATGCCGGATCTGACATAAAGCGCTGCAGCATCCTCGATCCTGCCTGCGCCGGGGGGAGCTTTTTTCCCGCCCTTTCTGTTGCGTTTCTTATTATCTGATCTATCCACAGAAAGACAGGGCTCAGAGGGGGGTGGTTGAAACTGTGCGGAATCGTTTGAATTTGAAATGTTTTTCGCCGCGGTTGCCTGTCCCCTCTCATTTTCTTTTTTATCTTTCGATTTTCCGGTATATCTTAGCACCTGCCGAGTGACCAAGTCCACCAAAATATTTTCCCGTCTCCCCTGTCCGGCCCCTTGCCCGCGGACGGTATTTTATGCCAGTGTAATAAGGTATAATGTGTATCATGAATATCCTCATCACAGGCGGCAGGGGATTTATAGGCAGGGCACTAAGCAGGGAACTCGGAGGCGCGGGGCACAACGTCGTTGTTACGACAAGACGCCGCGCCTTTTCAGCGAATGAACTCACGTGGAATCCGCCGGAACTGATCCCGCCGGATACGCTTTCCGGATTCGACGCCGTCGTCAATCTCGCAGGGGAACCCGTTGCGCCGGGACGCTGGACCGGAGAAAGGAAAAAACGCATCCTGTCAAGCCGCATCGATACCACCCGCGCGCTTGTGCAGTCCATGCAGCAGGCGGAAAAGAGACCGGGGGTCCTTGTCAGCGCATCCGCCGTGGGCTACTACGGCCCTCGCAATGATGAATACGTTAGTGAAGAGACACCGCCCGGATCGGGCTTTCTCGCGGATGTGTGCGTGAAATGGGAGGCCGAGGCACTCAGGGCGGAGGCGCTGAATGTGCGCGTGGTGACGGTCAGGATCGGTGCCGTCCTCGGTGCCGAGGGCGGCGCCCTGCCCCGCATGATCCTTCCCTTCAAACTCTTTCTGGGAGGCCCCATAGGCAGCGGCAGGCAGTGGTTTTCCTGGATACACATTGATGATGTGGCCGGGATTATCCGGTTTGCGCTTGAAAACAACCCGGTTTCAGGCCCGGTCAACGCAACCGCGCCGACCCCCGTGACCAACAGGGACTTCAGCTCCGCCCTGGGCAGGGCACTCCACAGGCCGTCCTGCCTGCCTGTTCCGGGATTCATGGTCAGGCTGATCTTCGGAGAGATGGGGGAGATGCTGCTGACAGGTCAGCGCGTGCTGCCCGCCGGGGCGCTGAAAGCGGGATACCGATTCAAATATGCCGATCTCCACGATGCACTGAAGGCCATACTCTGAAATCCCCCCGCCGGTCCTCCGCAAGGTTTCCTTATAGCATCATTTATGTGTTATTATGAAAAAGGTTACAGGGTTTCCCCTGAATGCTGCTCAAGGCGCGTGGAAGAGGTTGCTGATATTCTCCGCAACCGGAAAGTTAACCTTAATGTGGCATAAACGGGCGGGGGACGCCGCCGCACTTCCCTGCACGCGGGCGGTGGTTTTATGCCGCTGTAAGAGTAACTGCCGGAGGTATTGCGTAAAAAATAAATGAAAAAAACGATTTTCCTGTTTCTTATAATTGCCGCGCTGATTGCCGGTTATCTTATGGGTCAGCGTCCGGGTATTTTCGGGGATAAGACCTCCGCACCTCCGTATACTTACAATATCCAGATGCCGCAATCGCCCTCGGGGGAAGGCACCGCATTTTCAGACGTCGTCAGGGTTATCAGTCCTCTCGTTGTAAATATATCAACATCAAAAACGGTCATGAAAAAGGATTCCTCATCCCCCCACTTCTTCGGCGCGCCCCTGAAGGATTTCCTTGAACCCTTCAACATGCCGAAAAAATGGAAGGAACAGAATCTCGGCTCGGGCGTGCTGGTGTCGCCTGACGGATACATAATAACAAACAACCACGTGGTGGAAAAGGCCGATGAAATAAAAGTGACACTTTACAACCAGCAGAATTACAAGGGCAAGATAATCGGCACGGACCCCAAGACCGACCTCGCGGTGATAAAGATCCCCGCTGAAAATCTTCCAGCCATAAAATGGGGAGACTCCGACGCTCTTATGGTCGGTGAGTTCGTGCTTGCCTTCGGCAACCCTTACGGTCTGGGGCATACGGTTACAATGGGCATAGTAAGCGCCCTCGGCAGGGCGAATGTCGGCATTGCGGACTATGAAGACTTCATACAGACCGACGCCGCCATCAACCCCGGCAACTCGGGGGGGCCCCTTGTAAATATCGCGGGCGAGCTGATCGGCATAAACACCGCGATCTTCTCGAGAACAGGGGGCTACCAGGGGATAGGGTTTGCAATACCGAGCAACATGGCCAGATCCGTTATGACCCAGCTTATCAGGAAGGGCAAGGTCACGAGGGGATGGCTCGGGGTGACGATCCAGAATCTCACCACCGAGCTGGCGGGCGAGTTCGGACTTGAAAAATCGGCCGGCGCCCTTGTCACCGACATATTCCGGGGAAGCCCCGCCGAAGAGGCACACCTGAAAAGGGGTGACATAATCCTTGAGGTCGACGGCAGGGAGATCAGGAATGTCGGGGCCCTCAGGAATATAGTGGCCCAGAGCAAGGTGGGAAGCAGGATAAAACTGAAGGTCCTGAGGGACGGGAAATCTCTCCTGCTCAATGTAACGATTGCGGAATTCCCCCAGGATATAGCCAGCCTGGCACCTGATGAAGAGGACGTTTCACAGGGAGAGGAAGATATGCTTGCTGGCTTCAGGGTGATGGAGCTTACGCGCGAGATAGCCAAGCAGCTCGGTCTGTCCAAGAACGAGAAGGGAGTTGTAATAGTCAATGTCGAGCCCTACAGCGCCGCCGAGGATGCGGGGCTCAGAAAAGGCGATGTAATCCAGGAAATCAACAAAAAAAGGGTAAGAGGCCTGGATGACTTCAACAGGATAGTTCCGGGCATAAAAAAGGGGGATACTGCACTTCTTTTCATCAACAGGGGCGGTAACAAGCTGTATGTTACCCTGAAAATTTATTCTTAGCCTGAAGGTTGCATAAATGAGCACGGGCAGAGGGGCCCCGGCTTCACCTGCCGGCGATATTTCCTGCGGCCGGACGGTTAAAATAAAACCAAAAAGGACGGTCAAATGCTCTACAGAATCATTTTTTTCATGGTTTTCGTTGCAGGCGGCTATGCCGTGGGGTTAAGAGAGGGGGCTGCATATCCGGGCATTTTCTGGGGCGCCGGTGTCGGTGTAATCGCCCTTATCCTCGAGTACATCCTGACCATGGTGGGTTTCGGAACCGTGGTTGGAGGCCTGATAGGCCTTTCAGCCGGCCTGTTGTTCGCAAAGCTGGTCTATTTCCCTCTCAAAACCGTTTTTACGAATATGGAGGGGACATATATCGGGGTTATCTTCAATGCCCTGTTCGGCTACAGCGGCCTGCTCCTCGGCTTGAGGGCGGGCAAGGATTTTACCCTGACAAACATCGTGAAAATATTTAAAAGCAGGGTGGAGGAGGAATATACCAAGATTATCGACACCAGCGTGATAATAGACGGACGGATAGTGGACGTGTGCGAGGCCGGGTTTATTGAAGGGACGTTTATTATCCCGCAGTTCATCCTGCAGGAACTCCAGCACATAGCCGACTCTTCCGACCCGCTGAGGCGGGCGCGCGGCAGAAGGGGGCTTGATATCCTGCACAAGATACAGAAGATGTCCAATATCACGGTGAAGATCATAGACGAGGACTTTCCGAAGATAAAGGAAGTGGACGCCAAACTGGTGGCGCTTGCAAGGCTGCTCGGGGCCAAGATAATCACCAATGACTTCAACCTCAACAAGGTGGCCGAGCTTCAGGGCGTAACCGTCCTGAATCTCAACGAACTTGCAAACGCACTGAAACCCGTGGTGCTGCCGGGTGAAAAGATGAATATCTTCATCGCCAAGGAAGGCAAGGAATCCAACCAGGGCGTGGGGTATCTCGATGACGGGACAATGGTGGTCGTTGATCATGCAAGAAGGGCCATAAACCGGCAGGTTGACGTTATCGTGACAAGTGTCTTACAGACCACTGCGGGGAGAATGATATTTGCAAAGCTCAAGGAAGACGCGGAGAGAGAAGAGCTGAGGATGGCCAGGCATTAATCCTTTGCGGCAGCCCTCCGGTAATGTTTTCCTTAATGTTGCATAAGCCGGCAGGGGAGTCCGGCGTAAAACCTTCGGCCTCTCCTGCCCGCAGGCGGTGTTTTTATGCCGCTGTAAGGTTTTTTTGCATTTTCAAGAAGCAGGATGAAATGGAGAATGAAATAACCGTCATAGTCCCTGCTGCCGGGGCAGGGAGAAGATTCGGTTCACCAGAGGGAAAAATCTTTGCCGTAGTGCGCGGGCTTCCGCTCCTGGCGCACACTCTGAAGAGACTGCACAGGGAAGAAACCGTCACGGAGATCATCCCCGTGCTCAGGCAGGAGGATGCCGGCAGGGTGTTTGACATGGTCAGGGAACTCAACCTGTGCAAGATACGCCGGATCGCCCCCGGAGGCCGGGAAAGACAGGACTCCATATATAACGCACTGAGACTCATCGAAGACGGCGGAGCCGGCCGGACACGCGACATGTTCATCATGGTGCATGACGGCGCAAGGCCGGTTGTTCCCGAAAACACGCTGGATGACTTGCTGAGGGAGATGGAAACCGCGGACGGCGCCGCTCCAGGCATTGCCGCACGTGATACGCTGAAGGTGGTCTCCGAAGACGGCATTGTCGTATCCACACTGGAGCGCGGCCGTGTGCGGGCAATACAGACTCCGCAGCTTTTTCCCTTCGGCATCATCAAAAAGGCGTATGATGCGGCTTACACGGAAGGCTTTTATGCAACGGACGACGCCGCCCTTGTTGAAAGGATGGGCGGCAGGGTCAAAATCATTGCCGGCAGCCTTCTGAACATAAAGGTCACGACACCGGAGGATATCGACCTTCTGGAGCACATCCTCTCAAAGGAGGAGGGCCTGCCTTGAGAGTAGGCATAGGCTATGACTCGCACAGGCTGGTCAAGGGCGGAAAGCTCGTTATCGGAGGCGTGCACATCCCCTTTGAACAGGGGCTGTGCGGTCATTCCGATGCGGATGTGCTCTGCCATGCAATAATCGATGCGGTACTGGGAGCCCTCGGCGCAGGCGACATAGGCATGCACTTCCCGGATACGGACGGCAGATGGAAGGACGCCTCAAGTATCGACATGCTCTCGGAGATTACAGGGATGGTGAGGCGGGAGGGTCTTGAGATAGCGTGGATCGATTCGATCGTTATAACCGAAAAACCGAAGCTCCAGCCGTTCATCGGGGCAATGAAGGAAAACATCTCCGGCGCCGGCATCCCTTACAAGGCGGTCAATATAAAGGCCAAGACCAACGAGGGCATGGGCTTTACAGGAAAGGGCGAGGGCATGGCGGCACAGGCGGTCTGCCTGTTAACAAAAAAAATCCCTTAAGCTATAATATTACCAGCCGGTCTGCGGAAAATGCAGGCGCGGCAGGCAATGGAGCCACAGGAGCCGTGAATGAAATATAAAGGAATTATTCTCGCAATACTTCTGACAGTCGCAGTCGCCGCACTGCTTGTCCTGCCGGAGAAAAAGACATACGGGGGGGCCGCCTCTGTCGGCATGCCCGCGCCGGAATTCGAGTACAGGGACACGGAAGGCAGACTCTGGAGGCTTTCCGACCTCAGGGGCAAGGTGGTGTTTCTGAATTTCTGGGCCACGTGGTGTCCCGCCTGCAAATCCGAGATGCCTTCCAAAGAGGCCCTGCACGAGAAGATGAAGGGCAGGCCGTTCCAGATGCTCGGCATACTCTTCAGGGACGACCCCGGCAGCCTGGCGGCGTATTTAAAAACCCGGCGTGTGAGCTTTCCCACATTGATCGGCCCGTGGAAGGAGACGGCGAAACTCTACGGCATAATCGGAATTCCCCAGACCTTCATCATTGACAAGGAGGGCATCCTAAGGGAGAGAATCGTCGGCCCGAGGGAGTGGGACGGTCCCGAGGCCCTTGCAATGATTGAAAAATGGCTGTAACCGCATGTACGACAAACTAAAGGCGATAGCGGTTTCCGGGGGTGCCACCGCATTCGGGACGGGAATGGTCGAAGACCTCAGGGTTCATTTCGATGCCCTGCCGCCGGACCAGACGGAAGGCATGTCTTACGGTATTGTGATCGGCGCAAGGGTTTCCGCCGCGGTTCTGAAGGGCTGTATCACGGGCCCCACCCGCCATTACCTGCACCACTACAGGATGCTGAACTGGCTGCTCGACCAGACCGCGGCAAAGATCGCGATCGCGATCCAGAACGAAGGATACAATGCCCTGCCGGTTCCCGCAAGCCAGATAATCGACTGGCAGGCGCAGACAGCGCACCTGTCGCACAAGATGACAGCCCTCCGTGCTGGCATCGGCTGGATAGGCAGGAACAACCTCCTTGTCCACCCGGAATACGGATCGAAAATCAGGCTCGCAACCATCCTGACCGACATGCCCATGGAAACGGACAGCCCGGTTGAGAACGACTGCGGGGAATGCAGGAAATGCATTGATATCTGTCCCGCATCCGCAATCCGGGAGTCGCACAGGGAGTGGAACAAGGCCGCCTGTCTCGAAAAGCTGAAATACTTTGCAAAGGCGCATAATGTGGGACAGTACATATGCGGCCTGTGCGTCAAGGTATGCAGTCCGCGGTAAAATCTTTTCCTTGAGCATCCTCGTTTGTATTTTACTCCATCTTCCGCAGTTCAAAAAATAAAAGTTACATCTGCACGGTTGCCGTCGAAGACATCGAAGGATAGTGGCAATCCGCATGATAAAAACATTATCCCCCACCTTGAAGCGACTACGCCGGAAGGTGGAGCCTCTGATTCAGATGCTCAAGGTGCAGTGTTAAAAATTCAAAATCATCGATATCATCCACGTCATACCAGAAGGGAAGCATGGACAGCCTGATGCCGGTCCGCTTTATGCCCTTCAGTATCATGCTCACGTCCCTGCCCGTATCCAGACTGATGTTGCGGAAGACGGTGTTTATTTTTTCCTTCCTTGCGCCGATCAGATACAGACCCTGGTCAAAGCACGGCCCTATGACGAAATCATTCCCCTGGAGATTCAGAAACGCCTTCCTGATGAAATCCACCGGCATGGAAGGGCTGTCGCTTCCTATCAGGACGATATGGGTGTAGCCTTTTGCGGCGCAGTGTTTAAATGCATTGAATATCCTCTCCCCGAGGGTGTCCCCGCGCTGATTGAATGTGCTCATGCCGTAGGTCTTTGCAATGTCCTTCAGAAAGGCATGGTTTTTTGAAGGGGCGCAACCCAGGAACCTGTCGATCCCCCTGAGCCGCGCGCACCGTGAGATGACTTCCGTTACGAAAGCCTTGTACACCTCAACGGTCTTTCCGGCCCCCATGTCCGCCTGCAGCCTTGTCTTGACCGTGCCTGGCACAGGGGCCTTTACAAAGGTGATAAGGGCTTTTTTCATGTTATCCTTACAGCTGCATAACATCGCCTGCCGGCTTATGCAACATTAAGCTTGTTTCTCATGAGATCGTCCGCGGCAAGACCGCGGGGATATTTTAATGAATATCCACAGCAATTGTAAAACAACCCTTACAGTTGCATAGAATACCGGCGGACTCCCCTGCACGTTTATGCAACATTAAGGCAACCTTCACTACTCTCTCTCCAGCACGGCGCCGTCCATGTATCTCATTATGTCGTCATAGTCCTTCTTTGACTTTTCATACATGATTGCATTTTCTATGGCTGTGCCGCACTGTTCGGCGAGCGCGGCTGCAAAGCCGATCTCCTGCTCCGAGAACCTCCTCGGCTCCCCTGTAAGCAGCCTCAGTACCCCGAGGACCTTGCCCCTTGCAACAACAGGGAGGGTGAGCATGCTCTTGATCCCCTCTTCCGCGGCCTCTTTCTTGTACTTGATCTTGTCGTCCGTTGCAACATCGTATATGGCCACGGGCTTTTCATTGAGCGCCTCGATTACGTTTTCCTCTGTGTCCACAGGCCCCCTGTTCAGGTACTTTTCACTCAGGCCGTATGCCGCGGCGAGTATGAGCTTCTTCCCTGTATGGTCCAGGAGGCGTATGGTGGCCGCCTTCAGGCCCATCACCTCGGGGATCTTCCTCACGATCATGTCAAGCACCTCGTTGGCGCGCAGTGTGGAGCTGACGGCCTTCGTGACCTCCTGAAAGACGGAGAGGTATTCCTTCTCCTTGGATATCTCCTTTTCAAAGTGCTTTGCATTTACAATGGCTATCGCCGTCTGTTCGGCTATCGCCGACATGAACCGCAGGTCTTCTTCGCTGTATTTCCTCGGCCTCGTCGTGTACAGCCTGAGCACCCCCATCACCTCGTTCTGAAAGCGCATGGGAATGGAGAGAATGGTGCGGATGCCCTCCTCCACAGCCTCTTTGTAATACCTCGAGTCCCTGTGCTCTGTTATGTCGTACTCCGAGACGGGCTTGCCGGCGAGGGCGTCGTCAATGCTTGCATCACAGGCGACAGGCCCCTTGTTGGCGTATTTTTCGCTCAGCCCGTAGTATGCAACCAGTTCCAGTTGCCGTGTCTCCCTGTTCAGAAGGCGCAGCGAACCTCCCTTCAGGTCCATCACCTCGGGGATTTTCCTGACTATCATGTTCAGGACTTCCTTTACATTCAGTGTGGAGCTGACCGCCTTCGTGATCTCTTCAAAGACCCTGAGATACTCTTTTTCCCTTGAAACCGCGCTTTCAAACCGCCTGGCGTTTACGATGGCTATTGCAGCCTGCTCGGCCAGGGCCGACATGAACTTGAGGTCATCGTCGGTGTATTTCACAGGCTCGCTGGTGTACATCCTCAGGACCCCGATCACTTCATCCTTGAAACGCAGGGGAATGGACAGTATGCTCCTGATGCCCTCTTCTATGGCCTCTTTGTAGTACCTTGAGTCCCTGTGCTCCGTGATGTCGTATACAGAGACGGGCTTGCCGGCGAGGGCGTCGTCGATGCTTGCATCATAGGCGACAGGCCCCTTGTTGGCGTATTTTTCACTAAGGCCGTAACACGCGGCGAGCTCCATCTGTTTCGTCTCACTGTTGAGGAGCCTGAGAAGGCTTGCCTTGACATTCATGACTTTTACAACGTTTGTCACTATAAGGTGCAGGACTTCGTCCGTGGAGATGCTGGAGCTTATGGCCTTGCAAATATTCTGGTAGCTCTCGAGGTAGACCTTTTTCTCGAATATCTTCTCCGCGCACGAGGGGCACATGCCGTGCGTAAAGATACCGAAGCCCTCATTCGTGAGATATGTCTCAAGCTGTTCCCAGTAATTTTCATCGCTCCTTATCTTCTTGCACCACCCGCAGATGGGGATCAGCCTTTCCCTTTTTTCGGCCTTTATCCTGTTTGCGGCTGTTTCTATGCAATCCGAGATATCCCTGAGAGTCACGACGGCCCCCGTTATCTCGCCGCCGTTGAAGACCGGCGAGGCATTCTCTTCAACGGGTATCTTTCCGCGGCCCGTTGCATCAAGGAAGAACTGTTTGCTTACGGCCCTGTTTTCACGCATGCAAAGTTCGGCCGGGTACTCGAAGTGCCGGAGCCTGTTCCCGCGCGCATCTTCATATCCGATATTCACCTTGTCAAGCGGCATGCCGGTCACTTCACCGGGGGCGAGACCCGTCAGGGAACCGGCCGCCCTGTTCCAGAACAGGATTTTCCGGTTCCGGTCGACAAGGTACACCCCGTCCGTCATGTTGTCGAGTACCTGGCGGTAAATTTTCCGGTTCCAGCTCAGCATGATGGCTATAGTTTACCTTACAGCGGCATGAAAATACCGCCTGCGGGGCAGGGGGAGCCGGAGGTTTTACGGCGGACTCCCCTGCCCGGCCTATGCAACATTATGGTTTGCTTATTCCGGATGCCGGAATTAAAACACCCGGTATGCAGAGGGAAGGTCATTTTGCAGCATACACTATGTTTTTTGTTAAAAACTTGCCGTGGTACATGGCGTCGTCCGCAATCTTCAGGAGGTCATCCTTGTTGTCTGCATTGTCGGGATAGGATGCCACCCCGAAGCTCGCCGTCAGCCTGATGGGGTAACCTTCGTCTCTAAGGAAGACGTTCTTCTCTATGGCCTTCCTGAGCCGTTCAGCCACCAGGAAACTTGCATCCAGCGAGGTCTGGGGCAGGATTATTACAAACTCGTCCCCGCCGTAACGCGTGATTATGTCGATCTTCCTCAAGCTGTTCTGAAGCAGCCTGGCTATCTCGACAAGCACCCTGCTGCCGATAAGATGGCCGTACTTGTCGTTTACCTTCTTGAAATTGTCAAGGTCCATGAACACCAGCGAGAACATGGAGCGGTACCGCCTCGCCCTTTCGATCTCAACGTCGATGGCATGGTTGAGATAATGAATATTATAGAGATTCGTAAGATCATCATTTTTGGTTTTCCGGTAAAGGAAGGTCCGCTCTATGGCGATATTGATAAAATTCGCCGCATTCAGAAGCAGCTTCATATGGTCTTCAGTGAACGGGTTGCCGCCTCTGCCGTTGATCAGCCTCAATACGCCGACAACGTCCCGGTCCTTCATCCTCAGCGGCGCGCAGATCAGGGACTCCACCTCGATGCCCGGAAAGCTGTCCGTCTCTCTGTCAAAGCGCCTGTCCTTCAGCACATCGCGCACGATTACGGGAACGCCTTTATCCAGCACCCATCCGGCAATGCCGGTTTCTTTTTTGATTTTAAGTTTCCGGATTTTTTTTGAAGAACGCAGAGGTATTATGTCAAAAAGCGGGTCGCTGTCAAGCAGCAGCGACCATGCGCCGGCGCCGGTCATAAGGCGTACCTTTTCCATTATGTAATTCAGGCATTTCTTCAGCCCCTGTGATGCAACCAGTTCGGTTGAGACATCATGGTAAAATTTCAGTTCTTTTTCCCCGTCTCTCAGTTGGGCCTGAAGGCGCCTGTTTTCGTCATCCACGCTCCTGATTTTCAGAAGCTTGTCGGTCCAGTATTTGAATGTCCTTAATGAAAAAGGCGCGGGAAGGGGTATTGCAAGCATGTCTCTGACGGGCGGACTGTTGTATTTCGGGGTATCCCCGCCGGTTAAAATAATTTTCGGGGCGGCGGCCGCCAGCCGCCTGAATTCCCCTGAAGCAGCGGCCTCGGAGGCAAAGCGGCTTCCGAGCACTATCAGGTCTACAGCATTGTTTCTCAGGCAGGAAACGGCTCCGTCGATATTCCGTCTTGTTATCAGGAAGTAATCTTTGCCGGAGAGTGACTTTTCAAACTCAAGGACCGGGGAATCATTCCCGTCTATCAGCAGTATCTTACGCATTAATTCCGCAGCACTTTTTGTATTTCTTTCCGCTTCCGCATATGCAGGGGGCGTTTCTGCCTATCTTCTTGTCTTTTACGACAGTCTGCGGCCTGGCGCTTTCTCCCCGGTTTCCGCGGCCGTATATCATCCTTGCAGGCTTCGGCGCAAATTGCCTTTCCACCGTATCCTCTCTGGCAATCTGGATCTTCATCAGTCTCGCGACCACTTCAGAGGCAACCCTGTCGCTCAGCTCGGCGAATATCTCGAAGGCCTCCCTTTTGTACTCCACAAGCGGGTCCCGCTGGCCGTACCCCCTGAGGCCCACTCCTTCTTTCAGGTGGTCCATGCTCAGCAGGTGGTCTTTCCACTGTGTGTCCACCACCTGAAGGAGAACCATCTTTTCAAGGTACCGGAAGGTGTCGGGCCCGATCTCCTGCTCCTTGGTTTCGTACGCCTGCTTTATCTCGTCAAGGAGCCTGGCGCGAAGGTCCTCGAAGTCCATCACCTCCAGCTCAGGGTAGATGGCGAACTGGCCGTAAATCGCATCCCTGAGGGTTTTCAGGTCCCATTCCTCGGGATGCCGGTTTTCGGGACAGTGCTTGGAGAGCATATCATCGAGGACATTCTCCGCCATTTCCAGAATCCTGTCCCTGACATTTTCGGATGTGAGTATCTCCCGCCTGAAGGAATATATCTCGCTTCTCTGCTTGTTATTGACGTCGTCGTATTCAAGCAGGTGCTTTCTTATGTCGAAGTTATGCGCCTCCACTTTTTTCTGGGAGGTCTCTATCGCCCTGCTCACCCACTTGTGCTCTATGGGCTGGGAGTCTTCCATGCCGAGCTTGCCCATCAGGCCCGAAACCCTGTCCGAGCCGAATATCCTCATGAGGTCGTCTTCAAGCGAGAGATAGAATCTTGAGGAACCGGGGTCGCCCTGCCTTCCCGAGCGCCCTCTTAACTGGTTGTCTATCCTCCTTGACTCGTGCCTCTCGGTGCCGAGTATATGCAGGCCTCCGGCTGCCACGACTTTCTCCCTGTCCTTCTCGCATATCTCCCTGGCCTTCTGCAGGGCCCTTTCGTATTCTTCCTGCGTATAATCCTTTTTATCCCTGAGCATATCCCTTGCGATGCCCTCGGGATTGCCCCCGAGCACTATGTCCGTGCCCCTGCCGGCCATGTTTGTCGCGATGGTCACGGCTCCGCTTCTTCCGGCCTGGGCGATTATCTCCGCCTCCTTTTCGTGATACTTGGCGTTGAGCACGGAGTGGGGAATTTTCTTCTTTTTCAGCATGGCGCTGAGAATCTCCGATTTTTCAATCGATATGGTGCCCACGAGCACAGGCTGTCCCCTTTTGTAGCAGTCTTCAATTTCATCGATGACGGCATGGAACTTGGCCTTGACCGTCTTGTAAATAATATCCGGGTGGTCCTTCCTGATCATGGGCCGGTTCGTCGGGATTACCAGCACATCAAGGTTGTATATTTTCCCGAATTCCTCGGCTTCCGTGTCGGCGGTCCCGGTCATGCCGGCGAGTTTCCTGTACATCCTGAAGTAATTCTGGAAAGTGATGGTGGCGAGAGTCTGATTTTCGCTCTCTATCTTCACACCCTCTTTGGCCTCTATCGCCTGGTGCAGGCCGTCGGACCAGCGCCTGCCGGGCATAAGGCGGCCGGTGAACTCATCGACGATTATCACCTCATTGTCCTTGACGATATAGTCCACGTCCCTTTTAAACAGTGCATGCGCCCTCAGCCCCTGATGGACATGGTGAACCAGCTCGACGTTTGCGGGGTCATAGAGGTTGCCCACCCCGAGCAGTTTCTCCACCTTTGCATTTCCTTCCTCGGTCAGTATGGCGCTCTTCGCCTTTTCATCTATCGTGTAATCCTCTCCCATTTTAAGTTTCGGAATTATCTTGTCTATCCTGTAGTATTTGTCCGTGGACTCCTCGGAGGGGCCTGATATTATCAGCGGGGTTCTCGCCTCGTCAATCAGGATGCTGTCCACTTCGTCGACAATCGCAAAGTTGAGCTCCCTCTGGACATAATCGTTTATGTGGTACTTCATGTTGTCCCGCAGGTAGTCAAAGCCGAACTCGTTGTTGGTCCCGTAAGTGATGTCCGCGGCATAGGCGTCTTTCCTGTCCACGGGCTTCAGGTGTTTCAGCCTGCTGTCCTCGGCGTGGTATGAAGGGTCATAGACAAAGGAAGCGTCGTGCTGGATGATGCCCACGGAGAGTCCGAGAAAATCATATATTGGGCCCATCCACACCGCATCCCTCTTTGCAAGGTAATCATTGACGGTGATGATGTGCACGCCCCTGCCATCGAGGGCGTTGAGATAAACCGCGAGCGTGGCCACAAGGGTCTTGCCCTCACCGGTTTTCATTTCGGCTATTTTCCCGTTGTGAAGGGCGATGCCGCCGATAAGCTGCACATCAAAGTGGCGCATCCCGAGCGTTCTCCGCGAGGTCTCCCTCACGACGGCAAACGCCTCGGGAAGAATATCGTCCATGCTCTCACCGGCCTGAAGCCTTCTGCGGAACCCGTCCGTCTTCGCCCTGAGCGCGGCATCGTCAAGGGATGAGACATGGTCTTCAAGGGCGTTGACCTCCTCAACGACGGACCAGAGCCTCCTGATTTCCCTGTCGTTTTTCGTTCCCACTATTTTCGTCAGAAAACCGAACATGACAAATTATTATAACAAAAATACCGGCATTAACCATACAGCGGCATAAAAACATCGCCCGCGGGGCGGGAGGGTGTAAGGAAAACTCAGGCAGGCTCTTCATACAGGGGCAGTCTCACCGTGAAAGTGCTTCCTTCACCGGCCTTGCTCTCAACCTCGATCTTCCCGTTATGCTCCATTATGAGGCTGTGGCTTACCGACAGCCCCAGCCCCGTGCCTTCACCAACGGATTTGGTTGTAAAGAAAGGCTCAAAGATGTTCTTGAGGTCTTTCTCGGGTATGCCGTGTCCTGTATCGCTGATCTTCACGAGCACGTTCCCGCCGCCGGCATCCGGCCTGACGCTTACGGTCAGGGTTCCCTCCCCTTCCTTCATTGACTGTATGGCGTTTACGATAATGTTGACAAAGACCTGTTCGAGTTTGTTGCGGTCCCCCTTGACATGAAAGGCCCTGTCGGGTATATCCTGAACCAGCTTTATATTGTTGATCCTCAATTGATTGGCCGTGAGATTTATTGATTTCTTCACTATCCTGACAATGTCCTGCCTTTCCATGACGCTGGACCGCTTGGCCCCGGCGAAATCAAGCAGGTCCTGCACGATGCGCTGGGCGCGTTCGCTCTGCGAGAGTATGTCAGTGATATACTCCCTCATGTCTTCCCCGGTGAGGTCTTTCAGGCCGGCCAGCATGGTCTCGGCGGTGAGTGATATGTTGTTCAGGGGGTTGTTCAGTTCATGGGCGACCCCTGAGACGAGAAAGCCTATCGAGGCGCGCTTTTCAGACTCCACGAGCTGGGCCTGCTTCTGTCTCAGGAGTTCCACGCTCTGCGCCAGTGATTCCTGCGCCAGCTGCAGGTGATCGAGCATTGTGTTGAAGGATACGGCAAGGTAGTAAGTCTCATCGTGTTCCCTGAGCGGCGCCCTCAGGCTCAAATCCCCCTCCGAAATCCTCTTTGCAATCTCGGCGAGCCTTTTAATGGGCGCCGCTATGTGATTGGCGGTCTTGTATACGAACAGCGGACCCAATGTGCAGAGCAGGCCCAGGGCCACAAGCAGAAGGCGCTGTGTAAGCGTGAGGAAGGCGCTGATCCTCTGCCTCTCCCGCCTGGCGATTCTCCCGGTGATTCTTTCAAGTTTGTCTCCCGTGGCCTGCAGGTCGTTCACCATCGCATCGCTCTTTCTGTATGTTGCAAAGAGGCTCCGCAGGGCCCTGATATACGCGATACACTCGTTGCAGAAGTGGCCTGTTTTTTCCAGTTCGGCAAGTTTGCTCTTTAATTTAACAAAGGACTCCCTGTCACGGAACAGCATGTAGTTCTTTTCCAGGAGCCTCAGGTGGAGGACGAGGTTTATTGAAAGCTCCCCCGTATATTGCCGGTCTGCCGCGAATCTCTCCAGTTTCCTGCCCTCTTCCCTTACCGTTCCGGTGACTTCGGTTTCCTGCTGATAGTTCCTGTACAGGCTGTCTATGAGGGATGAATATTTCCGAACGGATCCTTTCAGCAGTGAAAACTCTTCCCTGCCGATCTCTTCAGCGGTCTCAGGGGATATGCCCCCGATCGAGCTGGTCAGTATCGAGACCGCATCATGTATCTCCCTGAGATTCTCCTCGTCTTTGTAGCGGAGGAAGTTTTTTTCATTGCGCCGGACCTCCAGAACGTGCTCCTTCAGGTCGTCGGCGATCTGGACAAACTGCTGCCTGTCCTTGACATCGTTTATGTACTCGTATGTAAGCCCCACCCCCAGGATCGCTATGAGGGACGGCACGGAAATGCCGATGATCATCTTATGCCAGATTTTTGATTGCATTCGTAATCCTCGCCCTGCCGTCACCCGTACGGTTGCACACGCCTTAACCCTGCAGCGGCATAAAAATACCGCCCGCTTATGCAACATCAAGGGTTAATCATGCACAAAGGAATAATTGCCCTCCAGGAAGGCCCTGACATACCAGTCCTTGGCCTCGATACTGTTGATCGCCATGTCAAGCTGTCTGGAGCAGCCGAGCAGGCGGCCGAGCATATCGAGCTTGTTTTCGGTCTCCGCCCGTGAAGCGCCCTTTATGCCGGCCAGGACCATATCGCCTTTTATTTCAACCCTGAAGTCCATGGACTCCAGGACATCCTTTAGGAACAAGGCCCGGCGGGCCCTCCCCTCGGCACCGGCCCCCCCTCCCTGAAAACGGAGGTTTATGTAATTGTTTATGTAACTCTCCCCGCAGAATGCATCCACGACAGAGAAATGATACGCCAGTTTCACGCTCAGGTTTATGTACTGGTCGGTTATAATCACGTATACCTTGCCGCCTTTTTCCGTAACCCCGGTCCTGACGAAAGACCTTGCCATCACAGAAGCGAGTCCCGCCATGTCGATATCAACCGGGCCAGACCACCTCACACCTTCATGTGTCATCCCCCGCCACAATGCCCTGAACGGGATGGATCGGATATGTTCCGGGGAGAGCCTTCGCAGGAACTTGGCCTCATCCACAACCCCTCCGTCAAGGTCGATGACATAGAAGTGCATGGGAATCCTGTCGGTGACCATCTCCTGGGTATAACCCTCGCCTTCCGACAGCTCCCCGATGCGGAACATCTCCTTCACGGAAACCTCGTGGACAAACCGGATAATGTCATGGATGGTCCGGAAGTCCCCCGGGTCTGTCTCGCCTTCCACGATGTTGATGAGGTGAAGAGGGGTTATGTTTTTCATGACATTTCTTATGACCCGCTCATCACGGCCGTACTGCCCGGCGGGCACGGCCTCCCATCCGGGCAGGGGGATTCCCTCCATGCGGCCCCTGTAGATGCGGCCGGCGTTTGCATCCACGGTTACAAGCGTCCCTTTGCTGAGCACCCTGATTATGTTTCCGGCATTGATAATCATGGGGATGTTGAATTCCCTTGCGACCGTGGCAAGATGGCTTGTCCTGCTGCCTGTCTCGATTACAATTGCCGAAGCGGCAGGCATGATCCTTACAAATTCATTGGATGTGTTCCTGGCAACGAGGACGGCTCCATCGGGAAAGCCGGAAATCTGGTCGAACTTTTCAATGATGTATGCGGGGCCCGATGCGATCCCGCGGCTGGCCGTCTCTCCCCTGGATAAAACCGTCAGCGTCTCATCGTATGTATCCGGCGCCTCCGCCGTGATGACCCTTTTGATATGGAGGGGCCGGGCCTGAAGTATCATAATCCGCCCCTTCTCATCGATCGCCCATTCTATATCCTGCGGTGCCCCGAAATGCCTTTCGATCAGACGGCTGAAATCATAAAGCGTGCGGATTTCGTCATCCGAGAGACAGGGGGCCTCACGGCTTTCCTCCGGCACGGGGACTTCCGTTACCCCTCCCGGGGGATTCAATACGAGCATGACGTCTTTACGGGAGATTGTCTTGCTGAGGATTCTGCCGTTCTCCCTCCGGTTCAGTATATACATGTCCGGGGAAACAGTGCCGCTGACCGCATATTGACCCTGCCCCCACACGGCGCTTATCATGGTCTCGTCTCTCTCGGGATAGCTGGGATTCATGGTATACAGGACTCCCGATGTTCTTGAGTCGATCATCTCCAGGACAAGCACGCACATGGGAGTGTCCCTGTCCTTTATCTTTTTTGCCAGGCGGTAAAAGATGGCTCTCATGCTGTATTTGCTTGCCACAACCTCTTTGTATGCATGTATGAGGGATTCCCTTGTTACGTTCAGTTTGCTGGTGAACTGTCCCGCAAAGGAGACCTTGCCGTCCTCGCCGACCGCGCTTGACCTTACGGAAAAGCCCGGTTGCCTCCCCAGCCTGTCCGCCTCCCTGCAAACCGCTTCCTCGATCTCCTGCGGCACGCGCGAGTCCATGATCAGACCCTGCAATTCGTCCGAAACCCTCTCGATACCGGCGGTGTCGTTCATATCCAGGGGGGCAAGGAGGGTATCGATCCTGTCCTCAAGGTGGTTTAAGGATATGAGGTGCCTGTACGCCTTGGCCGTTATTGAAAAGCCGCGCGGCACGGGCAGCTTCAGTATGTTCCGTATTTCCCCAAGATTGCCTGCCTTGCTCCCTGTATCCTTGAAATGCTCCGACGTTATTTTCGCGAGCGGGACCACGAAATCCACGAGTCTCTTCTCCTCTTCCTCACGGAGCAGCGACTCTGTATTCAGCCTGATGCGTTCGAGCACGTCGTAGAGATACATGTACCGGTTGTCCGCCATATCGTTCAGGCTCTGGATGAATCCGAACGCCGTGTCGAAGATGCGGGAGATATACGAGCGGAAGACCTGGAGTGTTATGGTTTTTGTTTCAATCCCCTCCTCTATTTCCGACAGGGTGTCGAGCAGCTCGTTGTTTTTCAGGAGGAGATTCTTGTAACTGTAGTACCTGCTCCTGAGTTTGAGATAGTTGTCGCCGGGGATGAGCAGGGCGATCTCCGCCGATTCATCCTTCCTGTGAAAAAAGTTCCCGGCCCTTTTCAGGATGCCCCCGGCCTTTTTGATAATGGAATCAAGTCTCACGTCCGTCTCTCGTCACCCGTCATCCTATCCTGTAATTGCCATCAAGGAAATTCCTGACGTAACGGTGCACGACACTGTCGTCATTCAGCAGCGCGTCAAGCTGGCGCGTATATGCGATCAGCCTGCCGAGATGATCCAGCAGTTCCTCCATCTCCGGCCGCGTGATGTTGTCGGTGCGGGCTATTATGAGGTCGCCTTTCAGATTGGTTCTCATGTTGAACTCCTTCAGGATCGACCCTATCAGTTCGGCGCGCCTCGACCTTTTGGTGATATCTGTGGCCCCGCCGACAAACCTGAAATACACATGGTTGTCCCTTATGTTGTCACTGCAGTAACAGTCTATCATGTTGAAATGGTAGCCGAACCTCAGGCTGAGATTGACATATTCGCGGGAGACGACCGCCACGTTTTCGCCGAGGTAGCTCATGGCGGATACATCCGGCATTTTCAGCATGCTCGACATGAAATCGTTTATCTTCATCGACACCGCCTCCGAGTGCCAGACCCCGGGATGCATCATCCCGCCTACAATCGCCCTGAACGGTATGGAGGTTATCTCCTCAAGAGATGCCTTGTTTCCCTCCCCTTTCAGGTTCAGCCCGCCCCCTATGTCTATCATGAATATGCCGGTCGGTATGGGGACGTCGAGTTTGACCGCTATATTGTTGCGCAGGACCTCTTTGTAACGGTCGATATCCACAAGCTCGGCAATGGCCTTCTCGTGAATGAAGCGGAGGATGTCGTGGAAGGTCCTGCAGTTTTCCGGGGTGAAATTCTCCAGGAGCGGATCTATCAGGTTCAACGGCGTTATATATCTCAGCATCTTCTGCAGGAGCCTGAACTCTTCAAGCTCCATCAGGGGAATCTCGTCCGTAATCTTGTAATTCAGAAGTTCCTTGACTATGCCATCATAGATCCTGTTGTCCTCTGCGTCCACGGTGATCTCCCGGCCGTGCTTAAGGATGCTCGTGCCTATGCCCGTATTGACTATCGTAGGCACCTGGAACTCCCTGGCAATGTTCGACATATGGCTTGTGGGAGTCCCGGTGTCGGTTATAATGGCCGATGCCTTCGGCATTACTTTGATAAAATGCGAGGAATCGTGTTTGGCTACAAGCACCGAACCGGGAGGAAAGTTCTTGAGGTCCTCCAGCCGCCGGAGAAGGAAGACCCTGCCCGCGCCTATGCCCCTTCTTGCTATCTTGCCGCGGTTTTCCATCAGAACCGGATATTTCCGCAGGCTGGATATGATGTTCCGGGCGGCGCCCGCCGGGGAGGAGATTCTCAACGGCCTTGACTGAAGTATGAAAATCTCCCCTTTTTTGTCTATGGACCATTCAATATCCTGAGGTTTCTTCATGTAATGCTCAATGAGTACGGCCTGCCGGGCGAGTTCCCTTATCTGCTCATCGCTGAGACACGGTCTGTTCCTCTCGCTTTCGGGAACACCGACTTCCCGGACGCCTCCCTCTTCAACGGCTACAGTCTTCAATTCCTTCCCGCCCGTCTTCTTTTCGAGAATCTCGTACGGCTCTTCTTTCCGGACGGTGAAATGGTCCGCATCGACCGAGCCGTCGACGACCGTCTTGCCCAGCCCCCAGTTGGCGCTGATGATGACCACCTCGTTATTCAGGTTGTTCGGATCAGAGGAAAACATTACACCGCTGGCCGCGGCGTCCACCATTTTTACGCACCCCACGCTCATGGCCATCATCGGTTTGTCCCTCGGCATTATCAGGTCCCTGTACGCCACGGCGCCGGGGGAATAGAGGCTTGCCAGCACCTCCTTGTACGCCTTCCCGATATTTTTTATACCGGCCGGCACATTCAGCGCGGTCTCAAACTGGCCTGCAAAGGAAAATTCAAGGTCTTCCTTTTCCGCGCTGCTTCTGACGGCTATACGGCAGGACTCCGTGTCCCCGCCACTTAATATCTCCAGCGCCTTTTCAATGGACGATTCAAGATGGGGCGGCAGCTTTCCCTTCCAGAACAGATCCCGCACCTCTGCAAAGAAGGATTCATCAAGGTAGTCCTCTTCGCTCAGGATTTCCCTGGCGGTGTCGTGTTCGCCGCCCTCGGCAAATGTGATGGCGGACATGATATCCTCCTTGTGCGAGCGCTTTGCGGCCTTTCTGTACTTCTGTTTCAGGGCGCTGATCTTTTCCTCGATCCGGTTGTACTCGACAAAGTCCCTGAATGCGCTTGCGGTGATGGCAAACCCCTCGGGCACGTTGAGCTTGAGATAGTTTGCGAGCTCCGCAAGCCCGGCGTTTTTGCCGCCGACCTCATCCGACATCTCCCACGAGATATCCCTGTAGAAGAGCACGGGCTCTGCCTGCTCAAGGGGGGGCTTCCCCTCCAGTATCCTGTTGATCCTGTCGTTGATCTTCTCGAAAATACGGTGGAGGTACAGGTACTTGTTCTGCGAGAGGGAATTGAGATTATAAATGGACTGGAATACGGAATCGGCAAGCTCGGCATATGACTTCTTTATATAATTGATGTCGAAGATGTAGTTGCCGCCGAGTTTGTCGCCCATATCGGCCATTATCTCGAGGGCGCGGTTGTTGCTCTCAAGCACCTGGCGGAAACGGCTGAAGACAACCTTGAACGGGAGTTTTGCATCCGCTCCGGCAGCCTTCCTCGTAAAGAGGTTCCTGAATTTTTCCAGCAATGTTTTCATTCCTTCCGTCTTTCCGTTATGCTGTTGTCTTTACCTTACAGTGGAATAAAAATACCGCCTGCGGGCAGGGGAGTCCGCAGTAAAACCTCCGGACTCCCCTGCCTGTTTATGCAATATCAAGGGTCTGTGTTTATTTCTGTTTGCTTAATGCACGCTGTATGGACGCCTTCAGCTCCTTTATTTTAACAGGCTTCGGGAAAAAGTCATGCACGTCCGACCTCAGTGCCTCTATGGCTGCGTCCAGGTTGGCAAAGGCCGTGATCATTATCACCACTATTTCCGGATACAGTTTCTTAACCGTCCTGAGCACCTCCATGCCGTCAATGCCTTTCATCTTGTAGTCCGTCACAATCACATCGAACTTCTCCTCCTTCAGTCTCTCCAGAGCCGGGGCCGCGTTTAAAAAGGTCTCCACCACATAACCGTCCTGCTCCAGGGTCATCTTTGCCATATCGCCCACGATCTTTTCATCGTCGATAACCATAATCTTATACTGCTTGTTCATGTTTTCTCTCCTTTTTAAAATATAAACATTACAGTTGCATAAAGTATCGCCTGCCGGCTTATGCAGCATCACCACGGTAAACAGGCAGCTCCACGGTGAATGTGCTGCCCTCTCCCACCTTGCTTTGCACCTTTATGTTTCCCTTGTGAGTCTTAATGATTCCGTAGCTCACCGACATCCCGAGCCCTGTGCCCTCCACCCCCTTTGTGCTGAAGAACGGATCAAAGATATGGGGCAGAAACTCGGGGGGTATCCCTTTGCCGGTATCCCTGATGGCAATCTCCACAAACTCCCCGTCGCTGCTCAGGCCCGTTTCTATATACAACCTGCCTCCCCCCGGCATTGCCTGTATGGCATTGGTTATCAGGTTCACAAGCACCTGCTGGATCTGGTGCTCGTCGATAAAGACCCTGCCGATGCCGGAGCCAAGGGTTACGGATGTCTCTATGTTGGAGATGTCAAGCATATTCTGCACGAGTTTCAGGCTTTTTTCCACAACCGTGTTTATATCCGCCTCCCTGAAACTCTTTTCCTTGGGTTTGGAGAAATCGAGGAGGTCCCTCACTATGTCCCTGATCCGTTCAGCCTCTTTCTCCACGTTGTTCATGAAAGCGAGCCGGTCCTCCCTGCTCAGCTTGTCGTAAAGCTCTGTATAGGTCTGGGCGATCATGGAAATATTGTTCAGGGGATTCGTCAGTTCGTGCGCCACACCCGAAGTCAGGATGCCGATGGAAGCCAGTTTTTTGCTCTGGTAGAGTTCTTTCTCTTTTTCAATAAGCTGGTTTTCCCTTTCTCTCAGGTGGTCAAGCATGGTGTTGAAGGAAAGCGCCAGGGAATAGGTCTCGTCGCGCTCCTTGAGCGGGGCTCTCACGTTCAAATCGCCTGCAGCGATCCTTTTTGTGATTTCGGACAGCCTGTTGATCGGTGTGACTATGTACTTGGCGGTCCTGTATACAAAAAACGGTCCCAGCAGGCAGAGCAGGGCAACGGCCGCAAGCAGGAATCGGTTCGTCACTGTAATGAAAGACTTGATTTTCTGTCTTTCCCGGCGCGCTATCTTTAACGCGATTTTCTCGAGCCTGTTGCCAGTGACCTGGAGTTTTTTTTCTACTGAAGCGCTCTTGCTGTAGGCGCTGATAAGATCGCCTATGGCCTTTTTATATGAAATACATTCAGTACAGCCGGGCGCTGTATCCCCCAGTTCCGACAGGGCGGTGTGCAGCTCGAGGAAAGACCTTTTGTCACGGAAGAACATGTAGTTTTTCTCCAGCCGCCTGAGATTCAGAACAAAGCTTGTCGTAAGCCCCCCCGCACGCCTTCCCTTTGCCACGGAATCCTCCAGTTTCCTGCCCTCTTCCCTGACTCTCTCCGTAACCTTGGTTTCCTCCCGGTAGCTCTCATAAAGTTCATCTATATAATCCGTGTACGTCTGAACGGACTCATTCAGTACGGAGAAATCTTCCTGCCCGATATCCTCGATGATTTCCTGCGAGATACTGCTGATTGTATTCTTCAGGATAAAGATTGCGTTGTACACATTGTCGCGGTGCTCGGCATTCCTGTAAAGAAAGAAGTTTTTCTCATTACGCCTGATCTCAAGCACGTCTTCCTTGATGTCGTCCGCAATCTCCACAAATTCCTGCCGGTCCTTGACATCGTTCAGGTATTCATAGGTGAATATGCTGCCCACGAGAACAATAAGCGAGGGGATGGCGATACCGATGATCATCTTGTGCCAGATTTTCAGTTGCAATTGCATTTATCTGTCCTTACCTTACAGAGGCGTAGAATATCGCCGGCGGCGGGAGAGCCCGGCGGAAAAGCGGTTCCTTCAGGGATAAGCCCCCTCCCCCTGACCCCCTCACGGAGGCACGGGATACCTTGGTATCCCGGACTGCTCCTTTCTCGTCGGCAGATACCACAGTATGCCATCCACGATCATCAATACCCCCGCTATAACAAGTATGGAGTCGAACGCCGTCAGAAGACTGAGACCGAAATACTTCATGAGACCCAGGCCGAGGGTTGAAAACGAAACTCCCGAACGTATGCAGGAAAGCCCCGTCCTTGCCCTGGCGTAGATTGTGCGGTAACATGCGGCCACCGTCCGCTGCCCTGCCAGCACATTCCTCTCGTACACGAGATGCGTACGTTCCTTGCTGGCCGGGGACGGATAGAGAATGGTGCAGTAATCAGCCAGGAAATCGCCAAGGCGGGCAAGCATCGTCCGTCCGGAAGAAGGAGGCCCGCCGGCGCCCTCAATGAAATGATAATCCTCAAGAAAGCTGAGGGTCGCCGATGTCACCTCGACAAGGGTGTAGTGTCCCGGCGGCGTCATGCGCGACTTTCTTATCTTCAGATATCCGTACACGCCCCAGACGGCCAGTAAAAGGCCCGCGCCGGTCATTGCCCAGTAAAAATAAAAGATGGAACTGAATTTATGGTTGCGCATGAGGTAGTTGGATATGGCGATAAAGCCGAGCCCCCACCTGAGGAATGCAAGGGATGTCCTCGCCTTCGCCATGTCGGTCCTGTAACACGCAAGCCGCGTCCTCCAGTGCGCCATGGTGTTGCGCCAGTATGCAAGCCCCGTCCTTATGGTGCCTATGAGTTGGCCGGGTTTTGCATGCAGGAAGTCCTGGATGAACCATCTTATGTCCTCCCGGAGCGCCACCCGCAACTCGTATCTTTCAGCCCCGATAAATTCCCTTGCCTCTCTCAGGACCTCCGGCGCTTGAGGGTTGTTGGCGGCTATGATAACCGTATCTCCATCCCTGATAACCGGAAACCACAGGCTCAGTGAAAGCCTCCCGCCGTCAAGCCCGTCCAGCAGTTCCGGAGGGACGGGCAGCCTTTCATCATATTCCACGGAGGGACGGTTGTAGTATTCCGAGAGCGCCTCCAGCAGGGCGCGCCTGGGGACATTGTGTTCGTTTATGAGTATGTTTTCAAGATCAACGCCGCGGGCGGCGGCGGCCTCCTGCGCCCTGTGAAGCTCTTCTTCCGCCAGGAATCCTTGGGTGCACAGCATGCGGAACCGGTCCGCCGTTGCGATATTATTCGCCTTCATGACTGAAAACAACCTTTCTCCAGAGGCAGGCGGGCTTCCCGTAATCGGGGATGCTTACCTCCATCTCGCCGAAGCAGTATGGGAACTGCCTCCTGATCCTCTCGGCGGGAATATGCCAGTAAAGACCGTCTGCAATCAGCAAAAAACCGCCTATTATAAGGATAACGTTGAATATCGTCCAGGCGGGATTGCCGAAACCGAAATACACCAGCAGGGCCATACCCACACCGGAGATCCTCATCCCTGTTCTTACAAACGCCATCCCCGTCCTGGAACGCGCCATAACCGTGCGGAGCCTCGCCATCACGCCTCTCCTGTCGGCAAGGAGCGTCCTCTCAAGGGCCAGGCCCGTCGTACCCCAGACTCCGGGGGCATAAGAGGGCTTTACAGGCAGGCCGGAATACATTTCCCCGGCGCCGGGGTGTTTGTGCACAGGGGGAAAGACAATGTCCCAGATATTCGGCTTTCTTTCAACCTCTTCAACCGACTCGAGACTCTCCCTCCCTGCACGGCGGCCCGGCAGATACCAGTAAAAACCCTCTGCAACCATTGCAATGCCTATGATGATAAGCGACGCGTCAAATGTAGTCCACGGTCCGGCACCGAACTGTCTCAATAATCCGATACCGACCCCGATAAACGCAATCCCTGTCCGCGTAAAGGCCAGCCCTGTGCGTGCCATCGCCATCATTGTCCTGTAGCAGGCAAGGACCGTCCTTTCCTCGGCAAAGTCCGTCCTGTCGCTTGCAAGAAATCTCCTCCTCATCACGGGAGAGAGCCTGCTCCACCCGGCGCGGAGCCTGTCCGCGTCTTTTACTGGCTTGCTACGCACGACAACGGGATTGTCTTCCGGGCCGGAAAACTCAAGCACGGTGGTCCCCCACGCAGGTTCCGTGGGGGTGCATTGCAGCGATATGGTCCCTTCCCTGCGGACCGGCAGATACCATATGAACCCATCTATTACCATTGCCATTCCGGCTGCCAGAAGCATCGCTTCGAACACGGTCAGGTATCCCATGTCAAAGAGCCGGAACAGAAAGAGGGCTATGGCAATACAGGAAATTCCGGTGCGGATAAAGGCAAGACCCGTCCTCCCCCTTGCAAAAGATGTCCTGAGGCCGGCGAACATCGAGCGCCTGCCGGCAAGGAATGTCCTCACCTTTGCCAGGGGAGTCCTGCCGGCTGAAGGCGGAAAACCTGGATTCAAGTCAAAATTGTTTTCGATAATCCTGATAATATCGGAGGGCAGGGCAACGGAGAATTCGATCCGCCTGACCCTGAGGGTTTTCTTTATATCTTCAACGACGGCGGGCTCATCAGGCCTGTAGGCAACCACCGCGGCCTTGTCCTTGTCTACGGACAGAGGAAACCAGAGGTCACGTTTGTGCTTTTCGATATCGAGGCGTTTTGTGAGGAAGTAGGAGGCCATAAGCCTCTCGTCATACTCCACAAACGGACAGCCGTAGTGTTCGCTCAGGCAGGACAACAGCTCATGTCTGGGGACCCCTTTCCTTATCAGCAGTTCCTCAATATACTCACCGGATGCTTCCGACTCCCTTACAGCCTCATTTAACGCTTCTTCCGTTAAAACCCCCTTTTTAACCAGTCTGTCAAACATTTCACATTACAGCGGCGGTTAAAACATTGCCGGTTTATGCAATATTTAAGGTTAAGACAGACAGGAGCCTGCCTTCAATTAAGGCGGAAAAGGAAGGTGGAAATGTTTTGGCACCCTTATTTCTTTGAACCGTGCAACTCTTCTTCTGCCCTTAAAATAACCTGCTTGAGTTCGTCAACCTTGAACGGCTTTGCAATAAAGTCGAAGACACCCTTTTTGAACGCCTCGGTAGCTGTTTCCATCTTTGCAAATCCGGTAATGATAATAACCTTGATATCCGGGTTTTTCTCTCTCGCGGTCTCCAGTATCTTCATGCCGTCCACGCCTTCCATCTTGAGGTCCGTGACAATGATGTCATAAGCCCGTCTCTCAAGTTCCTGAAGTGCCGGGAGGCCGCTGGTGAAAACCTCCACATCGTAACCTGCCTTTTCAAAAATCTGCCTGAGACGTTTCCCGACAATCGGCTCGTCGTCTATGATCATCAAGCGGCATCTACTGTCTTCCATTCATCACCTCGCTCACCTTAACCGCTGCATCATGGCATGACTCTTACGGCCTCGCTGAAGATATCGGCAACCGGACAGGCATGACCGGCCCGGCCGCTGATGCAACGTCAGGTCCGTCGGTCTTACTTCTAATGTCCTCCCTTGCTCTCTCCCCTGAATATCAAACTCACCACAAACCCGGCCACGATGGCTATGATGATGGAAACTATACCGTAAACCGCCGCATTATTGAAAGCCATGTTCGAGAGAAACCTGAGCGCGCCCGTCTTCTGCACTATCAGCGGCTGTTCCGTCCGGTACCGGACGGCGTTGTCCTTTACGGCGTATATACTTATCGTATATTCCTGCGGCGGAGCCTGATACGGCCAGTCCAGAACCAGTGTGTAGGTTTTCTTTCCGCCTTCTGTCGCGGCCTCTATCTTTCCCGGAAACACACCGTAGACCTTGTTTTTCTCCTTGAACTTTATGAATTCCTCCACCCATTTCTTCTTTTCAGCATCATCAGACACCGGGGAGACTTCCACGAGCCTTTTAAAGGCGTCGTATCCGATGGTGTATCTGTCCTGCTCTCTCTCTTCCAGTATCGAGTTTATATCCTGTGTGGAGTATATGAAGTACACATCGGGCACCGGGTGGAATTCCAGCTCTCCTATGTTCATCCATAGTATGCCGGCGGCCTTCCCCTTTTTGCGCAACGAGGTTTTGATGGGGGGGGAACTGATTTTTATAATTATCTCCTTGTCGGCCTCGGTCTGCCCGTTTATCGTAACCTTGCTGCCGTGATAAAAAGAGTCTACTTTAATCGTGTCGGGCGAGACGGTGGCGGTGACCGATAATACATCAGATGCAAACGACAGCAGCATCAACCCTGTAACATTTAATATGAAGAAAATCTTGAATCTGTTCGGAATCCTCATGATTAGTGTCCTCCTTTAATACCGAGAAGCAAAGACGGCTCCAGTAACAGGCCCAGCAGCATCTTGACCGTTACAACAAGAACGATGATGGCAAGAAGTATCTTCAGTTGATCGCCGTGCAGTTTCTTGCCGAGCTTGGTTCCTATCTGCGCCCCGAATGTGGAGCCGAGCAGAAGCAGGACGGCGAGTATGAAATCAACCGTGTGGTTTATGTATGCCTGTAGAAAGGAAACCTCTATACACGTAAAGAGTATCTGGAAGAGGCTTGTCCCGACAACCACGTGCATGGGCATTCTCAGAAGATATATCATGACCGGGACCATGAGAAATCCACCGCCAACGCCCATTATTGCAGCAAGTATTCCGACAAATGCCCCCAGAAGCACGACCAGTATTGCGGAGTGCGTCACCCCTGATTTTGTGAAATGGGTCTGAAGGGGAAGGCTCCTGATAAGCTTTACAAAACCGGATTCCTTCTTTGCCTGTGGCTGAGCTTCGGATATATGCTCTGCCTGCTTCGTCTTTTTGAGGGCGTTCAGGCTTTCAAAAAACATGTAGGTTCCCACGATACCGAGCATCAGGACATAGGTTATCTTTATGACAACATCGGCATTGCCCATCATCCTGAGCATCTTGATGAGCTGAACGCCTGCCAGCCCGCCGGTGAAGCCGCCGATCAGCAGGCATGCCCCCATCTTGAAATCGACATTGCCGAGCCTCCAGTGCGCGAATGTGCCGGAAGTGGAGGCGCCCACTATCTGGAGCGAATCAGTCGCCGCCGCAACGGTCGGCGGGATACCGAACATGATGAGAAGCGGGGTCATCAGGAATCCCCCGCCGACACCGAACAACCCCGAAAGCAGTCCCACGAGCAGCCCCAGCCCCGCAATCAGCAGCACGCTGACACTGGTTAGGGCGATAGGCAGATAAAAGTACATTTTGCTCCCTCCTTTATTAGTTCTTATATTATCAGCAATATCAGTCCGTCAAGTTTTCCTTGATGATTGAAATCCATTTTTTGTACCGCGGCAGATATATCATGCAATAGATGACCGACAATCCGAAAAGCATGTAAAAATCCGTCACGTCGCCGGACAAGAGAAAGAGGATAAGACCGTAAAGACCCGGCAGCACGGAAAGCAGCATTGAAGCAACATCGGCGTTGAACAGACGTCTGAGAATCGTTTCCATGTCTGCAACCCCCGGTGCAATATAAATCCTCATCACAACGTATCTTATAAGCAATATATTGAACATCGCGGACAGGTAGAGAAACGTCTGCAGCCGCGGGAACCATCCGTAGCTTGCAAAACCATGGAAAGGGGCATAAGCGCTTCTTACCCACTCAACCGCCGCGGCACAGATGAAAAGGGCCGCAACGGTCGCCGCCGCTGCCAGCGCAGCCCTGTTGAATCTCTCCTTCAGCAGGGAGAGGTCCTTGCTTCTGCCGTTTTCCGATACATACAGTTCCATTTCACTTGCACTTTCTCCCCTCTTCCGGGGAAAACAAGAGTGTGTCCCGGTTATTTAACCACAAGCACAGGACAGTGCGCCCTGCTGATGACCCTCTCTGTAACGCTTCCGATGAACACCTTGCCGATGCCCGTGCGGCCGTGGCTTCCCATGACTATGATATCAGCGCCGGAACTGCGCGCGGCTTCACATATCACCTCAAAGGGTATCCCCTCTTCAATGGTGGTCTGAACCTTGACATCCTCACCGGCCGCCAGTTCCCTGACCTCCGATAGTATCTTTTTCCCTTCCTCCCTGAGCCCCCTTATAAGGCTCTCGGGCTTGAAGGTTTCTATGTCCATCACATCAATCGGCGGGATGACATGAACGGCAACAAGTGTGCCGTTGTTCTGCTTTGCCAGTTCAACGGCGTGCCTGAGAGCGTTTCTGCTTACCTCCGAACCGTCAACAGCCAGGATAATCGTCTTGTACATGTCCATCAATCAACCTCCTTGGTATTATTCGCCGTGGGAAAAGCCCAGTTCGGCAGACTTTTTCTCCCTGGACTTCGCACTGAACGTCCAGTACAGAATCAGAAACGTGGCCACTATGCCGCTGCCGAAAA
Source organism: Thermodesulfovibrio sp. (assembly GCA_026982355.1). Classification (GTDB taxonomy): domain Bacteria; phylum Nitrospirota; class Thermodesulfovibrionia; order UBA6902; family UBA6902; genus JAADFS01. The sequence continues at coordinate 33,185 of JALSHG010000095.1, forward strand.
GGAATACCTTGCTGCCCAGTTCAAACATGGCTGCGGCGCCCACCCCGAGATTTATTATGTCCAGTTCCTGCAGGTATTCCGGTATTGCCAGGGCGCGGGAAATAACACACAGAAGTATGAGAATGGCCGTCACCATCCTGATATAGAGCTCCTTCACCAGGTGGGTGCCTATGGCCCCGAAATATATGCCTATCAGGGAGCCCCCGTAGAGGAGCATGGTCAGCCTCAGGTCGACATAGCCCTGGAGACCGTAATTGAAGGCGCCCCAGGCGCCCATGAACATGGCAAGAAAGAGCTCCGTGCCCGCTGCCACCACGGTGGGGACGCCGAATATGTAGATCATGGCCGGCACGCCTATGAAACCGCCCACACCGATTGTCCCGGCCATGTAGCCGACAAAGAACCCTATGGACAGAAGCACGACGAGGGAGACTTCCACATTCGCCACCTTGAAGCGGACAAGTGGCCTGAACTGGAACTTCCTCGACAGGTTGAGCAGCTTGTCCGAGGGGCCTGCGTCAGGGTCTTTCTTGGATCTCAGGGCATCCTTCAGCAGTGAATAACCAATGATGCTGAGCGTAAGAACAAAAAAGACACTCACGTAAAGGCTGGACCCGGCCTTGCCGAGCTTCTCGAAGAACATACCGTTTACAACAACCGCGGCCCTTATCCCCACGGCAGCGGTTGCAAGCAGGAATATCCCGAGCTTCTTATCCACGTGGCCGAGTTCGCCGTGCTTTTTTGAGCCCATCATCGCCTTTCCGAACTTATGGGTGATATTGGCGCCCACCGCCATCACCCCGGGCACGCCAAGGTTCATCATGCCCGGGGTCATTAAAAAGGCCCCCCCTGAGCCGATAAACCCCGAGAGGGTGCCCCCCATGAAACCGAGCAGTATCACCCCGAGCATCGACCACGGGTTGGCATCGAAAATCTGTGTTACAACATTGATTTTATCTATAGCTTCCGCAGCAACCTCTTGCATTATATTTTCATCCTCCTTGTTTTATTTTTCCAGCTTAAACAGTTTGGGCAGAACCTGTGTTGTATTGCCCCATATCCACGCATGTATCACCACGGCCGCCATGATGGCAAGCGCGCCGAGGACAGTGCCCGTCATGAATATCTTCCCGTTAAGCACCTTCAGCATGGGGAAAAAGACGCCGTACATTATTGCCGAGCCTATGGCATACATTATGAACTTGCCCCAGTTTATGCCTCCGGCTGTTTTTTTCTGTGCATGCTCGCCTGCCGCTATGGCCTCGGCAGTGGTTACGGGGCATGTCAGTCTTTCCTTCAGGGCTTTTATGCTTGCCCCTCCTTTGACCATCTCCTCGGAGAACTCCGCATCGCCGATCAGCACCAGGCTTGCAGGCATCAGATCGTCGATCTTTTTAGTAAAGGCTTTGGGATCCCGGCCTGTTACATGTGCGGTGAAGGGTATCCCATCGGACTCAAAGGCCTCTTTAACGGACCTCAGTGCGGCCTCGGCATTTTCAAGGGTTTCCCTGCCGCCGTCGCCGGCCAGGAATATGCCGGCTATCTCGGTGTCCGTGCCTTTTGAAGCCTTCAGGACATACTTGATGGCCGGGGAATTGATATCCCATTTGCTGTCTATCAGTATTATCTTCTTCAAGCTTTTCCTCCTTTTTTAATCAGCTCTGTGCTCCTGCCCGGGCAAATCAATTCATTGCAGGAGTGAGCACGTCTTTTTTGAAATTCTCCTTGATTTCCTCGAGTCTCTTCTCCGCCTCTTTCAGAATCTCCACCGCCTTGTCGTGTTCACCCGCCTCTGCAAATGTGATCGCCAGAGATGTGAGATCGTCGATAGTTGTATCCACCTCGCGTTTAAGGGATTTGAGCTGCTCGGCAAGGGAGGTTTCCTCCAGCATGATTCCCCTTGCGGTCTCAAATTCCCCCGTCTCTGCAAAAGCAACTGCAGCCATTGCATCTTCAAACTTTTTTGTAATTCCTTTCATGGTTTTCCTCCTTCACGATTTGGCATCCGCCGGTTTTGACATGGTCACGATGGGCCTCGAAATATTCTTCAGAAGTTTTCTCGCGCTGACACCGCCCTTGTTGCTGAGGGTCGGGCTTAAGAGCACCATGTCAATGGCCGGTTCGCTTTCCACTAATTTTTCTATATTGGAGATTATATCCCCTGCAACCGCCTTGCACCTGATCTTCAGCGGCGCGCCGTTCCCGCAGTATTTTCCGCTCAGGGCGTCAATCCGTTTCTCTGTGTCTTCCTGTATCCTCCGGAGCCGTTCCTCTGAAATCTCTCTTGCAGTCCCCGGCTCGCCGGCCTCTGCAAAGGCAGCGGCCGCCATACTGTCCTGAAATGTTTCAATGAACGATTCATCGTAAACCATCAGCATGAAAATGTTCGTCTTCAGTATCCTCGAAAGTTCAACCACATACGAAAAGCCTTCTTCATAATCTTCATCGCCCTTTGTCACAAACAGGAGTTTTTCCTTCATTGTCTTATAAAGTGAGAATTTTTTGATTGATACTAAGGAGTTATGCAAGGAACGTGCCAGAAGTAACGCCTTAAAACTTAAGGAAATTTCAAATCCGGTTCCCGGGATTGATGTTTCAAAATGAAACAGAGGTGAACAGGGCGGGTGATTTACTTGTTCAGAAGTCTCCAGAGGCTGGTCCTTGATATCCCCAGCGCCTCTGATGCCTTGGACTTATTGCTGCCGAAAAACTCCAGGACCTTCTCTGCGTAATCCTTGCTTATCTCGTCAATCGTCCGGATTCTGTTGGGATTGATGGTTTCAATCTGAAACAGTGTTATGCTCTGAGGAAGGTTCTCGGCCCTGATATGAGATGTTTTCTCCAGGATCACGGCCCTCTCGATAATGTTTTCCAGTTCCCTGACATTGCCGGGGAAATTGTAGGTCATGAGCATATCCATTGCTTCCTTGCTGAATCCCGTGATTTTCTTGTTGGCCTTCCTGGAGTGTTTTTCCAGGAAGTACCTGCTGAGGGGTATAATGTCTTCCCGCCTTTCCCTGAGGGCCGGGATGTAGATATCCATCACATTGAGCCTGTAGTACAGGTCCTCCCTGAATTTGCCGTTGGCTACAAGGGCGCTTATGTTCTGATTAGTGGCGGCAATGAAGCGGACATCGACCTTGACGTGCCTCGTCCCGCCGACCCTGAAGAATTCCCTGTCTTCCACCACCTTCAGCAGTTTTGCCTGCAGGGCGGGCGACATCTCGGCGATCTCGTCAAGAAACAGCGTGCCGTTGTTGGCGATCTCGATCAGTCCCTGCTTGGCTGAGAGGGCGCCGGTAAATGCCCCCTTCTCATGACCGAAAAGCTCGCTCGCCAGGAGCTCTTCCGTGAAGATTGCACAGTTCACCGCCAGAAACGGCCTGTCCTTCCGCAGGCTGGTATAATGGATAAGCTTTGCCACAAGCCCTTTGCCGACACCGCTCTCGCCGGAGATCAGCACATTGCAGTCGGACCTTGATATGCTGTCTATAATATCGATCACCCTCCTGATGATCTTGCTTCTTGCTATGAAGGTAAGACCGCCGATCGTCAGGCCTTTTTCAAAGGGCGGGGAGGGAGGGTTCAGGGAGAGCCTGAGGGCCGTGTTCTCCCGGCTCAGTCTCTTGTTCGCCTGGATCTTCCTTACCTTCAGGATCAGCTCGTCAAGATTGAAGGGCTTGGTGATATAGTCGGCGGCGCCTGTCTTCATTGCATCAACCGCGGACTCTATGCTGCCGAAACCCGTGATTATTATCACCTCGGTGTCCGGATATTTCTCCTTTACCTCGGCAAGAAGGCTCAGCCCGTCCATGCCGGGCATTTTTATGTCGGCTATGAGCAGGTCGAACTCTTCCTTTTTGATCTTCTTCAGGGCGTCGGTACCGCTTGTCACGCCCGTGACCGCATAGCCCTCGCTCTTCAGGGCGTAGATAAGGTGCTTTAAAGTTATTTCCTCGTCTTCAGCGATTAAAATCTTCATGAGACATTACCCTGCACTCCCGCACTTGAACTCTGAACTTTATTTACCGGCGGAACCGTCTGCCTGTTCATGCAACATCAGTGTTAACCTTACAGTTGCATAAAACCACCGCCCGCGGGCAGGAGAGTCCGGCGGAAAAGCTTTATCCGCGATACCTTCAGGACATATTCCGCACGGCATATTAACGTCTTTTGGAATTTCACCTTCCGTTAAGTCCTCCAACAAAGACATATTTCCGATATCCCATCGCTTTATAAAGGTTTTACGCCGGACTCTCCTGTCGGCTTATGCAACATTAAGGTTATTATGAAGGTCGTGCCCCGGCCGGGCACGCTCTCCACCTCGATTTTCCCGTTGTGTTTCTCTATTATACTGTAAACGATCGCCAGCCCCAAACCCGTCCCTTTTTCCTTTGTGGTATAGAAGGGATCGAAAATCCTCGGGATGTCCTCGGGCAGGATGCCCCTGCCCGTGTCGGAAATCCTGATCCGCACTGCAGAGTCCCGCCGTTTCACCTCGACATCCAGCTCGCCGTTGCCCTCCATGGCATCCACGGCATTGCTGAAAAGGTTGATAAAGACCTGGCTGATCATGTTCCTGTCCGCATGCACTTCAATATCCTCAAATGCCTTGATCCTGTATCTGACATTGCCCGTCTCCCCGGACGCCGCCATGCGGTTCAGCACCTCGCCTATCACACCGGCTATATTGACCATTGTGAGTTCAGGCGCCTTTTCTCTGGAAAATTCAAGGAGATCGCGGACTATCCTCTTCATTCTGAGCGTCTGCGAAAAGATATCCCCCACCGTCTCCCCGATGATCGGGGGATAACTTCCCTGTGTCACTTTCCTGGACAGTATCTGGGCGGCGAGATAGATGTTGTTAAGCGGATTGTTCAGTTCATGGGCGACGCCGGAGGCAAGTGTTCCTATGGAGGCGAGTTTTCTGCTCTGAAGCAACTCCTCATTCTTTTTCCTGAGTTCCTCTTCCCTTGCGACTAGGTCGCTTTCCATTCTGTTGAAGGTCTTCATCAATACCCCCACCTCATCCTCTTTTGCAGGGACGGGAAGGGACAGGAAGTTTCCCTTGCCTGTTTTTTCTATTGCACCGGTTAAGATCTTCAGGCGTTTCACGATGCTGTGGCTGATGGCGAATGAAGCGCCGAGCCCCACAATAAGAAACAGAGGGAACAGGAACAGTGCGGATGTCTCCAGAAAACTGATATACCTTTCCACCTTATCCCGCGCCGATTTATCAAGGGCCTTGGAAAGGGTCAGAATCTCTTCCCCGTCTTTCCTGAGAAGATCGATGGCCGTGCTCAGTTCCCGCAGACTCCTGACAGCCGGATTGCCGCCGTCCAGCAGGAAGACCTTTTTCAGAATCTCGGCGTTTACGAGCGGAGCCTCCAGAAAACTCGATTCAATAAGATGAAAAAAGTCGGAATGCACCGGGAATAGTGGTTTGAGCCTGTCGAATTCTTTCTGGAAATTGCCGGCGATCAACGCAATCCGGTTGAATCCCTGCTCATATTCCATTATCTTGTTCTCGAGACTCAGGAGTTTATCCGTCCTGTAGGAAATTCTCCCCTCTTTAAGCAGAGTCTTTAATTCCCTTAAATACGTGTGGACATATCCGATTTCCCTGACGTCGCTGTAAAGGAAATAGTTTTTTTCATGTCTCCTGAGCTGGAGTGTTTTGCTCCTCAGTGTGTCGGACAGCTCGAGATAGCGGATTTCTTTCCTTATCTCTATGAAATTGATATATGCATATATGACAAGGACCGCTATGATTGTCGAGCTGATGAGAAAACCGAGTATTATCTTCTTCTTCAGAGACATGCTTTATAGTATCACCAACCCTGTAAAAATAAAATAATCCTCCCTTTCGCCATTCTGCATTTTTGTTTCAGGAAACCTTATATGGCTATAAATTCTATTTTATTGATTTATATCTCAATATTCTTTAATATATATTATACTGTTGCAAAATGGTACATCAATGCTTCATTTTGAAGCAGTTATATCTTCCATGCTTAAAATTCATTAAAAAGGGGAAGGATAAACAATGCTACAATGGACACTCAGACTTTCCACTCTTTTAGTAATAACAGCAGGCTGTTTGATTTTCGGAAGCGCCGATGTATTTGCAGCGGAACCACCGGTCGCAACAGAGCCGGAGCCGGGCCCGCAATATGCGTGGTGGTTCTGGCCTCTTGTCCTGCTGATTCTTTCTTTTGCGCTCGGCGTGTTTGCAGTCCTTGCAGGAGTGGGCGGCGGTGTGCTCTATGTGCCTATTGTGAGCGGCTTTCTGCCGTTTCATCTCGACTTCGTCAGGGGAGCCGGCCTGATAGTGGCCCTTGCCGGGGCGCTGGCCGCAGGCCCGGGACTGCTGAGGAGGGGAATGGCGGATCTCCGTCTGGCCATTCCCATGGCGCTGATCGCCTCAACCTGCGCGATTCTCGGCGCCATGATAGGCCTTGCGCTACCTACCAATATCGTCCAGACACTGCTCGGGCTGACCATCCTCGGAATCGTCGTGATAATGCTCAAGGCGAAAAAGTCCGAATTCCCGAAAGTTCCCAGGCCGGATGCCCTGTCCCAGTCCCTCCGGATAATGGGGGTGTATTACGAGCCCACCATAGACAGGGAAGTCAAATGGCAGATACACAGAACGCCCCTGGGCCTTTCACTGTTTGTCATGATCGGGATAATGGCCGGCATGTTCGGTCTCGGGGCCGGATGGGCGAATGTGCCGGTATTGAATCTCGTGCTCGGGGCGCCGATAAAAATATCAGTGGCGACCAGCAAATTCCTTCTTTCAATAACAGACACTTCCGCGGCATGGATATATCTTAACAACGGCGCGGTGCTTCCGTTGATGGTTGTCCCCTCGGTAATCGGCATAATGCTCGGCTCTCTTGTAGGCGTTAAGATTCTTGCAAAGACAAAACCCGCAATAATCAGGATTCTCGTCATCATTGTGCTGGCGATCGCCGGGCTGAAGGCACTGTTAAAAGGCCTCGGCATAGGATAGATATTGAAATCGCATAAACGCGGCAGGCATGCCGGCGATATTTTTTAAAGTATCAGGAGGAGAAAATGGCTGTTAAGGCAACCGAGGAACAGGTTCTCTATGCAAATATACTCAACAAAAGCATGCTGATAGGCCTGGCGGGACTTGTTATTACTTTCATAGTTTATGCATCCGGGATTCTGGCGCCCAAGATCCCCCTTGGCGAGGTGCAGAACTACTGGGTAATGCCGGTGGGAGAGTATCTGGAAAAAAGCGGTATAGAGGCGGGGTGGGCATGGCTTGGCAACCTGAGATACGGTGACATGCTCAATTTTGTCCCTATAGCCTTTCTTTCCGCGATAACCATTATCTGTTATCTGGCGATCATTCCCGGGTTGATGCGCAAAAAAGACACGGCATATGTGATACTCGCATTCATAGAGGTTGTCATTCTCTGTGTTGCGGCATCGGGGATACTGGGCACAGGGGGCCATTAATCCCGCGGTGCCACATCCTCTTCCAGGCCGTATTTCTTCAGCTTCCTCCAGAGGGACACCCTGTCGATGCCGAGTATCTGCGCAGCGGCGCTCTTGTTGCCCCCGACTTCCTTCAGCACCCAGTGTATATAGGCCATCTCCTGTTCCTCAAGGGACGGGATCGCCCCCTCTTTCTTTCTGAATGTCCTTATGCCCAGTTCCTTGAGTTCCTCGGGCAGGTGGGAGACCTCTATCCTGTTTCCGCCGGCAAGTGCAACACCCCTCTCCATGATATTTTCCAGTTCACGTACATTCCCCGGAAAATCATAATTCATCAGGATGTTCATTACATCCGGCGCAATTTCCGTAACATTCTTCTGCATTATGGCGGAATATTTCTTCAGCGCGTAATAGCTCAGCAGAGGAATGTCGTCCCTGCGCTCTGAAAGCGGCGGGATATGCATGGAAACAACATTGAGCCTGAAAAACAGATCCTCCCTGAACCGGCCGCTTTTAATCGCCTCTTTAATCTCCCTGTTTGTTGCGGCGATAAAACGCACATCGACACTGATTGTCTCTGTCGCACCCACCCGCATGACCTCTTTCTCCTGTATCACCCTCAGGAGCTTCACCTGCATGGCGGGTGACATCTCTGTTATCTCGTCAAGAAACAGTGTTCCCCCGGAAGCCATCTCCATCAGGCCCTTTTTCATTGCCGTTGCGCCGGTGAACGCCCCCTTTTCGTGTCCGAAGAGTTCATTGGACAGCAGTTCTTCTGTGAACGCGCCGCAGTTGACGGCGAGAAAGGGGCCGCCGGCCCTCTTGCTGAAGGCATGGATATATCTTGCAAACAGTTCCTTGCCAGTGCCGCTTTCACCGCTGAGAACCACGCTGCAGTCGGTCGGTGCAATCTGTTTCGCGGTCTCCAGAAGCCTGCGCATCTTTGCATCCTGGGAGATTATGTTGACCTTCCCCTTGAGCCCCTCGATATACTCCCTGAGCTGCCTGTTCTCCTTTTTCAATTTGATCTTCTCCAGCGCCTCCCGGACGACTTTCCGCACCTCATCCAGTTTAAACGGCTTTGCAATATAGTAATACGCCCCCTGTTTCATCGCCTGTATGCCCGAGTCAATTGTGGCATACGCCGTAATCATGATCACCTCCGTGTCGGGATGGAGTTCTCGGCACCGCCTGAGCACCTGCATGCCGTCCACCTTTTCCATGCGCAGGTCCGTAAGCACCACGTCAAATTCCTGCTCTTCAAGGAGCCTCAGGGCGGCGGAGCCGCTCTGAGTGGCAATGACTTCATACCCCTCCTTTTTCATAATATGCCTTAAATTTTTCAGCGCTATTTTCTCATCATCCACAATCAGCAATTTCGCCATTTTCAATCTCCCTGATACGCCTTGTTGTCATATGGGCATTAAAAAAACCTTGCAAAGGCATGAAAATACCGCGCGGGGGGGCCGGCCCGGGGTATCCCGCCTCCGTGTTCAGCTATTAAGGCTGGGGCAACCGGATCAGAAATGCGGTCCCCCGTCCCGGCCTGCTCTCTGCCTTTATAGAGCCGCCATGTTCCTCGACAATCGCATGTGTTATAAACAATCCAAGGCCCGAGCCTTTGCCGACCTCTTTTGTCGTGAAAAACGGATCGAATATCTTCGGGAGGATGTCGGGATCGATCCCCGTGCCCGTGTCCCGGATATTTATATACACTGTGCCACCTGCCGCTGCATCTTCCGCAGCGGCCTGCCGGCTGTCCAGGGCAACGGATTCCCCGATATCCATGGCATCTTCCCCTGTTATACTCCTTGCGCTGATGCTGACCCGGCCTTCATTCGCTACGGCATCCATCGCATTCTTTATGAGGTTTAAGAAAGCCTGCTGCATGCGCTGCTTATCCGCATAAATCATGAGTTCTTCCGGCACATCAACGCTTATTTCCACGTGTGCCGGGACCTCGCCACGGACGAAACGTATGGTCTCCAAAATCAGCATCCTGAGAGAGAGCCTCTCTTTTTTCAGTTCCCTCGGCCTTGAAAACTCCAGGATTGAACGGACTATATCCCGCGCCCTGCCGGTTTGTTCCCCGATCTGGGCCAGCAGCTCTTTTTTGTATTCCATGTCAGCCTCCTCGATCTCCTCTTCCAGTATCTGCGATGACGTGGAGATGTTGGACAGGGGGTTGTTCAGCTCATGCGCCATACCTGACAAAAGAGTGCCGAGGGAAGCGAGTTTTTCCGACTGAACGAGATGCCTCTGCCTCCACTCCAGTTCCCTCAGCATTCTGTTAAACGCCCTGCTGAGGGATACTATCTCCCTGTCCTGTGAATCAACAGAGACCCTCTCCATGCAACCGCCTGAAATTTTCTCCATGGCCCCCTCCAGCAGTTTCAGTGGCCTTGTAATGGTACGCAGCAGTATATAGCCGAACACAACACCGGTTATGATAAGGGAGACCGTTGCCGTAATCAGGATGCGGTGCAGGGAAGACAGCAGCGTCCGGATATTATCATGTTCTATTTTCGATATGTCCTCGGCGATTGTAACAATCTCCTTGCCCTTTGCCCTTATTTTGCCCTCCAGCAGGACAGCCCTGCCGGATTCCGCCTGCTTTTCCCTGGAAAAGGCCCTTATAAGCCCCTCGTATTCATTCAGGGCCTCTTCTATGCCGGCAACGGAAACCACTGACACAAACTCCTTGAATCCCTCCCTGTTTTCCGCCACAAGCTCCTTTGCCCTGGCGACGAATCGCAGGTTCTCACGGTAATCGTCCTCTTTCCTGTAGAGAAAGTAATTTTTCTCAAACCGCCTGATCTCAAGTGTGGTGTCGAAAAACCCGGATATGATATTGCTGAATATCACCTTTTCCTCGACCACCCTGAGGTTGATGTATGTCAGGACAGCGCCGGCAATTATCACAGTAAAAGACAGCACATACCCGAGAATCATCTTTTGACGAATGCTGGACGGAAACCTGGCCATCTTCAATCCTTACCTTGCAGCGGCATGAAAACATTGCCGGCCGACCATCGCGCCTTATGCAACGTTAAGGCACACACGAACAGTTGCATAATGCAACAGCAGGCGGTCTATGTGCAACAATCCATCCTTTCTCTTTATTATAAGCCTATTCATTCAAAAATAAACAGTCCAGTTGCATATTGAAACATGATATATTGGCTGTTCGGCAGGGGTGCCCTGGAAATTTTCAGCAATTCCGGCAGGTTGGGCGATTATTTCATATCTGGCATAAATATTGATATTAACAGGGTGGAGGCTGTCTAACGGACAATAACAAAACAACAGGAGAGGAGGTGCATCACAATGAAGAGGCTTATGAAAAAACTGGAGGACATCTATGCGGCAGTGGCCTTTGCAGAAGCAGGGGAGGCTGAAACATCAAGGAAGATACTCAGGGAAGAGAAACCCCTGAAGAAAGACCGCATACCGGCACGGCCTCCCAGGCAGTTACGGCCGGCCGGTGCCGGCAGGTAGGAGGTTGAATAATGGCGGAGAGGCGGAAGAAGAGGCCGTATGCAGGCACGGGCGTCTTCGGAATAATATCCTTATCGTCTTATACGGCGCTGTTTTCAAACCAGGAGATAGTCACGGGCATGACCACGGAAGGGGGAGCTTATGCCGTCATCCCGCTTCTGGCTGCATTTTATTTTTCTTTTATTCACGGCGCATTCGCCAGTAATGTGCTGAGCTTGCTCGGTATAGAGGCAAAAAAGAAAAAATAGTCATTTCATACCGTGCAGTCTGCCGGCAAACCAGGTCGGGAGTTCGGGGTGGTGAATGGAATTCCATGTCGTTCCCGCACCCTGACAACTGCGCCATCTGGAGAGCGGCATCCCGATGCAATTGGAAGGTGCACAATTCAAACAAGGAGAATGTATCAATGAAAAGGTATGTTGTTGTAATGTTTGCCCTGCTTCTCTCCCTGTCTTTTGTCCCCGGAGTGTTTGCAGGGGGCGCGCCAAAGGGTGATTTTAAAAAAGGCACCATTATCAGTGTAAATAAGGAAGCGGGGACGATTGTCTTTATACCTGACGGCTCTGAGGAGCGCATGACCCTCCGACTGGGCGCCGCTGCGGGCAGCGGGAAGATAGATACCCACAAGAAGGTGATCCTTTCACTTGAAGGGAAAAGGGGGGCGGAGGTGATTGCGAATATTAAAAGGATGTTCCTGGACCTCGGGCTCAGGGACATTGCCTTTATCCTGTTCGTCGGCTTTGTGGGCGGCCTTGTAAGCGGATTCATCGGCTCGGGCGGGGCCTTTGTGCTGACACCGGGCATGATGAGCCTGGGGGTTCCGGCAGCCGTAGCGGTTGCCAGCAACATGTGTCACAAGTTCCCCAAAGCCATGGTCGGAGCTTACAAGCGGTTCAGATACGGACAGGTAGACCTTAAGCTCGGCCTTATCATGGGTATATCCGCTACCGCGGGCGTTCAACTGGGGATAAGGGTGCAGGAGTTCATCTTCAACAGGTGGGGCGACGCGGGATCGAATCTGTATGTGAGCCTGGCATTCGTGTTCATCCTCGTCACCGTCGGTGGATACGTGTTTTACGATGCATGGAAGATATCCAAAAGAGGGGGCGAAGCCGCCCCGCCGAAGCTAGCTCTCAGGCTCCAGAATATCAATCTCCCGCCGATGATCCGCTTTAAAACCGCCGGCCTGAGAATCTCGATATGGTTTACTGTCCCGGTGGGATTCTGCACGGGTCTGATGGCGGCGACCATCGCAGTGGGAGGTTTTGTCGGGGTGCCGGGCATGATGTATGTAATCGGAGCATCAAGCCTCGTTGCCAGCGCCTCGGAACTTGTCGTTGCCTTTATAATGGGGTTCGGGGGCTCAATAAAGTGGGCGTTGAGCGGCATGATCGACATAAGGCTGACTCTCCTGATCCTTGCTGCATCCCTTTTCGGCGTACAGCTCGGGGCGCTTGGGACAACCTATGTCAGGGAGCATATGATAAAGGTGGTCATGGGCTCCATCATGCTGATAGTGGCCGTCAGCAGGGGGCTGGCTGTTCCCAAGTACATGACCGACCTCGGGATACTCCCGCTTAGGGAAGGGACCACAGCCTTTCTGATGAAGGCAAGCTTTACGGTGATGGCCGTCTCCCTTATACTCGGAGCCGTCATAATCCTGAGCACCATGATAAAGGGCATGCGGGAATCAAGGAAGAAGGAACCGGCAATGGTGACAAGCCACGGCCACAGCAGATCATAACCGCCGGATAAAAAAATACGGGAGGCCCTGCACATGGGAAAATACAACAAGCTGCTCGTGGCGGTCGACGGGTCCGGGTCAGGCAGAAACGCCCTCAGGCAGGCATTCAAATTAGCGCGTGATGAAAAGAAATGGATAACGGTTGTTGCGATTAATCCCCGTTACGAAGGAGACCTGTCGCTCGTGGGCGTGAGCAACATAAAAGATGTGATGAAAGGCCCGGGAGAGAAGATACTGGCAGAAGCGCGCAGGATGGCGGGGGAAGAAAGCGCAGCCATAAAGACGCGGCTGGAAGAAGGCGGGGGGTTCGAGAAAATCATAGAGGTGGCTGAAGAGGAGAAATGCGACCTGATTATAATGGGAAGACGCGGGATGAGCCGGCTTGAAAGGGCGCTTATGGGGGGAGTGACCGCCAGGGTCATCGGCCACTTCAGTGGCAGGGTGCTGGTGGTGCCGAGGGACGTATCCCTTGGGTGGGACAATATCCTCGTGGCTGCGGACGGCTCCATATACAGCGATGCCGCTGTCGCTGAAGCGATAAACTATGCGCAATCGTATGGAGGCGCGTTAAGCATACTCACTGTGGTGAACGTGACGGATGAGTTTCAGGCACAGGCCCCGGGGCTCGTTGAAAAACTGATTGAGAGGGCTAAGAGCAACCTCGAGGATATCAGGGACAGGGCACGCCGCGCCGGTGTCGCCGCCGGGATATTCGTACGGGAAGGCGAACCGTACAAGGTCATCACCGCTCTTGCACGGCAAATGAATGCGGATATCATTATAATGGGCAGCCACGGACGGACAGGGCTTACCAGGATATTTATGGGAAGCGTCACCTCGCGGGTGATCGGTCATGCGCCATGTCCTGTAATGGTGGTGAAAAAACGGCAGAGATTATGAGAGGGGGGCGCACTCCGCCGTGCTCCCCTTTATTTTTCAATCGCATGGGGCAGGACAGCCCTGCCGCACACTCCCCTGATCGCAGGCGGTATTTTCATGCCGCTGCAAGGATAATCAGGCTGTTTAAGCCCGCCTTTTCCTGGGTCTTTGTTAAATGTTTGTAACTACTCAGGTCTAATTTAACCCTAATCCTAAAACAAGCGAGGTTTTATAACGAGCTGTTTAGCACGTCATCATAGCCATTTTCAGCCATTATTTTTAAGCTGTTCATCTATTCCGACACCGATTTTCCGGCTGTTTATATCGATTGTGCTGATGAAAACCTGAAACAACATTTTGCAGGGTTGAATTCGGCTGAAATCACGGATTTCAGACGCACCTCTGCTGCTTTAATTTTCAGTTTGTCCCGTAAACTGTTTATGTAATCGCTGACCGCCGGATTCTCTCCCATGCTCTGAAGAAATCTTTCAGCCATGCATTATACCCAAGTAACCGGTATACTATCTTTCGTCCTGTCCTGATTATCCGGCATGGCAATAATATCAGTGTATTCAGAAACCGCCGGAATTCCATCTTTATTACTTCTGCTCCCCGTATCTTATCGGGCATCAATTGTCCAAACCACGACTTCAGATTGCACGCCAATGCCGCCATTACCATGTACGCCCAGTTGCTATCTAAATCCCGCACTGGCATTCTCATTGCGTTGACTCCGTTTTTCAATTGCTCTATTACATTCTCCTGATCACATCTTTCATTTGCCAGTCTTACCACACCTGACGCCGTCAAACCCTACAAAAACCTCCAGGGAAAAAAACAAAAAGAAAACGGGGACGGCCCCAAAAAACCAAAGCACGAAACCTGCTTGAACGTCTCGATAAATACGACGCCTTTGTGCTTGCTTTCCTGCATGATCTGCGTATACCTTTTACAAATAATCAGGCAGAGCAGGATATGCGCATGATCAAAATACGTCAAAAAATCTCCGGCTGCTTTCGCACTCTAGAAAGGAGCTGTCTGTTTTGCCCGTATCCGCAGCTACATCTCCACTGCCCGCAAGCACGGCATTGATATCCTCTCCTCTGTCAATGATGCCCTCTGCGGTCAGCCCTTTATCCCTCAGTGTGATTAGTTGTATTATAGACCTGAGTAGTTACTAAAATAAAAGAAATAACATGGAGAGTCATAAATGCAAAACAAAGTCTTGTTTCCAGATATAATTACCAATCTTCCACAGGCAGACATTCCCATTGAGGGGCTAACTTCACACCTTCTTCAAGC